>CAZRES010000195.1:0-3942 GCA_964598885.1 uncultured Desulfobacteraceae bacterium | reverse complement strand
CGAAAAAGACGTGCCGGTTGATCCGCGGTAAGAATTTCTCACTGTTTGAGGGCAAAGCCCGAGTTTGAGAAATTCAGCGGATCAACCGGCACGTCCGGCAACACGCGCATCGAGCGAGCGGATGGATGGCCGGCACGGCCGACGCTCGTAAGCCGATCACTGAAAAATATTATCATTATCTGATATAAAATTCTATTGACAGCAAAGAGAGACCCCATTGAAAGAAAACAACCTGTTTAACAACATCCGCCGGCCAGCCGCGGATTATACGGCCGCGTCCGTGGAGGTCCTTGAGGGGCTCGATCCGGTACGTCGGCGTCCCGGCATGTACACCGACACCCAGCGGCCCAACCACATGGCCCAGGAAGTCATCGACAACGCCGTGGACGAAGCCATTGCCGGATATGCCGACAAAATCGACGTGATCCTGTTTGAAGACGGTTCCGTCAAGGTCGCCGACAACGGCCGGGGCATGCCCGTGGACCTGCACCCCACGGAAAAAATATCCGGGGTGGAGGTGATCATGACCCGGCTGCATGCGGGCGCCAAATTCTCCAACAAGGATTACCGGTTTTCCGGCGGACTCCACGGAGTGGGAGTGTCGGTGGTCAACGCCCTTTCCAAACGCCTGGAAATCGAGATCTGTCGGGACGGCCGGAAATACGAGATCGCCTTTGAGGGCGGGGAAAAGATTTCCGACCTCACGGTCACCGGCACGGTGGGGCAGCGCCGCACCGGGACGGCCATCCGGTTCTGGCCGGACCCGCAGTATTTCGACACCGTTGGATTTGCCGTGCCCCGGATGAAACACAGCCTGCGGGCCAAAGCGGTGCTCTGCCCGGGCCTTCGGGTCGGCTTTTTTGACCAGAAAACCGGGGAAACCGAGACCTGGCATTTCACCACCGGCCTGGGCGAGTATCTGATCCAGTGCATGAACGGGTTTGACATCGTTCCCTCGGCCCCTTTCTGCGGCGAGTTTGAAGGCACGGATGAATACGTGTCCTGGTCCGTGTCCTGGCTGGCCGACGGCGGCGAGACCGTGGCCGAAAGCTTTGTCAACCTGATCCCCACCCCCATGGGGGGCACCCATGTCAACGGCTTCCGGCAGGGCCTGGCCAACGCGTTGCGGGATTTCTGCGACCTGCGTAAGCTTCTGCCCCGGGGCCTCAAATTGGCGCCGGATGATGTTTGGGAAAAGTGCGTCTACGTGCTTTCGGTCAAAATGATGGACCCGCGGTTTTCCGGCCAGACCAAGGAGCGGCTGGCGTCCCGCCAGAGCGCGGCCTTTGTGTCGGGCGCGGTCAAGGACGCCTTCAGCATCTGGCTCAATCATCATCCGGAAATCGGGGAGCGGATCGCTGAAATCGCCGTTGACGCGGCCCGGCGACGAACCCGGGACGCCAAAAAAGTGGTCCGGAAAAAATCGGTAAGCGGACCGACCCTTCCGGGAAAGCTGGCCGACTGCGTCAGCCAGGACATGGAACAGGGGGAGTTGTTTCTGGTGGAGGGCGATTCCGCGGGCGGATCCGCCAAGCAGGCCCGGAACCGGCAGACCCAGGCGATCTTGCCGTTGCGGGGAAAAATTTTAAATACCTGGGAAGTGACAGCCGAAACGCTTCTGGGGTCAAAAGAGGTCCGGGACATTGCCGTGGCCGTGGGGGTGGAGCCGGGATCGACCGATATCTCGGGTTTGCGTTATGGCAAGATCATTATCATGACGGACGCGGATTCCGACGGCCTGCATATCGCCACCTTGCTGTGCGCGCTGTTTCTGCGGCATTTCAAGCCCCTGGTGGCCTCCGGGCACGTGTTTGCGGCTCTGCCGCCCCTGTATCGGATCGATATCGGCAATCAGGTTTATTATGCGTTGGATGATGCCGAAAAAGAAGCCATCGTCCGGAAATACGCCAAAAAGAATCAGAAGGTCGGGGTGCAGCGCTTCAAAGGTCTGGGAGAAATGAATCCCTTGCAGCTGCGGGAGACCACCATGGACCCGGACACCCGGCGGCTGGTCCGGCTGACCATTGGCAGTGAAAATACCGAAAACCTGTATGCCGTAATGAACATGCTGCTGGGGAAAAAACACGCCGGAGCCCGGAAAATCTGGCTGGAGGAAAAAGGGGACATGGTGGCGATATGATGGAGAGGACAGAGAGCAAAGCAACAAACGTCAACGGGAAAAGCGGGTTTGATTCGATCCTCATCGATCATTACAGCGAAAAGGCGTATCTGAATTATGCCATGACCGTCATCATGCACCGGGCCCTGCCCGGCATCGGCGACGGTCTCAAGCCCGTACAGCGCCGGGTTCTTTACGCCATGTCCGAGCTGGGTCTCAAAAGCACGGCCAAACACAAGAAATCGGCCCGCACCGTGGGCGACGTGCTGGGCAAGTTCCACCCCCACGGAGACCTGGCCTGCTACGAGGCCATGGTGCTCATGGCCCAGCCGTTTTCCTACCGGTATCCGCTGATCGACGGCCAGGGCAATTTCGGGTGCGCGGATGATCCCAAATCCTTTGCCGCCATGCGCTACACCGAATCGCGGCTGTCGGCGTTTGCCGATATCTTTTTGTCCGAGCTGGGCATGGGCACCGTGGAATGGACCCCCAATTTCGACGGCACCCTGTGGGAGCCGGCGGTTCTGCCGGCCCGGCTGCCCCATATCCTGTTAAACGGCACCATGGGAATCGCCGTGGGTATGGCCACGGATATTCCTCCTCACAATCTGGCGGAAGTGGTGCGGGCCTGCGTGCATCTTGTCGATCATCCGGATGCGGATGTGGAGGCGTTATGTGAATTCATTCAGGGTCCGGATTATCCCGGCGGCGCGGAGATCATTTCCTCCCGGGCGGACCTGATGGAAATCTACCGCACCGGCAACGGGTCGGTCCGCATGCGGGCTTCCTGGACTACGGAAAACGGCGATATCGTCATCACCCGCATGCCCCATCAGGTGTCGCCCGCCAAGGTCATCGAACAGATGGCGGGGCTCATGGAGCAAAAGAAACTTCCCATGATCGCCGATATCCGGGATGAGTCCGACCATGACGAGCCGGTGCGCATCGTGATCACACCGTCCTCCTCCCGGGTGGACATCGACGCGCTCATGCTGCATCTGTTTGTCGTCACGGAACTGGAGCGGACCTGCCGGGTCAATCTCAACATGATCGGTCTTGACCGCAAACCCGGGGTCAAGAACTTGGCCGGCCTGCTGACCGAATGGCTGACCTTTCGCACGGAAACCGTCCGCAAACGGCTCAACTTCCGCCTGGAAGCCGTGGCTGCCCGTCTCCACATCTTAGACGGTCTGCTGATTGCCTATCGGAACCTGGACCGGGTGATTTATATCATCCGCCATAATGATGAACCCAAGCCGTTGCTTATGGCCGAATTTACGCTGACCGACCACCAGACCGAAGCCATCCTCCAGTTGCGGCTCCGTCATTTGGCCCGGCTGGAAGAGACCAGACTTCTCAAGGAAAAGCAGGCTCTGGAAAAAGAGCGGGGCGATATTGAAAAGATTTTAACTTCCGACGCCCGGATGAAAACCCTGATCAAAAAAGAGCTGCTGGCCGATGCCGAAAAATACGGCGATTCTCGGCGCACGGTGATCGTGGAAAGAAGAGATGCCAGAGCCATGACCCCGGTGGATTTGTCACCGGCCGAACCCGTGACCGTGGTATTGTCCAAGCAGGGGTGGGCCCGCATGGCCAAGGGAAACGACATCGATCCCGAGGCGCTCATCTATAAGACCGGAGACGGATTTCTGGCCGCGGCCCGGGGCCGCAGCAACCAGTCGGCCGCGTTTCTCGATTCCACGGGCCGAAGCTATGCCCTGCCGGTACGTGATCTGCCGTCGGCCCGGGGGCACGGCAATCCGCTCACCGGCTATTTTAAAAATCCGCCCCAGTCCCGGTTCATCACCGTGATCATGGAGCCG
>CAZRES010000194.1:0-3952 GCA_964598885.1 uncultured Desulfobacteraceae bacterium | reverse complement strand
CCACCTTGAGC
This sequence comes from uncultured Desulfobacteraceae bacterium, assembly GCA_964598885.1. Lineage (GTDB taxonomy): Bacteria > Desulfobacterota > Desulfobacteria > Desulfobacterales > Desulfosalsimonadaceae > SURF-33. The sequence continues at coordinate 3,941 of CAZRES010000194.1, read as the reverse complement.
TTGCCCGAGGTAAACGCGGTCATGCCGTCGAGCTTGCCCAGGGTAATGGCGATCCAGTCCTTGGCCGCCACCGTGGTGGTGACGTTGGGATCCTTGATGCCTTCCACGATCTTGACAGTGCCGTCGTCCACGCACACGGTGTATTCGCCGCCGCCGGTGCCGGTGATGTTATAGCCGTAATTGGCCTTGATCCCTTTGAGATTTTCCGGGATGGCCCGCTGTTCCATGGTGCCGAAGATATCGGCCACGGTGACTTCCGGCCCCTTGTCGGCCTTGGGTGTGCCCTCGACTCCCCAGACCCGGAGCGTTTTCTTCAACACTTTGCCGATGGGGCTGCGGGGGAAATCCTCATCCAGAATTTCCACGTATTTGGGAACTTTGAACGTGGCCAGGTTCTGCTTGCAGAATTCAATGACTTCTTCTTCGGTAAGGGTGTCGTCTTCAGCCACTATGAACGCCTTGACTTCCTCGCCCATGGTTTTGTCCGGAATGCCGACCGTGGCGGCTTCGGAAATCTTCGGATGGGTGGCCAGCAGGTTGTCGATTTCCTTGGGGTAGATGTTTTCACCGCCCCGGATGATCATGTCTTTTTTCCGGTCCACGATGAAGATATAGCCGTCTTCGTCCTTGATGCCCACGTCGCCGGTGTACAGATATCCGTTGACGATGGTTTTGGCGGTTTCTTCCGGCTTGTTGAAATAGCCTTTCATGACATTGTCGCCCTTGATCACGATTTCACCGGGCGTATTGACGGGCTGTTCGTTGCCCTCTTCGTCGAAGATCAGGACTTCCTGGCCGGGCAGGGCCTTGCCGATGGAGCCGACTTTCCGGACCCCGACCCGGGGGTTGATGGTGGATACGCAGGTGCCTTCGGTCAGGCCGTAGCCTTCCACGATGGGAACGTCGAAGGTTTTTTCGAAATTTCGCATGGTCTCTTCAGTTAACGGGGCCGCGCCGCAGATGCCGAACTCCATGGAGGTAAGATCGAAGTTTTTCCGTGACGGATCCGTGAGCAGGATCTGGTAGACGGCCGGGACCGCGGACCAGAAATTGATTTTGTATTTTTCCACCACTTCCCAGAACTCGCTGGCGGAAAAGCCCTTGCGCAGTATGATATGATGGCCTTTTTCCATGGCCGAAGTGCAGGTCAGCATGGCGTTGACGTGGAATAAGGGAAGAAAGCAGAGAAAATTTCTTTTTTCATCCGTGTCAAGGGCCGCGTTGATGCCGTTGGCGTCGGCCACCACGTTTTTATGGGAGAGCAGAACGCCCTTGGGATTGCCGGTGGTGCCGGACGTATAGAAAATAAAGGACGTATCTTCTTCATCGGATTCGCAGACCACGGGCGTATCGTCGCCCTGATCCATGAGGCTGTCAAAGGGAATCATCTTTTCCCCCGGTTCCTCGCCGATCAGGATGACGGTTTTCAGGTGCGGGCACTGGTCTTTGATTTCATTGAAGATGGGAAGGTACTGGTCTTCCACGATCAGGCCGGAGCCGCCCGAATCATTGAGCAGATATTTGACCTCCGGTCCTTTCCACCACCCGTTGATGGGGCCGGCCACGGCTCCGATCTTGATAATGGCGTAATAGGCGATCAGGGTTTCCGGGCTGTTTTGAACCCAGACATGAATAAAATCGCCTTTTTTAAATCCCTGTTTTGTCAATGCATTGGCCAGAATATTGATTTTGTGGCTGATCTCCGTATACGTGAAGGTCCTGTCATAAAAGGTCAGATAGGGACTGTCCTTGAATTTTGCCACGGCGTTGTCGATATAGGTGCCGATATTCATACCACCCTCCTTATAGTTGCGTCCTTATATGATAAATGTGCCGTTGTATTGCTGCCGGTCGATGCCGCTTTCCATGATATCAATTGGGTCCGCCGCCATATCAGGGAGCCTCCCGGGTCATCAGGAACAGCACCGTCCAGAGAGTGCCGCCGAATCCCGAGGCCAGGGCCTGGTTGACGGTCTTGGGCACCTGATGTTCCCCGGCCTCTCCCATAATCTGAAGAGCCGCTTCGGCCACCCGGACCAGGGCCGTGGCCCCGATGGGATTGGACGCGGTAACGCCGCCGGACGGATTGATGGGAAAATCCCCGTCAATGGTGATTTCATCGTTTTCCACCATTTTCAGGTGCTCGTCGCCATCGAACAGGAGAAATTCCCGGAGCCAGTCAAGGCCCCACCAACTGGAGGGGTCGTACATTTCGAACATGTCGATTTCTTTGCGCGGATTTTTAATGCCGTTTCGTTCAAAGAGTTTTTCCGCCGCATACCGGTGGCTGAGCACCACGGGCGCGTCGCCGAAACAGGCAAAGCTTTCTTCGCGATGGACGGTGATATGATCCTTGATCCAGGCGGGGTTTTTACGAAACTGTTTGGCTTTTTCCTCGGAGGCGAAAATCACGGCGCAGGCCCCGTCGCTCTGGGAACACATGTGGATCATGCGCAGTTCGCCCACCAGGGCCGGGGAGTTGACCATCAGGTCGTCGGCCTGGTCGAATTCCAGACCCAGGCGGCGGTGGGCTTTTTTGTTTTTCATGGCGTGCTTGTCCATGATGACACGGTATTTCATGGAGGCTTTCTTGGCCCGCTCCTCGCCGAATTCGTTGATGATGGCTTCGGCGGTCATGCCGGTCAGGGCCCCGGTCTGGAGCTGCCGGGCCCAGAGGGGATCGGCCATGTTGGTGATCCCGCCGGTGGTATGGCCTTCCTGGAGTTTTTCAAACCCCACGGCCAGCACCACGTCGTGCATGCCCGAGGCCACGAGATAATCCGCCGTGCAGCAGATGGTGGCGCCGGTGGTGCCTCCGGTGGTGACCCGCAGGGTTTCCTTGCCCACCGAGCCCATTCCCAACGAATGCCAGCAGTCGGGCTGGTGGACCATTTCAAAGAGTTCCATGTTGCCGTGGACAATGCAGTCGATATCGTCGATGGTCATACCGGCGTGCGCGAGGGCTTCGGCAACGGCCTCGTGAATCAGTTCCGGCTGGTTGACGTCTTCCCGGTGACTGGAATAAGCGGACTGGCCTACGCCGATGATGCCGACATTGCGATTTTTTTTCATTTTTATTCCTCCTAGTTCCGTTCCAGAGTAATCACGGAATGAAATTGTCCCGCCGGTCCCATGACCCCGTGGGCCAGGGCGGTTTTGGCGTTTTCCACCTGGTTTTTGCCGGCTTCGCCCCGCAGTTGAAATACGGCTTCGGCCGCCCGGACAAGACCGCCGAGAATCAGCGGGTTGCCGGCCAGCATGCCGCCGGACATGTTGACATGGAGCTTGTCGGGACCGTTGTCGTCAATCCATTGGCCGGCCTTGCCTTCGTCCACCATGCCGAGGCCTTCCATCCACATGGGGAGCTGGTAGGCGTACTGGTCGGAGATTTCGATAACGTCAAAGGCGGTTTTCGGATCGGTGATCCCGGCCCGCTTGTAGGTCCGGGCCGCGGCTTCTTTTAAGGACCGGTTGGACGCCAGATCCCGGTCTCCCAGGAAGAAATGATCCATGCTGTTGCCCACTCCGGTGATCCATATGGGTTTGTCGCTTATTTTGAGGGCGATGTCCTCGGCGGCCAGAACCATGCCCACGGCCCCGTCGGAAACCGGCCGGGCATGCAGGGCCCGGATGGGATCCGCCAGCATGTCGGATGCCAGCACCGCTTCGGCAGTGAGTTCCTCAAGACCCGGCGTATAGGGATTCCGGGCCGCGTGCTTCCGGGACCGGGCCACGACTTTGGCCAGCTGCTCATCGGTGATGCCGGATCTGGCACCGTATGCCTGGGCCTGGAGGCCGGCGGCCGCGCAGAAGTCAAGGCCCACCGGCCGGGTAAAGAAGGGGTCGAATGCCACATGGGTGACCATGTTGCGGCTGGCGCACTGGGATTCCTTGCAGTGCCCCAGGACCAGGACCATGTCGTTGTGTCCGGACTGGATGGC
>CAZRES010000193.1:0-3992 GCA_964598885.1 uncultured Desulfobacteraceae bacterium | reverse complement strand
TATGGCACATCTGGTCCTTGCCGGCGGCGGGCATGCGCATCTCACTACTCTGCTGAACATTCCCGTATTTTTGGAAAAAGGCCACCGGGTAACTTTGATCAGTCCATCAGAATATCACTATTACTCGGGAATGGGGCCGGGGATGTTGGCGGGGATTTATGGGCCGGATGCCATACGCTTTCACATAAAAAAGACGGCCCAGGACAGGGGGGCGGATTTTATTCAGGACAGGGCCGTTCGCGTGGAGGCGGACAAGAAACGTCTGATTCTGGATTCGGGACGTTCCGTCAACTATGATGTGCTTTCCTTTAACATCGGGAGCAGCGTTTCTTACGGTTTGTTAGCTGAAGGTGCGCCTGACGTCTTTCCGGTAAAGCCGATTGAAAATCTTTTAAACCTGCGCAAAAAGGCCCTTTCTCTGCTAAAAGACCGGGATACGCCGCGCTTTATAGTGGTCGGCGGCGGACCCGCGGGGCTGGAGGTTGCCGGAGCCTTGCAGAAGCTTGCAAGGGATGCAAAAAAGCCCGCTATGGTAACGCTTCTGGCCGGGGACAGGCTCATGGAACGATTCCCGGAAAAGGTGCGGCAAAGGGCGTTGAAATCTTTTGCCAGACGGAATATCCGCGTGGAGGAAGAAACCGCGTTGCGCTCCGTTGAAAACGGAGTTGCCTCAACCCATGACGGCCGCCGGTTTACGACCTCCTGCACGGTCCTGGCATGGGGAGTGACGGCCCCGAAAATCTTTAAACGCTCGGGCCTGCCCACGGGTCCGGACGGGAACCTTCTGGTGAACCGATACCTTGCCTGCCAGACGCAACCCGATATTTTCGGGGGCGGCGACTGCATTTATTTTAATGACAGGCCCTTAGATAAAGTGGGAGTTTACCCGGTTCGTCAGAATCGTCCTTTGTTTGAAAACCTGTATGCCGCCCTTCAGAACCGGAAGCTCAAGCCCTTTAACCCCGGCGGACCGTATCTGCTGATTTTCAACCTGGGAAATAAAAAAGCCATTCTTGTGAAAAACGGGAAAGTTTTTTCGGGGCGATGGGCGTTCTGGCTTAAAGACTTTATTGATCGCCGGTTCATGAAGCGTTTTCAGGTTTCCGGAGAAACCCTTTCCACAACAATGTGTGACCCGGCGTCCCACCGGTTTTAAGGTCTCTGCCGGCAGAAATCTTCCAGCCGGACGATAAAGGAAAGGAACCTTTCCGGGCCGCCGTTATCTAAACCATCACGACTCCAGTTCGATCTTCAAAGATAAAAACTCCATCATGTCCTTTAAGGAGATAATGCCCAGCAGGCGGTCCCGGTCCACCACCATGAGGCGGCCGGCATTGGTGCGCCGCATTCTGGAAAGGGCCTCGGTGGCATCGGCATCCGGGCTGATGGTGTTGTCTGAATCGCAGGTCGCGGCCACATCCGCCACAGTGGTTGAAGCCCAGCGCTCCTGCGGGATTTCCTTGATCTGACGGGTGGTGACGCATCCGGTCAGCCGGCCGTCTGCAACCACCGGATAGAGTTTGTGATGATGGGTGTAGACATAATCTTCCACGAGCCGTTCAATGGTGAGGTCCGGCGGGATCGTGACCGGGCTTGTATTCATAAAGCGCCGCAGCGGCTCGCCTTCCAGGGTCCTTCGGGTGATAAGCTGTTGAAACGAGGCTTCGGCCGCAGCTTTGAGAAACATGCCGATGAGAAAAAACCACATGCCGCCAATGAAATTCCCGGAGATAAACTGAAATACGCCGTAGATGATTAAAAACAGACCAAACCCGGAACCGATTCTCGACGAAACCCGGGTCGCCCATTTGAGATTTCCCTTGATGTGCCAGAGGGCGGCCCGCAGCATCCGCCCCCCGTCCAGCGGGAAGGCCGGCAGCAGATTAAAGGCCGCCAGAATAGCGTTGATCATGGCCAGATAAAGGATAACGCCGTTTAACGGATAAGACCATCCCATATGCCGTCCAAGAAGAAACCCGCCGTAAAAGGCCACGGCAATCAGAGCAGATGAGATGGGTCCGGTAACCGCCATGAGAAACTCATCTTTGGCCGCGGCGGGTTCGTCATCCATCTCGGCCACCCCGCCAAAAAGAAACAGGGTGATCCCCCGCATGGGAATGCCGTAGCGCCGGGCCACCAGGGAATGGGCCAACTCGTGGGCGATAATCGACATAAACAATCCCAGCGCGCCCACAAGTCCCATCAGCCAGTAGGTCCGGGTGCTGTAATTCAAATATTTATAAGGGAAATACCCCACAGACAGCGACCAGGTAACCAGCAGGGCAATAATGATCCAGCTCAGGTCGATCTTGACCTCAAATCCAACCAACTCAAACAATCGCAACTGTTTTCCAAACACGATCTTTTCTCCCCCCGGAGCACGGCCTCCGGATTACCTGTCCTCCGGAGCGGTTTATTCTACCAGCGGACAAATGCCAAATACACATGAAGATATGTTTATCACGTAACGGGCCAATGGTCAAACCGGGGAAAAGACGGGGGAATAAAAAGCGTTTACCCTGTTTTTGCGATAAGGCGTTTTACGCGCTGTTCGATATCATCACGGGCATAACGCATGGCTTTCTCGTCATGCCCCCCGGGGTCGGGGATATTCCACTCCTCGACCACCGTTTCGGGGATATCGGGGCAATCGTCGCCACACCCCATATTAACCACCATATCCGGAGAAGTTTCGGCAAGGACATCGTCGATGGACCGTGGAAGGCCGAAGGACGCATCCAGGCCGGAATCGGCCATGACCTGCTCCATGACCGGATCGATCCGCGCCGCAGGGGCGATGCCGGCGCTCATGGCCTCGATTTTGGCGCCGGCGAGATATCGGGTAAAAACGGCGGCCATGGGGCTTATGACGGCGTTGGTTTTACACACGAACAGAATTTTTTTTCTCTCCAGCAGCGGGGTCAGGCTGGCCACGGCCTTATTCACATCATCGGCCATACCGGCGTGCTTCTGCATATCGCCGATGTCTTCAATGTGCCGATAAGTCAGGCTGGTGGAAAAATCCGCGCCCACGGCATCGAAAAAATACTTGGCCGTCAGGATCATGCCTTCAAACAGGTTTTTCCCCCTGGTGGCGCCGACGGCCAGCAGAACCCCTTTGCGGTCCGGTCGTCCCGGATCCGTGAGCCCCAGCTTGTATTTGCGGGCCCATAACGTCTGGCTCCGGTCGATGACGGCTTTCAACTGGGCGGTGGCGTTGTAAAAATAAATGGGCGTGGCCAGCACCACCACGTCGGCCCGGCGCAGCTTGCCGTAGATTTCTTTGGTCATGTCGTCGTCACGGATGGAACAGAATCCTTTTTTTTCACAGTTTCCGCACCCGATGCATGGCCGGATGTCTTTTTGCGGTACCTGAATCCGTTCGGTCACAGCGCCGCGCTCCCCGGCCGCCGCCAGCCAGGTGTCCAAAAGATGATTCGTATTGCCCGTCTTGCGGGGACTTCCCTGTAATCCCAGAATGTACATTTGGCATCCTTTCCGGCTTGATGATTTCCTTATTCTGAATTTTCAACTTTTTTTATCTGCGACAGAGCGGTTTGGGCAAGCGCACTCACGGTGGTCCGGGTCAGCAGATAATGATGTTCATCATAGAGGGTCAGGGCCGCGGAATCGTCCGTCAGCCGTGGTAGCAACCCGGCGGCGTCCTGGCTTTTCAAATTTCCGAGAGCCCGGGCCGCGTATCCCCGGTGAACAGCATCGGGGGATTCCAGAAACGGCATGATATCGGCATCCACGCCGGTCAGATGTTCTGGGCGAGCGCCGGCCAGACGTCCAATGCCCCACAGCACGCCGCGCTGCAATACCTCGTGTTCGAGAAAATTCTGGCGAACGGAAACATACGACATCAGAATACCGGCATATTCTAGTGCCAGTTTTTCATGCCGGGCCATAACCTCGCCCATGGCTTCGGGAACCCCCCAGCCGATGCCGCCGGATTCATCGTTTAAATGCCACATCATACGGCGCATGAT
>CAZRES010000192.1:0-3993 GCA_964598885.1 uncultured Desulfobacteraceae bacterium | reverse complement strand
TGGCGGTGATGATCACGATATAGGCGATGACCGGCCCGAGCATTTCCCCGAGATGAGGCCGCAGCCATACAAACACCCCCGCGCTCAGGCAGAGGCAGACAACAATGGTCGCCCAAACCAGAGGCCCGACCGAACCCACGTTGAAAAACGCAATGACATACAGTACATGTCCGGCCAGAAACGCCACCAGCCCGGCGGTAAAGACCTTGCGGTTGGCAAAGAAGATCAGGCAGACATCTCCGATCAGGCACAAACCCAGGCCTGCCAGGACCAAGTGATAATAGGTCATGGACTGGTGCGGCTGAAGCATGGCCGTAGCAATAAAAAGCAGCGATAGAAAAGGTTTGGTCATCAGTTGCCCGTTTTGCGACTCCTGTTTCGCGTAATAAAGAAGCCCGGCAAGCAGCGCCAGTGCAGCGGCAATAATCAGATAATTCATGCGACCTCCTCGTAAATGTGGTTATTGGGCGCTCTTGGCGTCCTGCATGCACCGTAAAATATGATCTTCAAACACCTGACCCACCAGAAATCCGCCGTTAAACGGAGCTGCCACGCTGGAGGCCGATATTTGGCTTCCATCGTCTACGTAAATTTCTTCGATATGGTATTGATCCGCGTCAGTAAAGACAATTTTGAGTACCTGCGAAGGGCTCATCTTTTGATCGTCTTTGGCGTGGCCGGCAAAATCGAGCAGCTTGGGATGGCAGGCGATATACAGGTTGCCATCCGCGTCGACTTCAATATTGTCCGTGCCGGTATTTAGAAAGACGTCAAATTCGGGAGTGAGTTTTCCCGTGAAAATGTCGCGGGAAAACACATGCAGGGATTGGCCGATGGTGGTGGCCAGATAAAGACGCTTCCCATCGGGGCTGACATTGATTCCATTGGCATAGGCAAATCCTTCGGCGGCCTCCACCATACCGTTTCCGTCAAAATAAACCACATACGATCGGGCAAGTTGAAGATAATCTTCCAGGGTGCGGCCCCATTCGGATCGGGCGCCGTGATCATTGCTGGCGTAAAAGCTCCGGCGCCCCACGGCCACCAGGTCATTGGGAGAAAACATCAGGGAATGGGATATGGATTCGCGGTGCACAAGCCGTTGATCCCGGTATTCGAAGATCTCGACAAAATGGTTCTTTCCGGTGTGGTTGATAACAAACAGCAGAGTTTCGCCGGCCTCGGTTTTGAAAAGGCTGATGCCGTGGGGATGAAACGTCTTGTCAAAATCCACCGTCAGGTTGACGGGCTCGGCTCCTTCCGAGTTTAAGTTCAGCCCGTACACGGCCCCTTGAACCGGCCTGCCGGCCAAGGTAGCCCTTCTGTCATCAGAAGATATAAATGCCGTGCCGGTTTGGGCATCCACGGTGATGTCTTCGGGTCCGGGAAGCCCCGCAATCCTCTCACACGAGCAGTCGCAATAAGGCGTGATGGTTTTGAACTGACCCGCGTCATACAGGGTTTTACCGACCAGTGCCGCCACAATGGGAACCACGACGCCGACGATAATGAGCGCCTGCTTCATAACCGCTTCCTTTCATTGGCTTGTTGATTGTGATAACCAGACGCAAACTATCGCGTCATATTCGCCAATATTCCATATGAACATCTCCGATCATTTCATTGTTCATGAATTGATTTCCCAGTAGCCGCCCCTGTCCGGGCCGATTCGTTTTATAATTCCCCGGTTTTTCAGATCTGCCAGGTATTTTTTGACACTTCGATCGGAAATATTTAATTTTTTAGCCATTTCCTTGATGGTTACATTGGGATCGGAACGGATATAATCTATAATTTTCTGGGAACCTTTCTGGGAACCTTTCTGGGAACCTTTTTGGGAACTTTTCTTGCCGGGTTTAAGGGAATAGTTTATATCGCGGAAAAAAACAGCCCGGAAAAAATTCTCACTTTCAAATACCGGCTCCTTTAAACCCGCGTCCCGCATTAATCGTCTCATTCGCTCAATGCCGGAACCCAAGCGCTCCATCTTGTCTGCGCGATGGAACATATCAGCAACAATCGGATTTCGGCGGATAGATGTTTTTCCGAAATTTTCCTTGGTAATCCCTTTGGGCAGACCTCCCGGATTTTCGATTTCAACTCGGTCGTCAAATATCCTCAGATAAATACTGGTGCCTTTAACGCCGTAATCGCGGTGCACGATGGCGTTTACGACAGCTTCCCGAAGCGCGTCCAAGGGTATTTCATAGATATCATACCGATTCAACTCTCTTATTTCACTTCGAATGTTTAAATGTTTCTTTATAAATGAAATGGATTCCTTTAGCTGTGCCAAAAGATCATCTCCGATATCTTTCCGATCATAAATGAGGGTTTTTTCCACTCCCTTAAAAGCGGCAAGAATGATTTCCGAATGCGGAATAAAGCGGCGCACATCAGCGGCAAACATCAGAACTCCAGCGTTATTTATAGCTGATCCTCTATAAATATTTAAACTGGAAAGAAAGGAAGGCAGGTTGTCTTTATTGATCTGATAGGATGTTTTTGCTTCAGCAAGAAATGTTTTGACTTTTTTTAATGAAATGTCTTTTAGTTGAAAATTCGAGCAAGGGAAATCTTCAAATGATGTATCGATAGCTTCCCGGAATATTGCCCGGACTTCCTTCTGGTTCATTTTTTGAGTAATGGCATCCAGTCGGCGGTAATACCCTGACGAACAGCTATATGGCTTATCATTCCCTTCCGGAACCTCGATAACCACAACCTCGCCGATTTTAAAAATTTTGCTGAGCTGGATTTGAGGCTCACAATTTCTTGCCAGACCATGGATTGCCGCTTTCATGGCATTGTTGAGTTTTTCGCCGATGATTTTTCCCTTATCATCAACACCCAACAGGATATAACCGCCTTTGGAGTTTGCCATGGCAACAATGTCCTTGTCGATTTTTGAAGTATAATGAGCCTTGAACTCAAGGGTCAAACCTTCCCCTTCAGCGATTAATAACTCAAGTTGCTGATTGTCCATTGCATTACTCCATAAAAATCGAAAGGCCGCTGGATTACTCCACCATACCCAGGATTTCCCTGTTCACATAGTGTTTAAGATCATCCGGGCTGGTAAAGAAAAGATAGCCGTTTTTGTTGAAGATATCTTCAACTTCCCATGTTTCATCGATCAGCAGGGTAACCGGGGGCTGAGGCCGCTAAAGCGAATCCATCAGTCCTTTGACCTGATTTCTGTTCCAGACATATCCGCGCTGAAATTCAGGGAGCGCCATGCTCCGCAAATCAATTTGATCAAGAATGGTTTGGATCTTCATTAAGTCTTTTCCTTTCCCAAAATACTCTTTATAACTTCATGATATTTATATGAATCGGTGTGTAATGGTCCCGATTTTATTTTGTTAAAGCTCAGTCCATAGGAGACAGCAAGGCAATGATGGTCTTGCTACGCTAATTGTACATCGCTATTTTAAATTAGATCTCCATCATTTTAGCAATGCGCCACGGACGATATATTCAAATATATGAAGGTACATTGGTAAATCCTTGGCAGTCCAGGTTGAACCTAAGGTCGACATTGCTGTATTTGTAGGCTTTTCAATATATACTTCATTTGGTGGACCATATGGAGCCATGCCCGTTAAGGCCTGTCAGGCCGATTTTGTCAGCCTTGACGAGGAGTAGAAAAAGGTTTTAACGCCTGTTTGTGTGTATTTCTGGAGACTTTTTTTGGGGAATTATTACTTTTCATGAACGCTTGTTTTGAAGAATGCTTCAGGCGCATTGTTCGATCCGGCGTGTTTTTGAAGTTGAATTTATGGATTTCTATAAAACGATGGCTTTGAATTTGCAACTTTTTATGGTTTGCGATAAAATAAAAAAATTCAAGGTCCCCATCAAAAATAACTTCCACAAGAAAACGACCGCCAAAAGGCGCATAAAGCTGACCTGGAACCCCATTTAAAAGGAGGTGCAAGGTGACGACCATGCCGCGAAATCTGATCGAGATGGTAAACGACCGCTGCCGGA
>CAZRES010000191.1:0-4012 GCA_964598885.1 uncultured Desulfobacteraceae bacterium | reverse complement strand
TGCTCACCGCCATTTCCGGCGAGCTGGTGCCGAAGGCCACCACGGTCAGGCCGATCACCAAAGGAGAGATGCCCGCGGCGGCGGCCATGCGGGATGCGCCCCGCACCAGGCATTCGCCCCCGCCCAGCAGCACGACCAAACCCGCGACAAAAAGGATCATGGCCCAGAATTCGATGACGGCTTCTCCCTATCTTTCCAGAACGGTGACGACTTCAATCTGGTTGAAGAACCAGTCTTTTTCGATTTTTTCCAGCCAACAGGCGATTTCGTGGACCTCCCTGACGGACTTTCCGGATAACCATACGGCTTCCATATATGCCGTCAAGGTTACTTGCGCGGTTCCATCTTCTGGAAAATCGATGGTGATATCATGAAAGTCTAGGGAAATATCCGTGTACCTGGAACGGGCTCCCATCACACGGCCGGGGATGTCTTTTCTATCAAAAGTCCTGGAAATATTATAGGACGGGATCTCGATTTGGCAGGCGTCGGCAAACATGCCGCCGATTCTTCGGGCGTTGACCGCAGCTGTTAATTCATGTTCGTCCGGACTTTTTTCCGCCAGTTCCGCGATGGTTTTGAACCGTTTTTTGATTCTGGCCTCATCGCCTTGAAAATACCAGAAAAAGGCGATGATGCCCGCGACGATCAGAACGGCCGCCGCAATGAGGCTTTTGATGTTTATGTTCACCATAAGGGAACTCCGACAATGCGGTTGATGGGGGTCTGACCGAAATCATGGGTCATCATGGGGACCCGGCGATTGTCGCCCACCACGTAAACGTGACCGGTTGCGACTTTCCGTGGTTCCAGGGTCCAGTCATAGGATCCCGCGACATAGGGTTCGGAAACACGTTTGTCGTTGACATAGAGATGACCATGTCTGAACGCAATGGTTTCACCTTCCAGCGCCAGTATGCGCTTGAGCAGCATGACCCGGGTGCCCGCATACCGGATGGCCACCACATCATGGCGCGACGGGGAAGAAAAAAAATAGTAAAACCGGTTGCAGAAATTAAAATCTCCGTCCCGGTAAGTCGGAGCCATACTGTGTCCATGGACCCGAAATGGAATCAGAATCCAGGTGAAACAAACAAATGCGATGACTCCCACCAGAAAAGCCCGGAGCAGAAATTTCAGGTTGATTTCAGGGAACAAAAACGCCTTTAGTCGGTTCATGTAAATCCTGCCATGCGTGCTATGAAAATCATTGTTTTCTGGCTGTTTCACCGGAGACACCGACATCAAACCCCGGAATATCGAGTTCCATCCGTCGGGTTTCCGCGGGTGTCGGGACAGGGCCCGGCACCTGCCAGGTCCGTTCCCAAAAGGTCAAATTTCCGGCGTGATCGCAACGGATGACCGATGAGGACCGGGTACCGTAAATATCGCTGATGACAAATATCGGAGAAAGAATCCGCTCCCATTCCATTCCAATGCCCGTATCCGGCAGGTGGTGATCGTCTGGCGTGGAAGTATCGGACAGGAGGGTGAAAATCGCTTCAACGTCAAAATCGGAACCAAAAGCGAGAATGTCGTGGAGCCGGGATTTTGCCGATACGATTTTCGGCCACGGCGTGTTGAGCAGACGATTGCTGATACCGCTTAACCCGGAGGTCAGTTGTTGAATTTTATGGGAAACATTCGACATCCACCAGATGCGCTTCCGATCACCTGCCACCAGATTAAAACGGTTGTAGGCGTCTTTCTCCTTCCGCACATGCTGCATATAAGCCTCGGCGGCCATATCGCCGGTAAGAAAACGGGTGACCAACAGCCCCCGGGACCGGGCATCCGGTTTTTGATGTCCGGGAGCCCGGTAATTGGTGACCGCGGCGATGCGGCCGGTTTTTGAAACGCCAAGCCATGTTCCGCCCCCGACAAGATCCCGGCCGGCAAGCACATCGGGCATATCGTCCCAGACGGCCAGGGGCGCGGTGGGACGGTGGTAATATTCATCCCGGTTGGCAGCAATGACCAGAGGATATGCGGGGTGGACATCGATGGCAAGAATGATCAGACACATGGTGGTCCGTTTTGATTTGTTCTTGTTTTTTACGCCGTCCGCTGGTATAATTTTTATTTTATTTGAGTGTAGTGACGGCGGATGGTTATTTAATATCAGGAAGGAGAATGACATGCAAGAAGTGGTTATCGTCAGCAGCGCCAGAACTCCCGTGGGCTCCTTCGGCGGAGTGTTGAAAGACGTTTCCGTGGTGGACCTGGGATCAACTGCCATCCGGGCGGCCGTTGCCCGGGCCGGGTTGCGTCCGATCATCAGTGATGACATGAAAGCTGCGGCTCCCGACAAGTTAATGGATCAGGGGAAAGTCGAGCTGGAGATAAATGCCGGTGCATGGGATGAAAACGCCGCGCCGGTGGTCATCGACGAGGTGATCATGGGCAATGTATTGATCGCCGGCCAGGGTCAGAACCCGGCCCGCCAGGCCATGATCCGGGCCGGGCTCCCCAAGGAGACCCCGGCGTTTACGGTCAACAAGGTTTGCGCATCCGGGCTCAAAGCCATTGCCCTGGGGGCTGCTGCCATCATGACCAAAGATGCGGATGTAGTGGTGGCCGGCGGCCAGGAAAGCATGAGCCAGGTGCCCATGGCGCTGCCCAAAGCCCGATGGGGACATCGGATGGAAGTTACCGGAAAAGGCGATGTCTATGATCTGATGGTATTTGACGGCCTGTATGAAATTTTTTACGGCTATCACATGGGATGCACGGCGGAAAACATTGTTGAAAAATACGGCATCAACCGTAAGGAGCAGGATGAATTGTCCGTGATGAGCCATAACCGGGCACTGGGCGCCATCCGCGACGGATTTTTTGCCAAAGAGATTGTTCCGGTGATGATTCCGTCCCGCAAAGGCGACATTGTGGTGGACACGGATGAACGGCCCATGGAAACCAGCATGGAAAAGATGGCAAAGCTTAAACCGGTTTTTAAAAAAGACGGCACCGTCACGGCCGGCAACGCTTCGGGTATCAACGACGGCGCCGCCGCGGTGTTGCTCATGAGCGCGGAAAAGGCCAACGCCCTCGGCCTCGCGCCCATTGCCAGAATCCGCTCTTTTGCCGCTGGCGGAGTGGATCCGGCTTACATGGGGCTCGGTCCCATTCCGGCCATTCGCAAGGTCCTGAAAAAAACGGGCATGGCCATGGATGATATTGATATTATCGAACTTAACGAGGCGTTCGCGGCTCAGGCCATTGCCTGCATGATGGAACTGGGCATTCCTTATGACCGGCCGAACCTGGTGGGCAGCGGCGTTTCTCTGGGCCATCCCATCGGATGCACGGGAGCACGACAGACCGTGACCTGCCTGAACCTGATGCAGCAAAAACAGGCGGCAACCGGTCTGATTTCCATGTGTATCGGCGGCGGCATGGGAATGGCCATGATCATCGAGGCGGTGTCATAAAAACAATTGGGCCTTATTGATCGTTTTGTAAAAATTCGACGTTTACCAAAGCATCCGTTATTGACGGGCTAAAAAAATTTAAAGGAGAGGGGCGCAATGTCGAGCAACACAAAGAGCCTGACCGGCGTGATCAGCAGAAAAATAGGCACATTGGTGCTTTTCGGGATTCCCGCCATCATCGGCGGCGGGATCGTGTATTATTTTAGCGAAAGTTATATCGCCATGCTCGCGTATGAAGCGATACTGGGATATACGGCCCTTGGGTTTATCAGCCGTTAATTCATTTTTCACTCGTACGTGGAAGTCTTTTGCGCGTGTAACGGACGACTTTTGGCGGCAAACCGCCAGATCCCGGTGACAGCGGCGCGGGATAATTTTTGGCAGGGGTCGTAAATCAGGAGAAAAAATGGGCCAGACGGAAGCAAGAGCAAACGAAATCAGCCTCGAAAAAGAGATGCGCCAGTCCTACCTCGATTACGCCATGAGCGTCATCATCGGCAGGGCCCTGCCGGATGTACGGGACGGGTTGAAGCCTGTTCACCGGCGAATTTTATTCGCGATGCATGATTTAAAAAACGACT
>CAZRES010000190.1:0-4016 GCA_964598885.1 uncultured Desulfobacteraceae bacterium | reverse complement strand
ACATTATGAGCATCAATACCGTATCCACCATCGACGATCTGGTAAAAATCAATCACGTGCTGGTCAGCGTATCGGACAAATCCGGGCTGGATCTTTTTGTTCCCAAACTCATTGATGTGAATCCCGGACTCCGGATATTCAGCACCGGCGGCACCTTTACGCACATCGCCGGCATCCTCGGGGCCCGGGCGGCAACCCATTTGATCGCCGTTTCCGATTACACCGGTCAGCCGGAAACCCAGGGAGGCCTTGTCAAGACGCTGGATTTTAAAATCTATCTGGGGCTGCTCACGGAAACCTACAACCCGGCCCATCAGGCCGACCTCAAGCGAACCGGCGCGGTTCCCATCGACATGGCGGTGGTCAATCTTTATCCGTTTGCGCAAACCATCGCCAAAACCGATGTCACCCCCGAAGCGGCCCGTGGCAATATCGACATCGGCGGGCCCTGCATGGTCCGTGCGTCGGCAAAGAACTACATCCGCACGGCTTCGGTGGTGGACCCGGCCGACTATCCATCGATTCTCGACGAACTGACCGCCCGGGACGGCCGGATCGGTCTTGAAACCCGCTTCCGGCTGGCAAAAAAAGCCTTTGCCCACACGGCCCTTTATGACCGGACCATTGCCGATTACCTGTCGGGTTTAACCGTTGCGGATGTCCGTTCCGTCTATCCGGACATCCGATAAAAAAGAGGAGATCCCCAACCCATGAGCACCGACCTGAAACAGATGTATAAAACCATCATGGACGACCATTTTCCGCAGCAGATGGAGATCAGCTTCATCAATGACGGCCGGCGTCAGACCCTGGTGTATGAAAAAGCCGCCTGGACCATCGACAATGTGCGAAAAGGCCTGCGCTACGGCGAAAATCCCGGCCAGGAAGCGGCCCTGTTCAAACTGATCAACGGCAACCTGATCCTGGGCGATACCGAAACCATCCAGCCGGGCCAGTATCTGGTGTCCGATATCGAACTGCTCCAGTCCGGCAAGCACCCCGGAAAAACCAATCTTACCGACGCGGACAACGCGTTAAACATCCTGCGGTATTTCACGGACCGGCCGGCGGCGGTGATCGTCAAGCACAACAATCCCTGCGGCGCGGCCCTTTCCGACACCCTGGAAAACGCCTATCAAAAAGCCTACATGGCCGACCGGGTGGCGGCCTTCGGCGGCTGCATCGCCGTCAACCGGTCCCTGGACCGGGCCACGGCCGAAGCCATCGCCCAACAGTATGCCGAGGTGGTGGTGGCCCCGGAATTCGAGGAAGGGGTGCTCAATATTCTGGCCGGCCGGAAGAACCTCCGGGTGATCCGGATTCGCGCCATCGCCAATCTGCAATCCTTTGTGGGGAAACGTTTCGTTGAATTCAAAAGCCTTATCGACGGCGGGATCATCGCCCAGTGGTCGTTTTCACCCCAGGCGCTTTCCTTTGATGATTTTAACCCCGCGGAATGCGCCGTCGACGGACGGACGTATAAAATCAGCCGCCTCCCTTCCGAATCCGAATATGAAGACATCCGGTTCGGCTGGCTGCTGGAATCCGGCATCACCTCCAATTCGGTCATTTACGTCAAAGACGGCGTATCCGTGGGCATCGGCACCGGCGAGCAGGACCGGGTGGGCGTGGCGGAGATTGCCCGGGACAAGGCCTACCGCAAACTGGCGGACCGGTATTGCTTTGAAACCTGGGGAATTGGGTACAACGATCTGACCGACGCGGACAAGAAAGCCGACATCGACGCCCGGGTCGCGGCCGAACGCGGAGGTCTCATCGGCGCGGTTATGGTCAGCGACGCGTTTTTTCCGTTCCGGGACGGCGTGGACGTAGGCCTGCGCGAGGGCGTCACCGCCGTTGTCCAGCCGGGCGGGGCATTAAACGATCATCAGGTCATCGAGGCCTGCAACCAGGCCAGCGCCACAATGGTCTTTACCGGCCAACGCAGTTTCAAACACTGAGCGTTTCATTAAAAAAAGGAGAACACACCATGGGCGAAAAAGGAAGCAAAGACAAAGGCAAGCGGGAAGAAAAGAAAAAACCCCAGGCCAGTCTGAAAGAAAAACGGAAAACCAAAAAAGAAAAATCCAACAAATAATCCCTTCGCCGCCATATCCCTTCCCGCGGAATGGGGTATGGCGGTATTTTTCGGCAGGAATAAGCGTCCTGAAACCTTTGACGCTCTTGACAGGTCGGCTCAGACTACCGTCCACCATGGCGCCGCCAACACATGGCGCGTCAAGGGGAAACTTTCACTCCCGCCATAAAGGATCAATCCGCCATCTACAAGATCCTTATATTCTTCAAGAAAGGCTTCAAGCCCCTTGGCGTCGGCGGTGGTTACACGAGAGGAAGCTTTAACCTCCATGGGTAACAGTCGATTCGGTGTTTCGATAACGAAATCCACTTCCAGGCCAGTAGCCGTTCGCCAGTAAAGCACCTCTGGACGACGTGCCTGTAAGTCACGCCAGGCCAGCAGATCCGTGAGTACCAGATTCTCCAAATGAGCCCCTCGCGGTTCGCTTTCTCCTGCCAGAAAAAGGGCAAGGGCGCTGTCGCTCCAATAGAGTTTGGGCGCCTTGATCAGCCGGCGAGTCCGGTTTACGGCGTAAGCGGAAATACGCACTGCCTGATAACTTGCATCCATGAGATTGAGGAAGCGGTGGACCTGGGGTTGGGAGATACCCACATCACGTCCAAGCTCTGTCTGATTAATGAGATTGCCGATACGCAGACAGGCCGCCCGCATGAGACGACGAAAATCGGCAAGGTTTTCAACCGCGCGCAAAGCTTGCAGGTCCCGTTCGAGATACGTCTGAACATATCCGGAAAACCAGAGAGATCGGTCATCATCTGCAGCCAGGCGATAGGCCGGAACCGGCAAACCGCCCAATTTGGCGGCGGTGCGCCAATCTTCCGGAGGGCCTCCCCTGGCATTCAACATCTCTTGCCAGCCGGAATACGGAGTATCCAGAATTTCACTCCACAGCCCTGTGCGCCCCAGCCCCAGACGTTCGCGTCGGGTGAAAGGCCATAGAGTAACATAAACCGCCCTTCCAGCAAGCGTTTCGCCGATTTGTTCCAGCATCAGCAAGTTGGCCGATCCGGTCAGCACGAACCGGCCCGGGATGGGATTCATGTCCGCGTCAACCGCGCGTTTCACGGCGATGAGCAGATCGCGAGCACGCTGTACCTCATCGAGCACCAAACTCGGCGCTCTTTGAATCACCGCCTCAGGCTCCGCCGCGGCCTGGGTGCGCAGGTCAAAGTCGTCAAGGGTAAGATAGGGTCTGCCTTCAAGAAACGGCAATGAACGCAGCAGAGTGGTTTTTCCCGTCTGGCGGGCTCCAAGCAGGACCACCACTGGAGCAATGCGCGCCGCCTGTTCAATGGCGGCTGCGGCGGCACGGGGAAGAATGGGGTTGCGATTTATGTTTTCCATGAATGTATGATAATCATACTTACAAAGAATGTGCAATAAAAAAATATTAAATGCGCTTACCACCTTCCCATTTTGCGTCAATCATTCAAGAAAACCCGAGTCTTTTCCCCAAAATTCTGAAAAACTTCTTGACATGTACTGAATCCGATTCTAATGTTGAATCCGATTTTATTTATGAATGCTATTTAAAAATAATATTCCGGTAATCCCGGAAACGGATCCTGCCATCATAACCGCTGTAAAAGGGAGACCACCATGGAATTTTCCTTCACCAAAGAACAACTGATGTTTAAAAAGGAAGTGATCCGGTTTGCCAAGAAGGAAATCGTGCCCCGGATCCAGGAGTTTGAGCTCAAAAAGCAGTTTGATATGGAATCCTTTAAAAAGCTCGGGGATTTCGGCATCCTGGGTCTGCATTTTCCGGAAGAATACGGCGGGAGCGGGGCGGACGTCATCACCACGGTCCTGGCCGGCGAAGCCCTGGGCGAAGCCGGCGTGGACGGCGGTCTGACCCTGGCCTACGGCGCCCACACCTTTCTCTGCGCGGACACCATTTTTTCCCACGGCACGGAAG
>CAZRES010000189.1:0-4245 GCA_964598885.1 uncultured Desulfobacteraceae bacterium | reverse complement strand
CCTTTGACGCTAAAAAAAACTGACCCATCTTTGCTCACCAAAACTGACCCTTCACTTTTCCCGTCTTATGTTTCAACGGATTTATTAGAATCAAAAGAACAAGAGACAAACAAAATTCATTTAAAAATGGATCTGATTTGTATTTGAATCATTTTATTGAAAATTGATTGCAATATGGTTTTCATGGTTTTCGATGGAGGAAGCCATGAAGCCGAAAATCCGTTGCCAACATTGTCATCGCAAAGTACCTGTTAACCCCCGCCTGAAAAACCAGGAATATTGTAACCGCAAGCGCTGTCAGCGTGCCAGGAAAACACAATGGGAGCGGCGCAAGATCGCTGCGGATGAAGACTATCGCCTCAATCGAATGGAGAGTCGAAAAAACTGGCAAGAAAAGAATCCCGGTTATTTTGCCGAATATCGCCGGACGCATCCCGACTACGCAAAAGAAAACCGGAAAAAACAAAAACTGCGGGATGCCAAACGCAAGGCAAGGCGTCTTGCAAAGATGGACACGTTAACACGAATAAACCAAATGGAACCGGGTGGTTATTACCTGATCCCGATCATGGACGATCTTGCAAAGATGGACGCGTTAATGCAAAAAATTTTCATTATACCGGATAGTTGCGGCAATTTTATGAAATCTTGCAAACAAGGACTCAATTGCCCTCCGTAGGGCGATTTTATAAAGTGGCGCAAAAAGGAGGAATTTGATGATGCTGCATCCCTTATGCCCGGACCGGCTCCGTAAAATCTCGGGAAGTTTTGCTTTCCTGGAGCATCGTTTTTTGCATGACGGATTTTGGGCGGATCTGGATCAGGGTCCGCTTTTGCTTTATTTTTTTCTGGTCATGGTCAGCGACCGTTGGGGTCTTTCCTACTACAGCTATGATAAAATCTGCACACTCCTGCGCATCTCGGTGGATGACTATATCGAGGCCAGAAACGCTCTGATCCGAAAAGACCTGATCGCCTTTGACGGACGGCTGTTCCAGGTGTTGTCCCTGCCTGAAAAACCGCGGCGATCGCCTGCCGAGCCATTAAAGACGGACCGGCAAATGGAACAAAATGATCCGGCCACAGTCCGCCGGATCATTGCCAAGGCGTTTGGAAAAGACCATGGGAACGGTTGAAAGCATTGAAATGGCTCACTTGGACCTTCGTTACGAGCACACCCGGATCCGGCAGCCGTCGACGGTATTGAAAATGAGCGCGTCCCTGGAGCGGTTCGGTCAGCTGATGCCGGTTTTGGTTGTCAATCAAGAGGATGGCGGTCCTGTTTTGATTGACGGCTATCTCAGAGTAAAGGCGCTCAAACGGTTGGGCAAGGACCTGATTATTGCCCGTTTATGGGATCAGACCGAAGCCGAAGCCTTGGTTCATATGATGGCCGGCATGCAAGGCAGAGCCTGGGATGTTTATGAACAGGCCGCCATCATCAACGAACTGCGATTGACGCACCGGATGTCATGCGGTCAAATCGCAGCGCTTCTGGCCAAGGACAAAAGCTGGGTGACCCGGCGGCTGTTGCTGTTTGAAACCTTTGACGACACCATGATTGCCCTGATCCGGGAGGGAAAGATCTCAAGCTGGAGTGCGCAACGGGTTTTGGCGCCGTTGGCGCGCGCCAACCCCGAACATGCCGGGCTGCTGATCCGGGCTTTGAAAAAAGAGAACATCTCCACCCGGCGTCTGTCGCTTTTATTTGCGCATTACAAAAAATCAAACCGGAATGTCCGGCACAATATCGTCGCAAACCCGCATCTGTTCCTTAAAGCGCTTGAAAGCAAAAGCGCCGAAACAATCCGCCAGGATCCTTTCGGCAAGTGGTTGAAGAATATGCAAGCGGTCAAGCATATTCTCCTGCGTTTGATCAAGACAACGCCGGAAGTGTTTTATCCGGGCCAAAGCGGTTTGGATCGGAGGCGGCTTTTGACCGCATTCAATGATGCCGCTGTTTGCCTGCAAACATTGAAACAAAGGATGGACGATGATAAGCAACGAGACCCGTCAGACGATTTTATCCTTGCACAAGACCGGATGCAAGATCCGGCACATCAGCCGCATTCTCGAAGTGTCGCGCAATACGGTGCGCGATGTCATCCGGGGCAACCGGAAAAGGGCGGTAAAAACGCATCGCCACCAGACTGTCGAGCCCCTGATCCTGGAGCATTTTGCCGCATGCAAGCAAAATGCGGTTCGTATCCAGGAGATATTGGGGGAGCAATACAATCAGAAGATTCCTTACAGCAGCTTGACGCGAATTGTAAGAGATCTGGAATTGCGGGACAAAAAGGCGACCAAACGGTCCGGCAGTTATGAGTTCGGCCCCGGTGAGGAGATGCAGCATGACACTTCTCCCCATCAGCTGATCCTTGCCGGGAAAAAAATCAAAGCCCAATGCGCAAGCTTGACCTTCGGGTATAGTCGAAAAATATTTGCACAGTACTATCCTTGCTTTACCCGCTTTGAGGCCAAGGTTTTTTTGACCGGGGCGTTTTTATACATGAAAGGAACCTGCGACCGTTGCATCATCGACAACACCAGCGTCGTCGTGGCCCACGGCAGCGGCCCCGATGCGGTCATGGCGCCGGAGATGGGGGCGTTCGGCCGAATGTTCGGCACGACGTTTGTGGCCCATGTTATCGGCGATGCGGACCGGAAGGCCAAAGCGGAACGGAATTTTCATTACATTGAAAACAACTTTCTTGCCGGTCGCCGCTTTGAAAGCTGGGCGGATGTGAATAAACAAGCGCGCGACTGGTGCGATGGCGTGGCCAATGCCAAGCCCAAGCGCTCATTGGGGCGGATGAGTCCCGATGAAGTGTACGTCCTTGAAAAGCCCCATCTGAATCCGCTGCCGGCCCATATCCCACCGGTGTACAAGACGCTTCAACGGGTTGTGGACATATCCGGCTTTGTCACGGTGGACACCAACCGGTACTCGGTTCCCGAAGCCCTTTGCGGACAAAAGGTGGAAGTGCTCAAAAGTTTTGATCGCATCGAGATTTACCACAAGTACCGCAGCATTGCCAGGCATGAGCGTCTTATGGACAAAAGAGACGGCAAAGTGATAGCCAAAGGGCACCATCAACCGGTCATCGGCAAAAAAGGCAGGCCCGTCCCTTGCAGGGAAGAGCAGTCGTTGACCGGTCGGCATTTGTTTTTGGACGAGTATGTGACCGGGCTTAAAAAAAATGCATATGGCGGCGGCAGACGAAAACTGCAAAAACTGCTGGATCTGAAACGAACCTATCCGGCCGAGGCGTTTAAAAAGGGTGTGGAGCAGGCCCTGCATTATGGATTGTACGATCTTGTGCGTCTTGAAAATTTAATTTTAAGTTTTGTGGCCGGGGATTTTTTTAATCTGCAGGATGATTGATGCGCAAAAAATTGAATCAGCTATTGAAAGAGCTTCGCCTTGCCGGTATGGCAAATGTGCTTGACCGGGAACTTGAAAGCGCCGATAAAAAAGGCACGGCGGTCGCCGAAGTGCTGTGGCGGCTGTTGAATGAAGAGTTCTCCCACCGGCAGGAACGCAGCATGCTGTATCGGCTCAATCACGCCAGGATCCCCTGGGACTGGACTCTGAATACCTTTCCTTTTGACAGGCAGCCCGGCGTTGAGAAATCCCACATTATGGGATTGTCGGATCTGTCGTTTATCGGCCGAGCGGAGAATATCGTATTTATCGGCGAGCCGGGAACCGGTAAAACCGGCCTTGCCATCGGTCTTCTGCGGCAAGCTCTGCTGGATGGATACCGCGGCCGCTATTACAATGCCCAGGATCTTCTTGATGAGCTTTACGCCTCACTGGCCGATAGATCCACCGCCAAGCTGATCAAAAGGCTTTGCAGCTATCCTATTTTACTGATCGATGAATTGGGTTATCTGACGTTGAAATCAGAGCAGGTCAACAGCTTCTTCAAGCTGATGGGCGAGCGCTACGGAAAAGTATCTACAATAATCACCACAAATCTCGATTATCCGGACTGGTACGATCTGTTCCATAAAAAAACACTGGTGGATGCATTGCTTGACAGGCTCAAACATCGTTGCATAACAATCAGAATCGATGGCCCCTCCCTCCGATCTCCTGACGAAGCCTCATAGAATCAACTCGACAACATGTTCGTCCATTCCATATTGCGTCCCTCAACGAACGCATGTTTTAATGCCGATGCGCATAAAAAGGGTCAATTTGTTTGAGTATAGAGGGGTCAATTTTTTTTGGCGTCGAAG
>CAZRES010000188.1:0-4257 GCA_964598885.1 uncultured Desulfobacteraceae bacterium | reverse complement strand
AACGCACTCGCACAACACGCCCCACCCTTGCACACCCCCACCACACCGGGGTAATTTAACCAAACCGACCCCCGCAACCCGGAAGCGAGCGCCGACAACATGGACGACACCCCCGAACAACACCGCGCCACCGTCCACCCCGCCGCCGGCGTGATCGCCACCCGGACACTAGACGCTCCACCGAAAACGGACTCCACCTCGGGTCTAGCCGCCGGCTGCTGGCAAAGCAAACTGCGGCGCCGCATAACACTGACGCCTATGCGGCAACGGGTTGAAATCCCGCTAATTCATCAGCGGCTGACACCTTCGATAGGCGGCCGATATTCAATTTCGCGGTTTAGGCGGCCCTTTGGCCGCGTAAACCGGGATTGCGGTGGGTCTCGGCTTTGGCGTAGGTTGCTGATATTGCATGCTTTTACGTGGAAGCGGTGCCGGGGCGGGCTTTTTTCGACGGCGGTTCGGGCGTCGAATCGTAGTTACACATGCTAGGAGACATTGAGGTTGCTTTATAAGTACCGAGGAATAAAAGATTTCCGGTTCTTCACGGACATTATCCTAAAGAATCGGCTCTATGCTGCCCCGTACTTCGATCTTAACGATCCAATGGAAGGGAAATACCTCTATAGCAAAGGCGGAGGGTCGCTTGATGAGGATATGCGTAGATTGCTCAAAGGCGAAAAGGAGAAGTTGCGAATTTGTGCCTTATCGCGAGACCCGAATAATGAGCTGATGTGGTCGCATTATTCAGAGGGGAACCGAGGTGTTGTCGTTGGTGTAGAGATCAACTCCAAAAAGTATGAGGTGCGACCGATCAAATACGATGGGCTGCATAGGGTTGGATTGAATAATTTCCACAACGGCGCTGCAATTGACGTTCTGAGCCATAAACTTGATGTTTGGCAGTACGAAGCGGAGGAACGAGTATTTACTCGCGGAAAGCAGTTTGTCGATGTCATAGTACGTGAAATTATTTGTGGCAGTCGTATGAGCACCCAGGATAAAGGCTTTATCACTGAGCTTGTGGAAAAAATCAATCCAGATATTGATATTATAAATGCGCGTACTGATTCCGCGTATGTGTAACAAGGCCAACCACAGCGACAGCTTTTTCGTTGCGGCTTTGCCTCCACTTCAAAGCTGCGCGTGTTGGCGGCGTTATGCGAAGGAAATGATGGATGCCAGAGACACATGATTATTCTGTTGTTCGCTGGCTTTACGATGATGCGGCATTCCTAAGAGAGAATGGGCGATTGCGTGGTTGTCTATGTCTTTTGCTATGCCTCATCGATGGATTTGCGAAAAGGGCGCACCCAACTATAAGTAAGAATCGTGAAAGATATACCGAATGTAACTACTCGCCCCCTGCGAAGGGTACCCAGTCACCGGCAAGCGCCATTTGTATAGCGATAATGGGGTTATAGCCCTGATTGGCCATGGTTTGCAGGTAGCTGGAGATACGGCAATAGGCCTGGGCGTAGTGGACAGAGCGAAAGCACTCCGAGACCTTCTGTTTGACTTTGGCCATTCTCAGGTCGCGCTCGGCACGGTTATTGGTAAAGGCAACATGAGGCTCCCTGGCAAAGAGCAAGACAGCTTGTTCATGGCGCCTGAGGCGTTCCCAGAGGTTATGGGCTTCGGATTTGGCCAGCCTGCCGCGCTTGCCCGTGGGCCGTTGGGGGATGGGCGGAAGCTCCTTTTCGCCACGGGTAAGGATGGTGCGGTAGCGCTTTTGCAACTTCGCCAGTTGCTTGTCGTCCAGGCATTTGTCCTCGCTCTCGCTGACGGCGAGCGCCTTTTCCTTGAGAAGCCGCTTCATATTCTGCGCCCAGGCGTGACCATGGGCATCGACGACAAAGGTCAGCTCCCGCAACAGATGGGAACCGCATAGCCCGTGGGAGCAGTCATCATAGGCGAAGTAGGAGGCCCAGCAGTCATGAATGAGAGCACCGACCGCCATAACGTGGGATGATGTTAATGTCCTCAATCGCCGCCTTGCCGCGGTTGCGGTGCAGGCACTTGAGGGTGATGCCACCGGCGGCGTGGACGTGGATCCAGTGGTTTTTACCCTCGACCCGAAAGCCGGTCTCATCCACATGCATAGCCGGTTGGGCGATCAAGTGCTCGATGGCGCGTTGCTCCCAGGGGGCCAGCGCTTGATGCAGCCGGGAGACGGCGCCCAGCAGGGTGGACTCGGACAGGCGCTCACCGAGCAGGGACTCGGTCAAGGCCTGGGTGCGAGCCAGGGGCATCATCTGGCCGACCATCAGGTTAACAAGATAGGCCTTCAGTCCGTTGCCGTACTGTAAGGGACCAGGCATATCGAGGGGGAACAGCCCCTTGACGGTGCTGTTGCACTCGGGGCACTGCTTGAGCTCGGCGTCCACATGCTCGACGACCTTCTCAAAGACGATATCGATTTTGGTGCGTCGCTCATGGCCGGTACACTCGACCCCACCGAGCGGGTTGCCACAGACGCCGCAGGTGTCCACGGTGGATACCGTGGTGGTTTCGACACGACGATGATTGGCAACAGTGTAACTGCCCCTGTCCTGCCGCGCTTTGGCGGCGGGCCGGGAACGGGAAAGACTGGTTTCATCCTTATCCGATTGCGATGGGGGCAAGCTGGAGTTCTTGCTGGTCTTTCGGGTCTGGCGCTCCAGGAAGATGGACAGAATTAAATCGACGATGAGCAGCAGACTTTTGAATAACGCTCCGGTTTCGGGGGTGACCTTGCCGTCACGGGATAATTGCTCGAACTCGGCCTTTAGCCTGTCGACTTCTTCCCGGGCGGATGTCTTATCAAGTGAGGCCATCAGTGGTGCTGGGCGTTATCAATGGATAACGCCTATTTGATCATGTAACGCACCACAAGGCTATTCAATGTTTTCGATCAGGCGATAATCTGAGTTGATCGCCTGGAGCGTGAGGGGGCGAGTAGTTACCAGTTTTCATACCTGGACGATTCAGTGTGCCTTCAAGTGGCTCAATCGTCGTGGCGAGACGCGGAGCAGCTTTAACTGGGCGCAGTTCAGTGCGGCGCTGGAGAAGTTGAAGGTGGCGTTACCCCGGACGACCGAGAGGCGGCGAGAGCATGTAGCCTTTGTACAGTAACGCGCTCGTCGCGAAGGCGAGTACAATCGAGGAACCGGATGCAGGAAAACCGCACGTCCGGGTCTGTGCGGAGGGCGCCCGGTAACGGGCGTTCCTACCGCGAGAGGATAATTAAATGAACAAAAATGAGTCTATATTAAAGAATATGTCTCAAGAAGAAAAAAATATCTACTGCAAAGAATATATTAATGAGAATATCGAGAAGCCCATTTCTGAACTAGAAAAAGAATTCGAGAAAAAGGTTGAATCCACATTACCATGGGTTCTTGCTAATGCTGGCCTGCTAGTTGGCATTTTTTTCAATCAGTTTTTTGAAGTTACCCTTATCTGGAGCATTGCTGTAGGTTTTGCCGCGGCACTCATTTTATCGTTTCCAATTGGATATTTATTTGGCCACATTTTTGGGATTCTCGAAGATGGAATGGATGATTCTACAAGTGATGCTTTGGACAAAGCAGTAGATAAACTGTTTGATGAAGATATGAATGCCGTAGAGGGAATTGATGAAAAAAAATTAAGGATTTTAAAAATATCGGCATGGAATAGCGGGCACAAATACATCATAAAAGCCACGTTTATTAATTCGGCCATAAAGGTTTCTGCTGCTATTTTGGTAATTGCTTTAATTGCGCCAAATTTGGACAAAATAGGCAGCACTATAAGTAACAAGTTAAAGGCAGAATGCCGAGTCGATAAGGTAAATGTAAAGCCCAACGTATTCCTGATCAATGATAATACGGATGCGGGCTTTTCCGTGATATCTAAGGTGATTAACTTGGGTGCTCGGCAAAACATAACTGTCACCACATACCTTTCTACTTCGGAAGGCGATTTTGTAAAGGAAACAAAGCGTATATTCTCCGAAGGAGAGGAGCAGTTAGTAACTCTTGGGTTTCCAGAGCCGACAATAAATGCACAGAACATCCAGGCTCGTACTTCATGCAACTAAATATTGATACAGCCAGGGTTTCGGTAGATACCCTAACGAATAAGGATAGATCGCGCGAAGCCGCGATCTTATCCGGATGTTGAACGAGCCCGACGTCACCTGGCTGCGCCCCTTAAATAGGCAACTATCTTTTCGGGAGGATTCCGGTTTTCGGAGCGGAGCGGCAAAGGGCTTATTTCAAGGCGAGCGGGGGCCTT
>CAZRES010000187.1:0-4306 GCA_964598885.1 uncultured Desulfobacteraceae bacterium | reverse complement strand
AACGGGTCCAGCGTCTGATGCGTAAAATGGGGATACAATCCATTGCGCCGAAGCCCAACACCAGTGTGCCGCGCAAAGACCATAAGATATATCCGTATCTCCTGAATGGGATGAATATCAACCGAGCGAATATGGTCTGGTGCTCGGATATTACCCGTATTGGTAGTGTCCAGAATTTTTCGCACTTTTGATTTTGTAGCCATCCAACCTGGTGGCTGGGAGTTTAGCGGAGGATCCGGGGCCGGCCGGTTTTTGCCTCTTTGCTTTTTCCACAAAACTCGCCACAAGATTCACCAACGTGTCACTTCTGATCATAGGGCACTTCAATAGCTTTCCGCCAGCATTCCCGGTGAATCAGCAACCACAATAATGCGTTAAAAGCCCAAATTTGAAAATAGCTGTCAGGTCTTATCGACAATGCGTATTCTTGAAAATCTGTGCAATTGTGATGAGACCATAGCTATTGCTCAAAAAGGACGATCTGGTTCCTCTTTTTTTGTTAACGAAATGGCTGTATTTTAATGACATAAAGACCGATTAGAACCCGATTAAAACTTGACTTCCACCTGCCTTCGGTTAAAATATAAAGTAAAGAAACTTCCTGTCATTAAGAATAGTCTTTTTTCATTTCCAACTCGAATGCAGGGCTGTTCATTTTTCATCCTCTTGAAAGAGTTTTGCGAAATGATTCAATATCTCAATGAGGTATTTCCTATATCGAGTTTCTATACAGAAACAAAGGAAAGACGGAACAGGCACGGAAGAGCAACGCATGAAAACAGCGTGGACTATAGCCCGTACTTTTGATGCCCTTTGTGATGCCGATCTCGATCGAGTGTATGAGCAAGGCAAGGAAGAAGTGCTTCGAGATCATGCTTTTAGAGTCCTGTTAGCATGCACCGATACTGTCGAAAAACTGGAGAAGCTGGCTTTCACGAAGAAACAATGGCTGGCTGACTGGACGACAAAAGAACTCATCGAGATCACTAATTATTTTCGCCTGCTCACTTCACCTGAGAATGAAATCAGACTTTACAAGGAATGCCGGGATGATACTTTTCGCGATACTCCTCGTGTACGCGAATTTTACATTCTGGCCTTGAATAAGGCGAGGCGGCCTGCAGAGGCAATCCAGGAGGGCTCACGAATCATTGCCGAGGGTGGTCACAATGCTCTCGTCTGGGCAACCATTGGTGAATCATATACGGCTCGTATGCTCTTTGCCGAGCAATTGATTCAATCATTAACAAAAACGGGTGGAGATCCTTCCGCGATAGATAGTCATTTAATTACTCGCTTTTATGACTACTTCCCTGAAGTCAGCCTGGCTGATATGAACGTTTCCCATGCGCAGTTATTGCGCCATAATAATCTTCGATTAGCCACTCGTATTTTTCGCCGTGGCTTCCGTGAGAGTGGCGCTTCCTTTCCTGGCCTTGGTTGGATGTTGCATACAATAGATTATCAGGCCGATCTTTTGGTCGAGCGCGTTCAGATAGAGCAAAATCGTGGGGCTAGCCGCTTAAAGGATAGAGAAGAATTGCGGCTCCGGATGCTCGATAATGAGATGGCAGTGGTTGAAAAAGAAATGGAAAGCCAGGCTGCGCTTATTAGCATTGCCCTTGAGCTGCAAGGCGGCCGAGAATCTCTTGATTATTGGACGCACGCTGGCAGATTGTTATTGGCAGTAATTAACGGCGCCGATCTGCCAGAGATCCGTAATCTTTTATCCCACCTCTTCTCCACGGTAAAAGCTGAATTTGAGCTCGCCATTACTGTTGCTGAATTACAGCGCATCCAGAATAAGTATACGACTATGCGTAATGTTCAACTTACTCGCGAAGAAGCTGTTCCCGCTCTAAGCAGAAAGATTGAATCTGCGTTCACAGCAGTTACTGAATGCAATTCAGTGCTTGAACGTTTCAGGGCGGCTTCCAAGGACAAGAGAAACATACTCAAAGTTGAATATCGTAATACGATTGATTGTGAATCGATGGATGCCCACACTGCTTTCCTCCGTAAAACCTTCAATTTTTTACCCTTAACCTCAAACCTCATTCCACTTTGTGTCAATGGCGGACTCGGTCGTGTAGGTTCCCGTGTACCCGACTTACTCATTAACCGCCGGGTCCAAGAGGATCTTGCCGACCTTGTGGAAACAAAAATTCTGCAGGCATTACCCATAGAGGCCAGGGAGAACCCGAGGGCGGTGTTATCCCAGATACTGAAATTTGTCGGGGCCGGTTTAAAGGTTGGCGATTTACAGGATCTACAATCTTCAGCCCATTCCGTTTTCGATCTTCTATCAGATGGTTTAATCGCACTCTCGGGTGTTGACATTGATATGCGCAAAAACACACGAACAGGCACCGATCTGACCGCCGCGTTACTGATGCAAAATGGCGATTGCCGGGAGACAATGTATCTCAACGGTGCCCTATTTGCCTGCTGGCAGCAGATGCGGGTGAAAAAATGCATCGCCAAGGCCATGCTCTGTCTGGAACTGGACTCTCTTGAGGGTTTTGAGATGATCGTACGCAAAGAAATCCCTGCGCTCATGCGCTATCAATTGCGCGGCGGGCATTTCTCGGTATACGTCGATTCAATAGCAATGCGTACGAAGTACCAGTGCCACCGTGCATCTGATAGCGAATCCAAAGCCTTACTGCGATCCTACGGTATTGATGAATTGCGAGCGGGTAAACCCTTAACTACCTATGAACTTGAAAACTCTAAAATTGAGGTTATTTATATGGATGGATCCGCCGCATGGATCGAGCCCAAAGAACCGTTTACCGGTAAGTGGTGTCCTATAGATCATAAACCGGTACCTGGAGGCGGGTTACCTATTATTGCGAAGGCCGGTACCAATCATCAAAATATCAAATCAATACGATTATTGAACCTCGTTGAAGAGCATTCCATGACGTTTTTCTATGATGCCGAACAACAAACGATGGAATTCTGTGACGGTTTTTATAATGAAGCACTTTTCGAAAGTCCTTATTCATTTGGCTCCGGCCCAGTCAACATGGAGGAGATTCAAAACAATAACGGCCTGATGAAAGCCGGCAGCCGGTCATTAATTTACCCGGATGGTTCGCTGCATCAGCATGCGGTTTACCTTGAATTCCTGCCGTTTTCTCAAACGGATTATGAAACCGCACTGGTTGAAGGTGACATTCCACGAACCATCCAGCTCATGGGCAGGACATTCATCGGCGATCTTAAGCAAGAACGACAACGTTTGGAGGAAGGAACGTCACCGATTCCCTCCCTGCTTGAAAAAATTCAGGAATGGCGAATCCGCATGCAGCATTCATCCACAACAGATTGCAAGGTAGTGGAGAGTAAACTGTCCAGACTGGTGTTGGACTTGGCACGTGAGCTGCCCGAGTTTATGGAATTACGGAAAGTGAGTGCTCAAGAGCCTCTCGTTATCGAAAAAGCTGAGAATACTTTTGTCTATTTGGTTTTGAGCGGGGAGCTAAGCGTCTATCGAGGGGGGCAGCCATTGTGTAATAAAGATGGTGCCCCTGTCGTATCAACAGCAGGAAGTATTTTCGGTGAAATATCCGCCCTAAGCGGCGGGATAGCCAGCGCAACAGTTGTGGGTGATGCGTTTGTGCTTTGCATACCGGTGAATATTATCCAGAATCAACTGTCATGCCATCCAATATTTCGAACCTGTATGGAGGAATTAGCCGGCTATCGTGTTCGTTAGTGCATTCGAAGGTCAAAACACGCATCCCAAAGACCTCTAAGCCTCTAAAAACCTCATTATTGCCTAACCATAGCCGCAGTGTTTGCTTTTTGTGGGTGGGATTTTATGGTTCCATCAAGTTTATTTCACCTCGCCGTCATCACCTTGTCCAACTCATCAAGATCCCACTGCAGACCCATCTCTTTGAACATTGTCCGGGCCTTATCAAGATATTTTTCTGCCGTGATACCATTTAATTCTGTGTATTTGCTGTCGGGTTCTAGAAAGCTTTTACCGATTTTAAAATATGTTCGGGATAAATCAGGCATAGCGCCTAATTCTTCACCTTTTTTGATTGCTCTATTCCACCACTTGAGCGCCTTACCCTGTTTGCCGGCAAGCCAAAAATACTCGCCCATCAATCGAAGGATTTCGGTCCGATTGACTGCATACTTTTTTGATTTATTGAAAGCCTTTTTTCCACTAAGGAGAGCTTTTTTTTCAAGCTTTGATAGCTGCACTCTGTCATTAGAAACTGTGGCCTCTTTAAATAAATAAATATCTATCATGAAATGAGCTGTAAAATAAGGCATTATGAAATAT
>CAZRES010000186.1:0-4385 GCA_964598885.1 uncultured Desulfobacteraceae bacterium | reverse complement strand
CGGCAACCCCATGACCCTGCCCGGCGAAAAAATGGGCTTTCTCAAGGCCTACGCGTCCGGCAAAACTCTGACGCCGGAAGCCATGCGTGCGGTGGGGGAAGGAATCTATCTGTGCACCAATTGTGATCGCTGCACCGTGGTCTGTCCCGCGGGAATCCGGCTCAAGGACCTCTGGCTTTCCGTCCGTGGTCCTCTTGCCACTGAAGGCGGACCGGTCTTTCTGGCCCTTTCCCCGTTTTCGCTGTTTAGGGGCTTAAACCGGAACCGGCTGCCCGCCGACCGCGACCGGCCCGAGAATTCCGCGCTGAAGTCCATGGCCGCCGCCTTTCCCGACGTCGCGGAAACCCAGGCGCTGGTCCCGATCGCGCCCATTGATAAAAATTTCAAGTCCCGGGCCGCTGACGATCCCTTGGGCTCGCCAACGTTTGCCCATTGTTACGCGTGTGAAAACTGCACCACGGTATGTCCGGTGGTAAATGTTTACGACAATCCACAAGAAGCCGTCGGGCTCCTGCCCCATCAGATCATGCGATCGCTGGGGCTCGGCCTCAAAGACCTGGCGCTGGGCGCGCCCATGCTCTGGTACTGTCTGACCTGCTATCAATGCCAGGAACATTGCCCCCAGGGGGTCAAGGTGGCCGACGTGCTTTATGAACTCAAGAACCTGGCGGCCAAGGAAGCCGCTGCAGGTTCCTGAAATACCAATGAAATTCAGGTGACCATGATGAAATTCGCACTTTTTCTCGGATGCAACATTCCCGCGAGGGTCTCGCAATACGAGCTTTCCGCCAGGGCGGTCCTGGCCAAACTCGATGTGGAGCTGACCGACATCTTGCAATTCGCCTGTTGCGGCTATCCCATGCGGAATACGGATCAAAAGACCGCATTATTTTTCTCCGCACGGAATCTGGCGCTGGCCCAGGCGGAAGAACTCGACGTACTGACGTTTTGCCAGTGCTGTTTCGGGACCCTGAAAAAGGCCGCCCACCTGCTGGCGGCCGATACGGGACTCAGAGACGAGGTCAATGTCTTTCTCGAAAAAGAAAACCTGCGTTATGACGGCAACACCGACGTAAAGCACCTGCTTTCCCTCCTGCATAAGGATATTGGTGAAGCCGCCATCAAGGAAACATTGCAGTTCTCCTTTAAGGATTTGAAAATCGCGGCCCATTACGGATGTCACGCCCTTCGCCCCAGCGATATCATGCAGTTTGATGATCCGGTGGCCCCGAGCGTTGTCGACAAACTGGTGGCCCTGACAGGGGCCAAAAGCGTTGAATGGTCGCAAAAGCTGGAATGCTGCGGAGCGCCCATGACAGGCGTTAATGACGATCTGGCCATGCGGTTGACCGGGGCCAAATTGACAAACGCGAAAAATGCCGGTGCAAGCTATTTGAGCGTGGCCTGTCCGTGGTGTCAGTTGCAGTTTGATGTGGTGCAGAAGCAGATGGAGGCCGAAGGACGCAGCGACGCCAATCTGCCGTCCATCCTCTATCCCCAGCTTCTGGGTCTGGCCATGGGAATTCCCGGCGAAGAGCTGGGCCTGGCCTTAAATGAAAAAGATATCAGCGGTATTAATGAGTTTATCGCACAATAGGTGAAACCATGTCTCAAAAAACCGGTTCCATTATGGTGGTCGGCGGCGGAATTACCGGAATGCAGGCGGCATTGGATGCGGCCGATTCCGGGTACTACGTCTACCTGGTCGAGCGGAGCTCCTCCATCGGGGGGATCATGTCCCAGCTCGACAAGACATTTCCTACCAATGACTGCGCGATGTGAATCATCTCCCCCAAACTGGTCGAGGTCGGCCGGCATAACAACATTGAGCTGTTGACCCTGGCGGAAGTCCAGGGGATTGAGGGAGAAGAAGGAAATTTTCAGGTCCGTATCACCCAGCACCCCCGATACGTTGACATGGAAAAATGCATTGCGTGCGGCTTATGCGCGGAAAAATGCCCGAAAAAGGTATTGGATGCCTATGATACGGGGCTGAAGAAGCGCAAAGCCATCTACGTGAAATACGCCCAGGCCGTGCCTTTAAAGTACGTCATTGACAGTGACAATTGTATTTTTTTCCAGAAGGGAAAATGCAAAAACTGTGAAAAGGTCTGTCCCACAGGCGCCATCCGGTATGATGAACAGGCAAAGGACCTCACGGTAAATGTCGGGTCCATTATTGTTTCCAGCGGATGTGAAACCTACGATCCCGCGCTGCATGATGTTTACGGTTATCAGCGTTCCCCGAACGTGGTAACCAGTCTCGAGTTTGAGCGCATTCTGTCTTCCTCGGGACCCTTCGGAGGGCATCTCATACGGCCGTCGGATCACAAAGAGCCGAAAAAAATCGCCTGGCTTCAGTGCATCGGCTCACGGGACGTGCACATAGGCGCCCGGGGATACTGCTCCTCGGTATGCTGCACGTATGCCATCAAGGAAGCCATGCTGGCCAAGGAACACTCCCAGGACGACCTTGATACCGCCATTTTTTATATGGACATCCGTACCCACGGCAAGGATTTCGAGCGCTATTACAACCGGGGTCGGGATGTTTCCGGGATCCGTTTTATCAAAACCCGGATCACCAATGTGACGCCGGTGGAAGACACCGGCAATCTGCTGATCCGTTATGTGGATGCCAACGGCAAACTGGTGGAAGAAGAATTTGATATCGTGGTTCTGTCGGTGGGCCTGGGGATAAGCAAAGATGCCCGCGTCCTTGCTGAACGTCTTGATATTGCAACCGATTCCTATGGATTTGCCAAGACCTCGGGGTTTGATCCGGTCAAAAGCTCCGTTCCCGGCATTTATGTGTGCGGCGGATTTGAAGGCCCCATGGATATTCCCTCTTCGGTGGTGGAATCGTCGGCTGCGGCCGGGGCCGCCGGCAGCGTCCTTACCGAGGCCCGCTGGTCATTGACCAAAACCAAGGAAATCCCGACGGAAACCGACATCCGCGGCGAACCGCCCCGGATCGGCGTTTTTATCTGCCGATGCGGCACCAACATCGCCGCGGTGGTGGATGTGCCGGACGTGGTGGAATACGCCAAAACGCTTCCGCATGTCGTTCATGCCGAGGAAAGCATGTTCTCGTGCAGCCAGGACAACCAGGACATGATGTCCAAGGTCATCCGGGAAAAACAGCTCAACCGCGTGGTGGTGTCGGCCTGCACGCCCAAAACCCATGAGCCCCTTTTCCAGGAAACCGTGATCAACGCCGGCATCAACAAGTACCTCTTTGAAATGGCCAACATCCGCAACCAGTGTTCCTGGGTGCACGGCCAGACCAAGGAAGCCGCCACGGAAAAAGCCAAGGATCTGACCCGGATGGCGGTGTCCAAGGTGGGGCTGCTCCAGCCTCTGACCGAACCCGAACTTTCCATCAATCCCAAGGCCCTGATTATCGGCGGCGGGGTGGCGGGCATGACCGCGGCCAAAACCCTTTCGGCCCAGGGCTACCAGAGTTTTCTGGTGGACCAGGCGGATCGGCTGGGCGGACAGGCCGTAAGCCTTCACGAGACGTGGGAAGGCGGGGATGTGCAAGGGTTTCTGGAAAGACTGATCGCCGAAGTCACCGCGGATGAAAACATCGATGTCCGTTTGAACGCCCAGATCCGCAACGTAGACGGATTTGTGGGCAGTTTCAAGACCACCGTGGCCACGGAAGGCGCGGAAGAAATTCTGGAGCACGGCGTGGCCCTGATCGCCTCGGGGGCTTCCGAACTCAAGCCGGATCTTCATTTTTACGGCAAGGATCCCCGGGTGATCACAGCCCTGGAACTGGACCGGAAGCTGATCCAGTCGGACCCCTCTCTTGGCTCCATTAATTCGGCTCTGTTCATTCAGTGCGTGGGTTCCCGCATTCCCGAACGTCCCTATTGTTCCAAGGTCTGCTGCACCCATTCCATTAAAAACGCCATGGCATTGAAAACCCTGCGCCCGGAAGCCGATGTGTTCGTATTATACCGGGATATGAGAAGCTATGGACTGCGGGAGGATCTTTACCGGCAGGCCCGTGAAGCGGGAATTATTTTTCTCAAATACAACGAGGCCGACGGACTTGACGTCAGACAAAAGGGGCAAGATCTGGAAGTGGTTTTCCAGGACACGACCCTTCGCCGCAAAATGGTGGTGCGGCCGGATCTGATGGTCCTGGCCACGGCCATGGTGCCGCCGGCGGAAAACCCTCTGGCCCGGATGTTCAAGGTTACCCTCAACGACGACGGCTTTTTCATGGAAGCCCACGTCAAGCTCCGTCCCGTGGATTGCGCCACCGACGGCGTGTTCATCTGCGGTCTGGCCCACGCGCCCAAGCCCGTTGACGAATCCATCACCC
Organism: uncultured Desulfobacteraceae bacterium; assembly: GCA_964598885.1. Taxonomy (GTDB): domain Bacteria; phylum Desulfobacterota; class Desulfobacteria; order Desulfobacterales; family Desulfosalsimonadaceae; genus SURF-33. The sequence continues at coordinate 49 of CAZRES010000186.1, read as the reverse complement.
AGGCCCAGGCCGCGGCCACCCGGGCCGTGACCCTGCTGGCCAAAAAGAC
>CAZRES010000185.1:0-4423 GCA_964598885.1 uncultured Desulfobacteraceae bacterium | reverse complement strand
GCCAGCAGGGGCGCGGCCAGGATCACCGAGATCAGGATGGTAAAGATCAGTATGGGATCGGATACGGGCATCGGTTTCCCCTCAGGCGGTTCACGGAGATTCTTTTATAAACGAATTCAGTGGGATGGCCGCTATCGGAAATCTACGCAGCAGTTGTTTGTCAACGGTGATTAACGGGACGCCCAGATCGCCGGCAACGACCACAAACTCGCAATCATAGGCGGAGCAGTTGCTTTCGGCGGCCAGTCGCAGCACTTCATGGGATGACGGTTCAAACTCCCTGCCTCGCATCAATGCCAGCGCATCGGTCATGATCCGCTGTGTTTGATGGATGTTGATGAGATCTTTTCGCATATACAGTGCCAGCACGTTTCGGAATTCGCTGCGCCAGAGAATGGGCGCGGCCCACTCGCCATCCTTTTGCAGGGCCCGCTCGGCCAACGGGGATTGATCGCTGGAGAGAAAGAGATATCCGATGATATTGGTATCCACCACGATCATGGTCGGCCCTCGGCCTTGGCTCGGTTGAAGTCTTCATCGCTGATAGGATGTGCGGCCGTCAACCGGCGGAGCCGGCGCGCGCTTTCCAGCATCTCGCCGACATCTATCCGATGACTCGCCACCGTATTTTCAATGCATACGATAATTTCGCTGTTGATGGACCGCCGGTTCGCTTCCGCCGTCGACTTGAGGCGTTCATAAAGTGTATCCGGTATGTTTTTTACCGTTATCGTCGCCATGCGCATTCACCCCCTCCCTAAAGATTCCATTTTGAAACCATTATGCAATCAATGATGCTCATTGTCAATTGTAAAATGATGTCTGTAAAAGTGATTATAGCGCAAAGCGTTGGTGGTTTATTTTAATTTTACAATGCATTTACATAAACTTTACATTGACATTTACTTGATGCCGGAGTAGAGATGGAATCATCATTTGTAATTAAGGAGGTTATGCCGTGCCGCTGTCATTATCACCCAAGCAGAAGCGTCTTTTAGATTATATCCGGAAAAGCATCGCCGAAACCGGCGTTTCCCCGTCCCTGCGCCAGGCGGCCCGGGATCTGGACGTCAGCCATACGGCGGTGGCCCAGACCCTTAACCTTCTGGAGCAAAAGGGGCTTGTCCGGCGGGAGGGCCGATATCGGCGGGAGGTGCATCTGACCGGTTTCGACCGGCAAAACGCGGTTGCCGGCCGGTGGATTCCGGTGCCGGTGATCGGACGGATCACGGCCGGGTTGCCCATATATGCGCAACAAGAGTGGGACGGGCAAATTATTGTCGATTCGGATATTTATAAAGGGACAAGCCTGTTTGCCCTGCGCGTCAGCGGGGATTCCATGATCGGCGCCGGCATTCTCGACGGCGATATCGCCATCTGCGAACCCCGGCAGTATGCCCATAACAGTGAGATCGTGGTGGCGCTCATCCGCGGGGAAGAAGCCACGGTCAAGCGTTTTTTCATCCGCTCCGGCCGCATCGTTCTTCAGCCGGAAAATCCGGCTTATGATTCCGTGCCGTATGGTTTTGATGAAGTTTTGGTGCAGGGTCGGGTGATCGGCATCCAGCGGGGGCCCGAGGTCATGGAACGGACATGAACGCGCCGGCGGCATCCGTTGTTTTTATGGCGAAGCCGTCGCGCATCAACGGCGACCGGCCCCGGACCGTGGTGCATCTGGATGTGGCGGATTTTGCCGTGGCCGTGGAGCGGATGGCCGACGGAAAACTGAAGGACCGGCCGGTGATCATCGCGCCGGAGCGGGCTTCCCGGGCACTGGTTTTTGACATGAGCGAGGAAGCCTTTCAGGGAGGCGTGCGTAAAGGAATGCCCTTGCGGCAGGCACTGCGGTGCTGCCGGGACGCGAAGGTACTGCCGCCCCGGATGGACCGTTATGAACGGGTCATGGCCGAGCTTTTCCGGGAGACCCTTTCCTATTCCCCGCTTGTCGAGACCGGAGAGGCCGACGGCCATCTGTTCATCGATATCACCGGCACCGACCGCCTGTTCGGACCGCCCCCGGACGTGGCCCGGCGCATGTATAAAGGAATTCGAACCCGCCTTGGATTAATGCCGGCCTGGTCCGTGGCCCCCAACAAGCTGGTCGCCAAGGCCGCCACCCGGGTGGTCAAGCCCGCCGGGGAATATGTCGTCAACCCCGGCGATGAATCGGCCTTTCTTGCGCCGCTGCCCATGGGACTGCTGCCCGGAATTGAGCGGGAAGATCTGGTCCGGTTGAAAGAATTCAACCTGGCCGTGGTGCGCCAGGTAACGGCCCTGACCCTGGATCAACTGAGCGTGCCCTTCGGCCGCCGGGCCGGCGTGATTTTCCACGCCGTGCGCGGGATCGATCTTTCGCCGGTGCTGCCGGCGGGCAGCAGACCGTCGTGGATTGCCGCGGAACACGTCTTTGGCGAGGATACCAACGATGTCGCCGCCATGGAGCGCGCGGTCTATGTGCTGGCCGAAAACATCGGCCTTGAATTGCGGCAGAGAGGCAGGGCCGCCCGGAGCCTGGCCCTGATGCTGGAGCATGCCGACGGGTTGCGTCGTTTTCGCCAACTGGCCGTCCGGCCGCCGTCGGGAAACGATATTACTCTGTTTGAGATAGCCCGCGCTGTCCTTTATCTGGCCTGGACCCGCCGGGTGCGGGTGCGCCGGATCCGGCTGACTTGCGTCAGGCCGGTCCTGCCCCCGGTCCAGATGGAACTTTTCCCGTCCGCGTTCGACGCCGTGGAACAAAAACGCGACGCCCTGATCCATGCGGTGGATCATATCCGCCGGCGTTTTGGGCATGACGGCATCCACATGGGACGCACTCTGACGGCATCGTGAAAGCGCCTCGATGATCCCGCTGGTGGTTCATTCCTGTTATTCATTGATGTGGGGCACAGCAGACATCGACGCCCTTTGTCGACATGCCGCGCAGCTCGGGTATGACTGCCTGGCCCTTACCGACACGGACAATCTTTACGGACTCTGGCCGTTTATTGCCGCCTGCGAACGGGAAGGGCTTACGCCCATCATCGGCGCGGAAATCACGGACAAAAAAACCTCTTGCCGGGCCATTTGTCTGGTCAAGGACATAACCGGATACCAGAATCTCTGCCGCCTGCTGACGCGGCGGCACACCCATGCCGCCTTTGATCTCAAGACCGCCGTTATGGAGTTTTCCAGGGGTCTGGTGGTGCTTTCGTCGGATGCGAAGCTGCTTTACGCGTGGCACGCAGCTGAGATTGATGTGATCGCGGCCATGCCCCGCCAACCCGTTTCCGCCGGGCATGTATTGCGCGGGACCGCCCAAAAGCTGGATATTCCCCTGGTGGCTGTGCCGGACAGCTTTTTCCTTAATCCCGAGGATATCGCCGTTCACCGGGTGCTGCGCGCCATTGCCAAGAATACCGCCCTTTCCCGGCTGGCCCCCGGCGATACAGCCTCGGCCGACGCCTGTCTGGCTTCCCCGGAGGAATATGGCCGCCGGTTTGCCGTTTGTCCCGAAGCCGTCGCAAACACCCGGGCCATTGCCGAGCGGCTGACCTTTACCCGTCCGGATTTCGGTCGGGTGATGCCGCCGTATCAAACCGATGATCCGGCCGAAGCCGCCGCCCATCTGCGCCGGGCCGCATATGACGGGGCCCGGAGGCGTTACGGCGGACTGCCGGACGCCGTGGTCTCCCGGCTGGAGCATGAACTCGACATCATCACAAAAATGAATTTTGCCGGTTATTTTCTCATCGTGGCCGATATCGTCTCCCAAAGCCCGCGCACCTGCGGCCGGGGATCGGGCGCGGCTTCCCTGGTGGCCTACTGTCTCGGCATCACCAATGTCTGTCCCATCCGGTACAATCTTTATTTCGAACGGTTTCTGAACCCCGGCCGGAGCGACCCGCCGGACATTGACGTGGATTTTGCCTGGGACGAGCGGGATCAGGTGATTGCCGGCGTCCTGGAAAAATACCGGAGCCGGTCCGCCATGGTGGCCAATTACGTCCGGTTTCAGGTCCGCATGGCCATTCGGGAGACCGCCGCGGTGTTCGGTCTGACCGACGGCGAGATCGGCCGGGTCACCCGCCGCCTGCCGTGGATGTGGCGGGCCGAAGCGTTCGATGAAGCGTTTCCGGAGGCCGTTGCCGAATTGCCCCAGATGCGGGGCGTGGATTTCCAGGCGCCCTGGCCGGAGATCCTGTCGATTGCCCGGCGGCTGGTGAACGCGCCCCGGCATCTGTCCGTGCATCCCGGCGGCGTGGTGATCACGCCCGGCCCCATTGACGCGTACGTTCCGGTCCAGTACGCACCCAAGGGTGTGCCCGTGATCCAGTGGGACAAAGACGGGACCGAGGATGCCGGTCTGGTCAAGATCGATCTGCTGAGCAACCGCAGCCTGGGGGTGATCCGAGACGCGGTGGACGCTGTCCGGCGAAACGGC
>CAZRES010000184.1:0-4442 GCA_964598885.1 uncultured Desulfobacteraceae bacterium | reverse complement strand
AGGATATTTGAGGGGATCTGTCCTTAGTACGAGAGGACCGGGATGGACGAACCACTGGTGTTCCAGTTGTCGCGCCAGCGGCATCGCTGGGTAGCTAAGTTCGGCAGGGATAACCGCTGAAAGCATCTAAGCGGGAAGCCCCCCCCGAGACAAGATATCCCTTCCGGTGGAAACACCGGAACTAAAGGCCCCTTGGAGATGACAAGGTAGATAGGCCGGGTGTGTACGCACAGTAATGTGTTGAGCTTACCGGTACTAATCGGCCGTGCGGCTTAGCCACAAATTTAAATTGGGCTGAGCGTTTTGATGAGATTACATCACAAATTTCGGTGGCGACAGCGAAGGGGAAACACCCGTTTCCATCCCGAACACGGAAGTTAAGCCCTTCAGCGCCGATGGTACTGCGCGGGCGACTGCGTGGGAGAGTAGGACGCCGCCGATTCCCTCCCCAAAAAAAGCCCCGCCTACTGTTATAACAGTAAGCGGGGCTTTTTTTTTCGTTGAAATCCTTAATCATCATGGCATTCCACCCTGGTTTTTTGATCCATAAAAGTGATTGCGGACCCGGCAATATTCATTTACAGTATTGTCATTATTTTATCGCATAATCTCATCAACGGCATTTAACGATATGCGCAGTCTTGGATCGAAAATTTCGATAAATCTTGCCCTGCTGTTAACGATTGCCATGCTGGCCACTTATATCGTTATGATCAGCGTCATGGGCAAGGAACTGGTTCGCGATAAAATAAACAGGGAACAGGCAATGTTTTCCGATGCCGCCCGTCGTTTTTTCGCCGGTCCACTCCCTGTCAGTGATCTGATCGATATACAGAAGTGGACCTATGTCTGTTTTCTTACCGCGGAAGAAAGTTCCCGTTGTTATGGGGATAACGCGCATGAAATGTGGGATGATATAGAGGAATTGACGGCAGAGGCTATGCGATCGGGCGATACGGGGATCGATTATCGGGGGCATACATGGGGGGTGCTTGGAAAGCGGCACAAGTATGCGATTATTACTGCGGTGATCACGACTGATGCAAGAATGCTTGGAGCGGGAACTGCCGTTGTTCCCCTTGATGATGTTTATTCTGCTCTTCGAAGATCCCAAAAATTTATCCTGTTGTATCTGTTTGTCAACCTGATGCTTCTTCTGCTGGCAGGCATCTATCGGTTTTCTAATCTGATTGTAAAGCCCATTCAAAAAATGATCAAAGTGACCGAAGGTTATCGCGATACCGGGCTAATGCCGTTTCCGTCCGAAAAGCGATATCCCGAGTTTTATCAGTTATCGGATGCGGTCCATCGCATGATCGATCATATTGAGGCGGATAAAAACAGGTTGTTGAATTCCGTTTCATTGCTTACGTCCGCCAATGCCGAGTTAAAAAAGGCCCAGTCGGAGGTGATCCGGGCCGAAAAACTGGCGTCCGTGGGCCGCCTGTCTGCAGGACTTGCCCATGAAATCGGCAATCCCATCGGCATTGTACTGGGGTATCTGGGATTGTTGAAAAACCGTCTGGCCGACAATAAGGATGATATCGCCTGGGATTACATTTACCGCTCCGAGGCCGAAATCAACCGGATCAACGCCGTTGTCCGGCAGTTACTCGATTTTTCACGCACGAGTCCCGGAAACACCTGTGGGTTTCATTTGCATGATCTGATCCAAGACGTTGTCGGTATGATGTTGCATCAGCCGCTGATGAAAAATGTTCATATTGCATGCGACCTGACTGCGATGTCCGATGGTATTGTTGCGGATCCGCAACAGCTTCGCCAGGTGCTTTTAAACCTGATGATCAACGCGGCCGATGCTGTTGCCGCCTCGGACCATCCCCATGTCGGCGAGATCCGCCTGATAACGGTAAATCCGCCGGAAAGCAGCGTCATCCTCTTGCGGGTCATTGATGATGGCGTCGGAATCGACAGGGAAAATATCGATAATATTTTTGATCCGTTTTATACCACCAAAGAGCCGGGGAAAGGTACCGGACTGGGGCTTTCCGTCAGTTACATGATCGTGGAGCAGGCCGGGGGTCGACTGGATGTTGAAAGTGAGCCGCAAAAAGGCACTATCATGACCATCACACTGCCGCTGGCCCTTTCAACAGACTTTGCATTGTCGGACCAGCATTCCATAGATGGTGATATAAGAGGTTGACAAAGGGACACAAATTTGAATTTTGCAAAAACATTAAAGGGATTGGTTCATAAATGCAAAAACGGATTCTAATCATCGATGATGAAGAAAATATGCGGCATATGCTCACTGCGCTGTTGCGCGAATCCGGATATGCCGCTGAATCGGTATCGAATGGGAAGGCGGCCCTGGACCGCATCGCCGACGATCATTTTGATTATATTTTCTGCGATATTCGAATGCCGGAAATGGACGGCATGATGTTTCTGCAATCCGCCGGCAATCGGTTAAATGATACCTGCGTCATCATGATGTCGGCGTATGGTACTATCGATATCGCCCTGGAGGCCATGAAGCTTGGAGCCTACGACTATATTTCCAAACCCTTTAAACCGGATGAGGTGCTGTTGGCATTAAAAAAAGCCGAGGAACGGGAATGTCTCAAGTCGGAAAATGAGCATCTGAAACAACGGATTCAGGCCATTGAAGATACAACCGGATTTTCCGGGATGATCGGCAAGAGCAAAATCATGCAAAGGGTTTTTGATTTGGCTGCCAAGGCGTCGCAATATGATACCACCGTTTTAATCACCGGGGACAGCGGTACGGGCAAGGAGTTGATTGCCAGGGGGATTCATGCGCAAAGTAAAAGATCTGATAAAAAATTGATTACAGTTAATTGCGCGGGAATACCGGAAGCTTTGCTTGAATCCGAGATGTTTGGATATCGCAAGGGCGCGTTTACCGGCGCGGATCGCAACCGCATCGGTTTGTTTGAGGCCGCTGCCGGCGGCACACTGTTTTTAGATGAAATCGGCGACCTTTCGTTATCGTTGCAGGCCAAACTGCTGCGCGTTTTGCATGATAATGAAATCCGTCCCGTGGGCGAGACCATGGCTCGACGGGTGGATGTCCGGGTGATCGCTGCCACGTCGAAAAATCTCAAACAGGCCGTTGAAACCGGCGGGTTTCGTGGGGATCTGTTTTTTCGCCTCAATGTATTGCCTATTCATCTGCCGACACTGGCCGAACGTACTGAGGATATTCCCCTGCTGTGCCAGTGCTTCCTGGAACGGATGCGGCGGAAGTTTACCAAACCCGTTAAAGGCATATCTTCCGATGCCATGACGTTTCTTTTGGAGTATTCATGGCCCGGAAACGTCCGGGAGCTTGAAAATTTAATTGAACGTGCGGCAGTGCTTGCCGATGGTGAAATGCTGTCTTCGGACAACTTTCCAAAAATGATATTCCGGCAAGAAGCATCCGGGAAACCAGACGATGAGACCAAGCGGCTTTCAATTAAGGCTGGAAAGGAAATAATGGAAAAGGAATTGATCCGACGGGCACTGGAGGCTACCCGCGGAAACCGTTCCCAGGCGGCCCGTCTTCTCGAAATCAGTCATCCGTCCCTGCTTAGCAAAATCAAATTATACGGTCTTTGAGGGCGACAAAACCGTCTTTTTTATTTGTTGATGCTTTCGCGCAGCTTGCCGGAGCATTTGAAGGTGACGACATTTCGTTCATCCAGAATCAAATCGTCACCGGTTGCGGGATTTCTTCCCCGGCGGGTATCCTTCTTTTTAACGCAGAATTTTCCAAAACCCGACACCAGAACATCCTCTCCGGATTCCAGGCTCTGTTTGATGATTTCGAGCAGGGATTCAACAATATCAACGGATTTTTTTTTGGTAAACCCGAGCTCATTTACGTGTTCGACGATTTTATTTTTTGTTAATGCCATTCTGCCCCCTACTCGGTTTTTGGTTTGACGTTCCCGTTTTTGATGGAATCCCGTCCTCGCGACCGGCATCGCTGAATGTATCCGGGTCTTCCGAAGAATCCTGTTTTGAAATCGATCGGTTTACGGTTTTGATGATGGAATCGATGCGCCTGGAAATATCTTCAATTTCCGCCTTGATGCGTTGATCATCCGGTATTATCATGTAATTTGGTTTGTCAGTGCATTCGGTCTTGATGATAACTATTTCAATACATTAATAATTATGTTAGATCAAAGCCAATATTATTAATATTATTATAAATAATCGCAGCTACAAAATTTGTCAAGAGAATTTTTTAATTTTTTTCTTGATATCAGTTTGATTTTTCTCTTTTTTTCAACACCCACTTCCGTGAGATATGTTTTTGCCGAAAATGGGAGTTGGATATACGCTTAAATTTTTGTTATGTACCGGGGCTTAATGTGAGCAGGGAACGTGCAATCCTTTTGACGGGATTGGAGCCGACGGTCAGACTTGAACTGACGACCTGCTGATTACGAATCAGCTGCTCTACC
>CAZRES010000183.1:1689-4458 GCA_964598885.1 uncultured Desulfobacteraceae bacterium | reverse complement strand
CTGACAGATGCGCGGTGATCTATTGTCAGGTCAATGCCGAGGCCCACATGATGGCGCCCGGTCTGATCTATTTTAAAGCCATGCACCAGGAGCCCGAAGGCGAATAATCTAAAAACAAGGAGGCAGTACCATGGATGCGGCAGCCATCGACCAGATCAGCCTCAACTTTAACAAAACCGGATTAATGGCGCTTAACGCGGTCATCGGCCTGATGATGTACGGCGTGGCCCTGGACATGAAACTCGAGGATTTCAAACGGGTGGTGCGCTCCCCAAAGGGGCCGCTCATCGGCCTTGGTGCGCAGTTTATCCTTTTGCCGGCCTTTACCTTTGTGCTCACGTTTTTTCTGCCGGTGACCCCTTCCATGGCCCTGGGCATGATGCTGGTGGCGGCCTGTCCGGGCGGCAACCTGTCGAATGTCATGACGTATCTGGCCAAGGGCAACACCGCGTTGTCGGTGAGCATGACGGCGGTTTCCACGGCCGCGGCCGTGGTGATGACGCCGCTGAACCTGGCCATCTGGGGCAGCCTCAATCCAGCCACCAACGAGATTCTGCGGCGGGTATCCCTTAATCCCATGGATGTCTTCATGACCATCGTGGTGATTCTGGGCATTCCGCTTCTACTGGGCATCGCCACCTCCCGGGCCTATCCCCGGCTGGTGGATAAAATCCGAAAGCCGTTTAAAATCATTTCAGTGGTCATCTTCTGTACATTCGTCGCCATCGCCCTGGGCGCCAACTGGCGGAATTTTCTAAATGCCATCGGACTGGTGGCCTTCGGCGTGTTCGTGCACAACGCCCTGGCCCTGACCCTGGGCTACACTTCGGCCCGCCTGTTCAGACTTCCGGAGCCCGATCGCCGGGCCGTGTCCATTGAAGTGGGCATCCAGAATTCGGCCCTGGCCCTGATTCTGATCTTTACGTTTTTCGACGGGCTGGGCGGCATGGCCATTATTGCAGGATGGTGGGGGATCTGGCATATCATCGCCGGGTTGACCGTGGCGTTTTTCTGGTCGTACCGGCCGTTAAAACAGATCCGTGCTGGGGAGAACCCGGCATGAGCGGCTCAACGACGATCTATCGATCGGTTTTTATTACCGGCGCCGGCGGTTACATCGGCCGCCAGCTCATCGAGGCGTTGGCTGCCGACAGGCGGGAAGTGACCACCATCGTAGCCAGCGACCTGCGACCTGTGCCGCCGGAACAGCAGTTGCCCGGGGTCTATTATGTGACCGCCGACATTTGTGATCCCGGCCTTGCCGAAGCAATGAAAAAATTTACCGTTGATCTGGTGGTGCACCTGGCGGCGGTGGTCACCCCCGGCAAACAGTCCGACCGGTCCCTGGAATACAAGGTGGATGTGGAAGGCACGGAGAATGTGCTCAATGCCTGTGTGAAATGCGGGGTAAAAAAAATCATCTATACCTCCAGCGGTGCAGCATACGGCTATCACCCAGACAATCCGGAATGGCTGGATGAAAACGATCCCATTCGCGGCAATATGGAATTCGCTTATTCTCATCACAAGCGACTGGTGGAAGAGATGCTGGCCCGGTATCGCAAAAAACATCCGGAACTGAAGCAGCTTATTTTCCGCCCGGGTTTCATTCTGGGGGACGCCACGAAGAACCAGATCACCAATTTGTTTGATCAGCCGCGGATTACGGGGATTAAGGGCGCGGACAGTCCTTTTGTCATCATCTGGGACCAGGACGTGGTAGGCGCCATTATGAAAGGCATCCATGAGGGCGGAGACGGCATTTACAACCTGGCCGGGGACGGAATCCTAACTCTGCCGGAAATGGCCCGGATGCTTGGCAAACCCTATCGCGCCCTGCCGGTCTGGTTGGTTACCGCCGGCCTCTGGATGGGCAAGCGGCTGGGACTGACCCAGTACGGCCCGGAGCAGATCGGTTTTTTGCGCTACCGGCCGGTCCTGTCCAACCGTCGGCTCAAGGAAGGATTCGGGTACACTCCCCAAAAGACGAGCCGTGAGGTATTTGAATATTATCTGGAGCAGCGACACCATGTTTCGTAAATATCGCAATTTCAACCATCAGGTGGTGATGGTCACCGGCGCGGCCGGCGGCATCGGTTTTGCCCTTGCCCGTCGTTTCGGAAAAGCCGGGGCAAAGGTGGCCATGCTGGATCTTAACCGGGAGGCAGTGGACGCCTCCGCCGAGGCTCTGCGGGCGGAGGGCATCGAGACATTGGCTCTGGGCTGCGATGTCTCCGATCCCGGCGCGGTGATTGCCGCCGTCGAGGCCGTCATGGAACATTTCGGCGGCATTGACGTGTTGATCAACAACGCCGGCTTCAGCGTCCGGGCCGCTTTTGCCGACACCCATCTGTCGGTGTTTCACAAGGTGATGGCCGTTAATTTCTTTGGCCCTCTTTATGGAACCAAGGCGGCATTAGGCATACTACGTCGACGCAAGGGTCTGATCATCACCACCTCCTCCCTGGCCGGTTTTACGCCGCTTTATGGACGCACGGCCTATGCCGCCAGCAAACACGCCCTGCACGGGCTGTTTGATTCCCTTCGCAGTGAACTACGCGGCACGGGCGTGGGGGTGCTGCTGGTCTGCCCCGGATTTACCGCCACCGGCATCGGCACGGCGGCTTTGGACGGCGACGGCAGCATCACCCGTCATCCCCAGACCACCGCGGGCAAGCCGGCCGCGCCTGAAGAGGTGGCTGACCAGATTTTTAATGCAGCACAAAAAAATAAGCGCCTGCTGGTGCTCACCCCCATCGGCCGCCTGGG
>CAZRES010000183.1:0-1589 GCA_964598885.1 uncultured Desulfobacteraceae bacterium | reverse complement strand
TGATATGCCGAAAATGACCCCTTCGGAAGCATTGGTGGAAACCCTGGTGGCCGAGAAAGTGGACACCGTATTCGGCATCGTGGGCAGCGCCTACATGGATGCCCTGGACCTGTTCCCGGCCGCCGGAATTCGTTTTGTTCCTGTGGCCCATGAACAGGCCGCCTGCCACGCGGCCGACGGTCTGGCACGGGTCACGGGCCGGCCCCAGGCCTGTATCGGCCAGAACGGACCAGGCATCGCCAATTTCGTATCTGCCATGACCGCGGCCTACTGGGCCCATTCGCCGGTGGTGGCCATCACCCCGGAAACCGGCTCCATGGGCATCGGCACCGGCGGGTTCCAGGAGTTGGACCAGATGGCCATGTTTGAAAAGCAGACCGTCTACCAGGTGCGCGTGAACCGCCCCGAGCGCATGGCCGAACTGGCCCGCCGGGCCTTTTACATGGCCAAAAATTTCAACGGTCCCGCCCAGCTCAACATCCCCAGAGATTATTTTTACGGGGTTTGCGAAGATGATATTTATCCCGCACCGCTCATCGGCCGGGGACCGGGCGATGGCGAAGCCCTGCAACGGGCCGCCCAACTTCTGGCGGAAGCCAGATATCCGGTGATTCTGTCCGGCGGCGGGGTCTCCCAGGCCGACGCACTGGAAGAGGTGAAAGTTCTGGCGGAATATCTCACCGCGCCGGTGGTTAATTCCTATCTGCACAACGATACGTTTCCCGCCGGGCATCCCCTGGCCGTCGGCCCCATCGGTTATTGCGGCTCCAAGGCCGCCATGCGCACCATTGCCAAAGCCGATGTGGTGCTGGCCCTGGGCTCCCGCCTGGGACCCTTCGGCACCCTTCCGCAATACGACATGGCTTATTGGCCCGACCAGGCGAAAATCATTCAGGTGGATGTCAACCTGGCCGTTCTGGGCCTGAGCAAGCGGGCCGACATTGCCTCCTGCGGGGATGTGAAAGCCTTTGCCGCCCAATTGCTGGAGCGCCTGAAAGTCCTTAAGCCGAATCCGACCCCGGATCAGGCGCGCCTGGATGAGGTCGTCGCTGAAAACCGGACCTGGGCCGATGAACTGGCCCAATGGTCGTCCGCCACCAACGAGCTGATGCACCCCCGACGCTTCCTGGCTGAACTTTCGAAGGCCATTCCGCCGGGATCCATCATTGCCACGGACATCGGCAACAATTCGTCCATGTGCAACGCTTATTTCAAATTCACCGGCGTACGGCAGCACATTTCGGCCCTGAGCTGGGGCAACTGCGGTTTTGCCTACGGCGCGGCCATGGGCGCCAGGATGGGTCGGCCGGATACGCCGGTTTTTGCTTTCCAGGGTGACGGGGCCTACGGCATCAGCGGCATCCAGGAAGTGATGACCGCCGTGCGCGAGAAGATCCCGGTGATTGCCATTGTGGCCAATAATCTGGAATGGGGGGCTGAAAAGAAAAACCAGATCGACTACTACGACAATCGCTTCGTGGGGGCCAACCTGCGCGAAAACCCGGATTACGCCAGACTTGCCGAGGACATGGGCGCCAAAGGCTATCTGCTGACCGATTACCGGCAGGTGGGCGACGTGGTGCGTGATG
>CAZRES010000182.1:0-4514 GCA_964598885.1 uncultured Desulfobacteraceae bacterium | reverse complement strand
ACGATCCGGCCAACCGACCGTAACAAGGCCGTAATGATCGGATAATCAGTAGATTATCAGTAAATCAGATAGCAGCAAAGCAAAAAAGGCCGGAGGCAGTGTGTCCAATCTACACACGCCTCCGGCCTTTTTATTTTGAAAAAATTAGTGGCTGTCCCCAATTTTTTTGGCCAGGCGGAGCAGGGCCGGGGCCCAGGACGGGGTGCCCAGGGCGTGGATGTGGGTGTAGGTGGCCAGTACGTTGTGGATGCAGAGGCCGTCGCGGCCGTCTGCGATGCCCTTTCCTTTTTGCATGGCAAAGGCAAGTAGATCCGAATGGTCGGAATGGTCTGCATTCCATTCCAGCACCCGGGAATAATGGAATTCGTGGCCCCGCAGCACTGTGCCGGCCAGGTAATAGGGGGTGTCGCGGTCCACTTGGGCGATGGTATAGCCGTGGCCCTGGGGCTTTTTGGAAAATCCGAACACCACGGGCAGAACCCCGGTCATGGGATAGGCCCGGTCCAGCACCAGCGATTCCCCCAGATACATCAAGCCCCCGCATTCGGCGTAAATGGGCAGCCCGTTTCGAGCGGCTGTGCGGATCGCCTCCCGGAGCGCCGCGTTGTCGGATAATCGGGCCGCGTGGGTCTCGGGAAATCCGCCGCCGATATAAAGGGCGTGGATATTTGGAAGTTCGATGGCGTCAAGAGGGCTGAAAAAGACCAGATCCGCGCCGGCCCGTTCCAGGGCTTCGAGGTTTTCCGGATAATAAAACTGAAACGCCGCGTCCCGGATCACGCCGACGCGGGGCCGGAAATGTTTCGCCGGACCATGGGGACCGGAATCGGTTGCCGTGGCGCCCTGCCCTGTTGATAGCCACGGATCGCTTTTACTGCCGGGCTCTGCAGCAGACACCGCTGAAGATTCCGGTTTCGCCGGCCCATTTTCATCCCGCGCAAATTCCGGGCAGCAAAAGCCCCGGGCGGTCCGGGCGACGGCCGTGAGCTCGGCCAGATTGACGTTTTTTTCGACCACATCGGCCATGGCGGCCACGGCATCCAGGGCCCAGGCATGCTCGGGCGTGGGGACCAGACCCATGTGCCGTTCGGGAAAATGCTGACTTTTAAGCTTGGGTACGGCGCCGATCACGGGAATGCCGCAATGTTTTTCAATGCTCTGTCGGATGATCCGCTCGTGCCGGGCGCCGGCGATCTGGTTGAGGATGACGCCCTTGATCATGACGTCCGGGTCGAAATGGAGGCAGCCCAGCACCACGGCAGCCATGGTGCGGGTGGTTTTGGTGCAGTCCAGACATAAGATGACCGGCGCGGCCAGGAGTTTGGCAAGGGAGGCGGTGCTGGTGGTGCCGTCGGCGTCCAGGCCGTCGTAGAGGCCGCGGTTGCCTTCGATCACCGCGATATCGGCAACCGACAGCATCCCGCCGGGAACCGCCGGACCATTGCTGCCGGCAGCCGACGCCATGGTCCGGGAAAAAAAAGAGCGGCAGACCGCAGCGTCGCCGCACATAAAGGTATCCAGATTAAAACAGGGCCGGCCGGCCGCCAGGGTCAGCCAGCCCGCGTCAATATAATCCGGCCCTTTCTTGAAGGGAACCACCGCTTTGCCCGCACGGCCCAACGCGGCGGCAATCCCGACTGAAAGCAAGGTCTTTCCCGATCCGCCGCCCAGGGCGGCAATCAGAATTCGGGGGATATCAATCGGGAGTTTTGGCGCATTCAAGCTTTTTTATTATAAACTCTTGTAACTCGGTTGTTTAATCTTCGTGTTCGGCCGCGGCCTGCTTGCCCATGCCCTTGAGGCCGTACATGGACGTTGATCCCGAAGACCAGTATTCCAGAACGCCTTCTTCGATCAGTTTATTAACGATTTTTTTGGCGTCACGGGGCTTGGCTTCGAGTATTTTGGAAAGATCGTTGAAATAAAATTTCGACTTGGTCTTCATCTTTTTCGTCAGTTCATCGACGATCTTCTGTTTTGCCTCTTCATATTCCATGACTGCTCCCTTTGCTGAAAAAAATGTTCAGCGGGGGCCAAGACGCCCCCGCTGTAACGCTATTTGAATGAAACGGTTTTAGAACTTGAAATTGGTCGTCTGACGCCAGGTATAGTACGCGGGGTCACGGAAATCATCGATCAGATGATGGGTGAAATCCAGTTCACAAATCTCAAAGAACCGCTCCCAGCCGATCCGCTCGGCCCAATCGCCGAAACGCTCGTATTTACGGGCATTGGCGGCATAGACTTCCACCATTTTCTTGATGGTGGCGGTCATGGTGGGCCATCTCGGGGCTTCATTGGGAATAAAGGCCACAACAACCTTGGAGAATTTGGGCGCGGAAATCCGGTTGGACACCTTGCCGCCGGCCATGAGCACGATGCCGTCGCCTTCTTTGTCGGCAAGCGGCAGACACGGGCACATGGTGTAGCAGTTGCCGCAGAACATGCACCGGGAATTGTTGACCGCAACGGAGTTCAAGGTCTTGCCGTCCATTTCCACCTTTTTCGGCTTGATGGCCGCGGTGGGGCAGGAAGCAATGGCCAGGGGAATTTCGCACATTTTATCCAGGTAGGCATGATCGATCATGGGGGGTTTGCGGTGATATCCCAGAATGGCGATATCCGAGCAGTGCACCGCTCCGCACATGTTCAGGCAGCATGCCAGCGAAACCCGCAGTTGGGCCGGCAGGCGCATGTCCTGGAAATCTTCGA
The DNA here is from genome assembly GCA_964598885.1 of uncultured Desulfobacteraceae bacterium. Classification (GTDB taxonomy): domain Bacteria; phylum Desulfobacterota; class Desulfobacteria; order Desulfobacterales; family Desulfosalsimonadaceae; genus SURF-33. Next base: position 1,802 of record CAZRES010000182.1, on the reverse strand, counting down.
ACAGAACGTCCATGGCCGCCTTGACCGGGCCGGAAGCGTCAGTGGCCGGGGTGTGGCAATGGACCCATCCCTGGGTGTGAATGATATTGGTAAGGCCGGCGCCGGTGCCGCCCACCGGGAACTTGAAGCTGCCGCCCGGGAACTTCCGGCTTTGCAGATCTTCGACCAGCGGCTCGACTTTTTCCTTCTTGTCCACCATGAATTCCACGTTGTTCCGGGTGGTGAACCGGAGATACCCGTCGCAGTGCTTGTCGGCGATTTCACAGATTTCCCGGATGAGATTGACGGACATCAGCCGGGCGCCGCCCACGCGAACCGTGTACACTTCGTCGCCGGTTTCGGAAACATGCACCAGCACGCCGGGTTTGAGAATTTCGTGATAGAGCCATTTGCCTTTATTGGCCTTGATGACCGGCGGATAGAATTCCTCGAAATTTTTCGGCCCGATGTCGGTAATACGATCCTTCATCGGTTCTTTCGGATTATAACCAGATGATATAAATGCCATCTTTCTTTACCTCCCCTTATCGCAGATGATTTTTTCTAAATTCGTCGACATCGCGTTCCCAGCCCCCGGGCACTTCCTCTTCCTTCCAGAAAATGTAGGGATTGTGGCGCGGTTCCTGGACATGCTGCGGCACCGGGTCGATACCGGTCATTTCGAGAAGCTTCTGGAATCCCTGACGTTTCATGAGTTCGCCGAGGCGCTCGCGGTTCTTGCCTTCTTCCATCCACCAATCCCAGATGGCTTCAATGACGTCTTTGATGGCCTGGTAGCCGTCTTCCTTGTTGACTTCCACAAACGGAACCAGCAGGGAACTCATCTGAGCGCCGTCAAGGATGGGGGCTTTGGCGCCGACCAGGATGGAAAGACCTTTTTCCTTGCCGGGACGCAGGGCGCGCGGCATAACGTTGATGCAGTGCATGCAGCGGTTGCATTCCTTGTTGTTGATCTCGAGTTTGCCGTTTTCATATTTCATACATTCGGTGGGGCAGCGATCAATGACTTCCTTGGCAATGTCGAACTTGCCCCAGTCGCGGCCGGCATGGGCCCCGGCATTGGGCTTGAATTCGCCGTTCACGTACCCGGCCACCGCGTCCTGATCAATCTGGATGTCATCCTTCCAGGTGCCGATAAAGGACATGTCGGCCCGGGCGATGGAGGCCACGCAACCGTTGGGGCAGCCGTCGAACTTGAACTTGAATTTATACGGAAACGCCGGACGATGCAGCTCGTCCTGGTATTCATTGGTCAGGGTGTGGCACAGATCCTGGGTGTCGTAGCAGGAATATTCACACCGGGCCGAGCCGATGCAGTCCGCGGGAGTCCGCAGGTTGGAGCCGGAGCCGCCCAGGTCCTGATTGTGCTTATGAGTGATTTCGTAGAAAACTTCTTCCAGCTGGGGGGTGGTGGTTCCCAGGAAGATGATGTCTCCGGTGGAGCCATGCATGTTGGTCAGACCGGAGCCCCGGAATTCCCACAGATCGCAAAGCTCTTTCAGATAGGAGGACTTGTAGAACTTGCCGGCCGGCTGGGCCACGCGCATGGTATGGAAATGGGCCACGCCCGGAAATTTTTCCGGCTGGTCGCAGTAACGGCCGATAACCCCGCCGCCGTATCCAAATACGCCGACAATACCGCCGTGCTTCCAATGGGTCTCGCCGTCCTTGTACGATAGTTCGAGAACACCCAACAGGTCTTCAACGACGTCTTCCGGTATTTGGTACTCGATTTTTTTTTCATTTTTTGCCCTTGCTGCGGCATACTGCTTCAGATCGTCCACGAAGCTCGGCCACGGTCC
>CAZRES010000181.1:0-4518 GCA_964598885.1 uncultured Desulfobacteraceae bacterium | reverse complement strand
TCCCATCAGGGCCAGTTCCGCGGCAGCCGCCAGCCCGGCCGGACCGGAGCCGATCACCGCGATCTTTTCGGCGCGCGCGAGTCCTGCCGGCTCATTGTTTTCCGGCAAGGGATGCTTACGCACATAATCGGACACAAACCGCTTGATGTCGCGGATGGCCAGGGGCTCGTCCAGGTCTTTGCGCCGGCAGGCGATCTCGCAGGGATGGGTGCAGATCCGGCCGCAGATGCCGGGCAGCACGTTGTCTTTGCGGATCAGGGCATAGGCTTCGGCGTATTTTCCGGCCCGGGTCAGGGCCATGTATCCCTGAACATTGACCCCCAGGGGGCATTCGGCCTGGCACAGGGGCGTGCGCCGCTTGTCGATCACCGGACGGCCGGGAAGACTGCGGCGGCTTTCAAAATAAATGGGCTTGCGGCCGTCGGCCAGCGTCACCGGGCAACTCTCCACGCATTTGCCGCACAGAACGCATTGTTCCGGGTCCACGTAAGCCGGGGCCTTGCGGATTTTTACCCTGAATCCCTGGGGGTTGCGCTTGACATCCGCGATGGCCGCGGGCATCTGGCAGCCGACCCGGGGATTGCGGAGCAGGCGGAGCAGGCCGGGCCGATGGGCGTAATTGAACGGAACCCCGGATTTTAAGACATAGACGTCGGCGGCCAGTTTCCGGTCCAGGTCCGGCATGGCGTCCACCAGGGTCACCGGCACCCCCAACTCCCCCATTTTATTGGCCGCGGCGATTCCGGCCGGCGTGGCGCCGATGACAACGGCTTTAAAAAGGCGGTCCTTGTGTTTCATGCGGATGCTCCCGTGCGGCCGGCGGCTTTTTTCTCCCGGCCCTTGAGCAGCGCCAGCCCGAAATCAACGCCCTTGCTGAAGGCGAGCATGTTTTTCTCCTCGGTGCCCTTGGGCACGGATTTGACGACGGTTTCCTGAAAAGCCTTGACGGAGATCAGGCGGGTGATGGCGCAGAAAAACCCCAGCATGATGATGTTGGCCATCATTTTCCGGCCCACTTCCTCGGCCATGCGGGTGGCGGGAATGGCAAAAAAATCAACCTCTTTTCCTTTGGGACGAACCAGATCGGATTCCACCAGCAGGATGCCGTCGGGTTTTAACGCCTCAATATACTTCTCGTAGCCCGCCTGAGACATGCAGATAAGAATATCGCATTTCCGGATATAGGGATAGTGGATGATCTTTTCCGCGATAACCACCTGGGCGTTGCAGGCCCCGCCCCGGGATTCCGGGCCGTAGCTCTGGACAAAGGTGCTCTCCCGGCCGTCGCCGATGGCCGCCGCGGTCCCCATGATCCGGCCGGCCATGACGATCCCCTGGCCCCCGAACCCGGTCATGATGATTTCCTTTTTATCAAACGCCACTTTTTCCGCGTGATCGGTTTTATCCGATTTGGTGGATGGGCTCATGCCGCCTCTCCATTTCCGTTAATCCATTTTGCATTCAAATAAATAAAATGAACTGTAAAAAGTTGATTTTGAGTGAGATCGTGGATTTCGGGGAAAAAACCCCGAAAGACACTCGAAGCGAAAAATCCGACTTTTTACAGAACCATCAAATAAAATCCTTACTCGTTAAACCGGCACACCTTGTCATACTGATCCCCGCACGTGGCCCGGTCCTTGTCCACAAAGGTCCCCAGGACAAACCCTTTTTCAAAATCAATGTCGAGTTCGGACGGGTCCGCGAAATTCTTGATAATGGCCTTTTCATGATAGGTCTTTAAGGTCTTGATGGGGGTTTCCTTGTTGCGCCGGCCGTAATTCACCGGGCAGGGCGACAGGATCTCCACAAAGGAAAACCCCTTTTTCATTAAGGCCTGCTCGATGGAATCGATCAAATCCCGCACATGCAGAATGGTCCACCGGGCCACATACGCCGCGCCCGAGGCATAGGCCATCAGCGGCAGGTTGAAGGGGGTTTCCGGGTTGCCGAAGGTGGTGGTGGTGGTTTTGGCCCGATAAGGCGTGGTGGCCGCCACCTGGCCGCCGGTCATGCCGTAGTTGAGATTATTGACGCAGATCACCGTCAGGTCCACGTTGCGCCGGGCCGCGTGGATAAAATGATTCCCGCCGATGGCGAACAGGTCCCCGTCGCCGGAAAAGACCACCACGTTTAATTCGGGATTGGCCATCTTCATGCCCGTGGCAAAGGGAATGGCCCGGCCGTGGGTGGTGTGAAAGGAATCCAGGTTGATATATCCCGCGCCCCGGCCGGAACAGCCGATGCCCGACACCATGACGGTTTTTTCAAGATCCAGCCCGCTTTGCTTCAATGCCGTCAGACACGCGGAAAACGCCGTGCCGATGCCGCACCCGGAACACCAGATATGGGGAATCCGATCCGTGCGGATCAGGCTGTCTAACGGGTGCTGCATGGGAGCTTCCGGTTTTCGTTTTGCCTGCGCCATGAGTTAAAACGCCTCCTTGATGATGGCCATGACCTGATCCGGCGAGATGACCGTGCCGCCGGTGTGTCCCGCCAGAAACGCCGGGGCCTTGCCGGCCGCGCAGCGCTGGACTTCCAGATGAATCTGGCCCAGGTTGAGTTCAACGGTGATAAACCCCTTGACCCGTTCGGCCAGGGCCCGGATCTCGTCTTCGGGAAAGGGCCATACCGTGATCAGCCGCAGCATGCCCACCTTGAGCCCCATTTCCCGGGCCTCGTCCACCACGGAATAGCTGGTGCGGGCCGATATCCCGTAGGACACCAGGACGATATCCGCGTCATCCACGCGATAGCGCTCGGTCCGGATGATCTTTTTGCGGTTTTTCTGAATCTTGTCGACAAGCTGGTGAACCATGACCTCCTGGGCGTCCACGGACATCACCGGATACCCTTTTGCATCATGGGTCAGCCCGGTGATGTGGATATGGTATCCCTCGCCGGCGGCCACCATGGGCGACACGCCGTCGGGCCCGGGCGCAAAGGGTTTGTAGCGGTCCTTGCGCCCCGTGGGCCGGGGCCGGGAAACGGTCTTGATGGCGCTTGCCCTGGGGATGACCACCTTTTCGCTCATGTGGCCTACCACCTCGTCGGTCATCACCAGCACCGGAATCCGGTACTGCTCGCTTAAATTAAAGGCCTCGATGGTCTGGTAAAAGGCTTCCTGGGGCGAGGCGGGCGCCAGGGCGATGATTTCGTAATGACCGTGGGACCCCCAGCGGGCCTGCATCATGTCGCCCTGGGCCCCCATGGTGGGCAGCCCGGTGGACGGTCCGGCCCGCTGCACATTGACCACCACGCAGGGGGTTTCCGTGCACACGCCCAGGCCGATGTTTTCCATCATCAGGCTGAACCCCGGCCCGGAGGTGGAGGTCATGGACTTGACCCCGGCCCAGGACGCGCCCAGGATGGCGGCCATGGCGGCGATTTCATCTTCCATCTGGATGAAGGTGCCGCCGATGCCGGGAAGCCGCGACGACATCCGCTCGGCGATTTCCGTTGCCGGGGTGATGGGATAGGCCCCGAAAAATAGACAGCCGGCGGCCAGCGCCCCTTCGGCGCAGGCTTCGTCGCCGGTCATGAAATGTTCGCCGGTCAGCACAGCATTGGACATGTCAACAACACCTCATCAGTTTCACGAAGACGGGGACGCGGGAGGCGCCTCAACGGAAAAAATGGCAAATTCCGGGCACAAAATCTCGCAGAAATGGCAGTTGACGCATTCTTCCGGCCGGGTCACCATGGGCGGGTGATACCCCTTGCGGTTGAACTCGGTGGAAAATTCCAGAATCTTTTTGGGGCAGAACTCGATGCAGTATCCGCACCCTTTGCATCGATCGGCGATGATATGCACGATCCCCCGGGAAACTTCCATGGTGTCGTGGTCGAGCGGCGTCCGCCAGTATTCCATAAGACCTTCTCTGATCAAACGTTTTCCCCGCCGCCGGCCCAAAAACCGCACCCCCGGCCGGCACGTCAGGACCCAAAAGGCCTCTGACCGGGATCAGCGGGATGGAGAGTGTAAAAAAATCCAAAAAAGACGTTAACGTAAAGCCGTAATTAACTTCAGAGGGGGGCAATAAGTCAAGCAAAAACCATTTCCGGCAGGATAATTTTCAGATACCCCCCAGGTTTTGGCGGGGGTGTCTGGCTTTAATTTTGAAACACCTCGTTGGTGGATGATGTCCTGTCATTGCTTTAACTGTGAAACATTAGACTTGATCTTAAGGACATTGACAGAATGCGTTCTATTTATAAACCAAAATATGTTGATTAGCTATTGCATGGTGCAATGGCTAAAAGGATTTTTGCAGTGCAACTTATTGAGAATTTGAGTTGAATTATGTTACGAGAAATTTTATTTCGTCAAAACTGCCGGGATTTTGAAAAATCCATTTTACTCTTTAAACAATTGTTTTTTTATTACTTTTTATACTTCAGCGAAAAGTATAAAATCGTTTTCGGCCGGGGGCGTCCACGGGGTTTCCACATAGCAGTCGCAACTCTTAAAATAGAAGAAAAAATCCCTATCGTTTTTTTAGTGGATCTGTCGTG
>CAZRES010000180.1:0-4549 GCA_964598885.1 uncultured Desulfobacteraceae bacterium | reverse complement strand
TCGTGGGCCGCTTTGCCGACGAAGTCACCCTCTTCCAACTGGCGGGGCAACTGGAAAAGGCCCGCCCGTGGTTTGACAAGAGACCGCCGGTGACGGCTTAAAATTTAAATTGTTTTAGCACCCCCATTTTGTTTCATAGGTCTCGTAATTATAGGAATAATTGCAGGAGCCATCTTCATTCCAGTAATACCAGGTTCCGGTTCGAAATCCATTTTCAAACATGCCTTCCTGTCGTTTATTCCCATTTTCATAGTACCATGTAGAAAGACCATGTTCTTTATCGTTCTGGTAAAACGCTTCTAATGATTTATTTCCATTTTCATCCCACCAAATCCCCTGCCCATGACGGTTTCCATTAAGGTAGTTTAATTCAACCCGCAGTTGTCCATCCTCATACCAGCCTTTGCTGAGGCCATTTTTCTCACCGTCGATATAATTGTTTTCATAATTGATGTTTCCACTGCGATACCATTCCACAACTTTGCCGTGCAGAAGGCCGTAAACATAATTTTCCTCTCTCGATTTAATCCCATCCTCCCACCACCAGGTATGGCGTCCATGATACGCACCTTCATAATAACAACGGGCATATTTCAGTTGACTTCGTGTGGCGTCGTACCATGCCAGATATGTTCCATGATATTGCCCCGCATCATTTCGATAATAGAGGGCTGTTGAATAATTAAATGTGGTTAACTTAGAGTAATCAATGTCCGCGCCCCAGCCGCAATCATAATCCATGGAGGGATCTTCATCCCCATTGCCCCCGCTTATTATGATGTGAATTTGATCTTGCGCCAACGGATCTCCAGCTTGGGAACGAAGTTCCACTGATGGGTAAAATTCATCACCATCCTTCAACCCGGTATACGTATGACTGACAGCAACCCGGTTACCGCTTTCTATATTGGAAAATCCATTGCTTTGACCGTCATCGAACTCCCAAAAAAATGAATACAGTCCGGGGGGCGAGAATTCTGCCACAAATTCATGGACGAGTTCCGTGGCGCCGTCAGGCAGTTCGTAGACGATATGCCGGGATCCCTGGATGCTGATGGTATAAAACGTTACTGTCGCCGTGGCTTCGGCCAGTTTTTCGTCCGTGAACGCGTCGTGAACGGATACCACAACGATGCACTCCCGTTTGCCTGACGCAAATGTATGGGAAACATCCAGATCAGCGCTGCCGTCAGACACCCAGACCCCTGTGCTTTTCCCAATGCTGTGGCTCTGGGAATCACCGAAATCCCATTCAAAATATACCCGCCGAATTTCTTCGGGGATTTTTTCGGCGTTTAATTGAAAGGTATATTCCTGGTCTGCCTTGCCATCGGTGATTTCATCCGGGGTAATGGTTAACACCACATCCCCGGCTATTTTTATGGCCCACAATTTCGCCGAATAATTACCCTTAAGATTGAAGGTGTGCGATTTTTTAGTAAGCTCATCGCCGTCTTCGTTTTCCACCGTTACTGTCACGGTAATGGAATTATCGTTTTTTCCGTTATTTATGGCCATGAAATAAAGAACATCGTCGTGCGTTGCCTCTTTATAATCAGTTTCATCACCGCTGCGTAATGTACGAAGGGGGATGGGAAATCCGTCGCCGGGCAGCCGGTCCCCTTCCTTTAACTTATAGACATCGACAGCCATGGCATTGCCGCCGTCAACTTCAATCTTTAAAAAATGATCATCCGGTATTTGTATTTCATCTTTCTTTTCGGCGATTTCATCCCTGCTTGTTTTCAAATCACTGAAATCGGCGATTTGAAAATTCTTTAAAAACGAGTTTTGCGAAAACACCGACCAGGCCGCAAATTCCGCATAATAGTCCTTCAGGAACAGAACATCCTTTGAAGAGATAAATTCGCTTAACCGGGCAAAAGGCTCCCCGCCGGCCACGTATTCAAACATATCCTTGAAATCAAGATTTTTTACCTCCACCAAAAACCTGACAAACACCGACGCGGCGTACTCATAATACTTTTCCCCCCAATCAGATGCCGGAATACCCTTGGTGTTAATGGAATAGCTCAAGAAATCGGATGTAATATCCCTTTGGTGATAATCAATTTTATCTTCCCAGGCGACCCGGCTGCCCGCGTATTCCGCCGTCGCCTCGATCCACCAGTGGTTGGCGGATTTCAAAAAACCGGTCCTTCCATAATATTCCGCCTGTAGACGATGGAAAAACTCATGGCCGATGACCGCATAGCTTCCGGAGGGCGACGCAAACTCTTTGAATTCACCCATCGGCAGATGAATATTCTGGAAAATTTTCTCATACTGCGGATCTCTGGTGCCCAGTCCCACGGTTTTGGAAAACCATGAATCAATTTTAAGGGTTACCGGACTGCGCCACTCGCCCCACAAGATTCCGGGCGTTACAACGGGATTTTTAAATCCTGCTTTATCCTTATGACAGAAATTATCAAGAGCGCTTTCAAACACTTCGCCGATATCTTGAATATATTTAGGATGACTCGGACTGTACCAGATGCTGACGATATTCGGACGATTCCGATCCCAATGTGGATCTGCAAAAAACTCGTCCGCATCCATGTATCTTTTACTGTACAGGATCCGGATATTTCCCTGGGGCGTCACATACACGTCGTTTCGGACCTCTCTTGCCAACCACGAAACCGCTGATGAGACAGCGCCGGAAACGACCACCCATCCCACCAGGGACAGATGATCCGTATAAAAATGGATAAGCTGACTGTCTGCATCCACCCGGTAGGGAAGCATGACCCAGAATTGATCCTCATCATCCCACCGCATGGCCGCCAGCTGCTCCTCGGCCCCGTAATCGGGATTGAGCAGAGCCGGATCGTATTTCATGCTGATTTCAATATAGTCATCCAGCTGCGTCATTCCATCGATGGAAACGTCAAGGATGCGGGACTGACCGTGCGGATTAATGGATTTCGGGGGGGAATGCGTCACTTCCGATATGGACAGGGACCTGGCCCTGTCTAAAAGACCGGGGGGAATGGTTACGGATATTTCCTCTCCAAAATCAACAGTTTGCTGTTCTGAAGATGGTTCCACGATTTCAGCGGCCAACGGAGCGACCACCCGATCCAGCACGGTAAAATAGACCTTGTTGCTTGCCGAATCTCCGGCCCTGACCTCGATATTCCCTCCGGCCTCGGCATCTGCTGGAATAACCACCTGGATATTTTCTTCTGAAATTCCAGTGATATGAATTTCTTCATCATTAAAAAATGCTTTCAGATTGGCCGCCAGATCCAGCAATACCGGCTCATCAAAGAGCAGGGCAACATGAGACCCCGCCGGACCGGAGGATGGGTAATAATCAACGATATTGGGAACCGTCGGCTCAGGCGCGGCGTCGTCTCTGACGGTGAATGTTCCGGTGGTGATCAGGTTGCTGTTTTCGGCATCATACATCCTGACGGTGTATTCTCCGGGTGTCCAGTTTCCTGAAGTGTTCCACCCGTATCCCGAGGTATGAATGGATCGCGTCCAGTCCGGCTGCACGGTGAAATCGGCGGTGACGTCGGAAAATTCAGCGCCGTCCGGTCCATGACACACAAACCTGAGAGAAAAACTTGTTTCCTTGCTCGGAATCGGATATTCTAGATTGAGTTCGTAAAAGACATACCGCGTGGTCTCTTTCTGAAAATTATCGTATTCCCGGTCTTCCAGAGGGACATTATCCCGGCCGCCTTCATAAAATTTCAGGCTGTCCACCGTTGCCCCCAGTTGGGAATAAACCGAAGGCGAATCTTTGGCTTCACCCCCACCCCCACCGCCGCCGCCACATCCGGAAATCATCAAAAAAACGACAAATACAGCCAGAAACGGACCTTTGAATAGTTTCATCATCTCCCCCCCCCTGAATGACAAGCGGTTTTGTTTAGCGCGGAAAACTATTGATCCTGCTGCGCAGTATGATTCGCAATAATCGTCGCCGGAGCGTTCCCTGGAACGTCCCGCGGTTATGGGTTATTTTTGGGGCTTGAAATACGGATTATTGAGGAAGGTATATTCGATTTCATACTTACAGGGATCGGCTTTGTCAATAAAAATCGGTTCTAAAACCCGGCATTTTGATCCGCCGACCGCAAATGATAATCATCAAAAAAATAAAAAAATCGATAAAAAAGATGGGATTTAGAAGAAATGCGTTTCGCGGGGCCCAGATAGGCTGTCCGGAGATCACCAAGCATGGATGCCGTTATAATCTCCGGACGGTTATATGTTTTTAAATTGGAGCGGCCTCTACTCTAAACCGGGCAGGGTTATGGCAGCAGCTTGCCGATCAAATCCTTGCACTCTTCCATGGTCATGATGCGGGGCACCGGATAGTCCGGATGGGCTTCATCCAGCGCACGTTTGGTGATCAGGGGAATGTCTTCTTCCTTAAGCTCCTTGATGAAGGTGGGAATTCCCATGTTTTTATTCATGGTTTTGATTTTTTCGATAAAACGTCTGGATAACGTCTCCACCGATTCTCCGTGCCTTCCGATACCGCCGGCCACCGCCAGCTTTGCCAGTTTCTGTCCGGCTTCGATGCGGC
>CAZRES010000179.1:1804-4554 GCA_964598885.1 uncultured Desulfobacteraceae bacterium | reverse complement strand
TGCCGTCTCGTCAATTCTGATCTGAACATCCGGGTGATGATTGTCACGGCTGTGGACCCGTCCTTTTCCGCCGGGGGCAATATCAAGGATATGGCCAAAAAAGAGGGGATGTTTTCCGGCACCCCGGCGCAGGTGATGGAAAATTACCGGGACAACGTCCAGCGGATTCCTCTGACCGTTCACGAGGTGGCGGTTCCCACTATCGCGGCGGTCAATGGCCCGGCCATTGGCGCGGGATGCGACCTGGCCCTGATGTGCGACATGCGCATTGCATCGGAAAAGGCCCGCTTCGGCGAAACCTTTCTGACCGTGGGGCTTATTCCCGGCGACGGCGGGGCCTATTTTCTGCCCCGGGTCGTGGGAATGGCACGGGCCTGTGAGCTGACCTTTACCGGCGATGTGATCGACGCGCAAAAAGCTCTGGCCATCGGCCTGGTCAATGAGGTGGCGTCCCATGAACAGCTCATGGAAAAAACCTATGCCCTGGCGAAAAAAATCGCCGCCAAACCGCCCGAAGCCCTGCGCATGGCCAAACGGCTGCTTTACATGGGCCAGTCCATGAGCCTGCGGCAGCTGCTGGAACAATCCGCCGCTTACCAGGCCCTCTGCCATCACACCGACGATCACATGGAAGCCCTATCGGCCATGTTTGAAAAACGGGACCCGTCATTTACGGGACGCTGATGCGGCCATGATGCATGATCCCAAAATACCGTCAGAAAGCCACTCCAGGAATATCCAAACAGCTCTGGCATCCGGCCAGAGAGATATCCGCCGGGTCACCTGGATCGGGCTTGTTGCCAATCTCGTTTTGAGTGCCCTAAAATTTGCGGCCGGAACTCTGGGCGCCAGCGCCGCGGTTAAAGCCGACGCCATCCACAGTCTGACGGACAGCGCCACCGACGTGGTGGTTATCATTGGTTCTTATTTCTGGTCCCGGCCCCCGGACAGCGATCACCAGCATGGCCATCATCGCATCGAGTCGGTCGTGACCCTGTTGATCGGTGCGGCCCTTTTTGCGCTGGGCGTCAATATTGCCTGGGATGCCGTCCGAGCCCTTCAACGGATTGATGAGATATGCCCGTGTTCGCCAGGCTGGATTGCCGCGGCCGCGGCAGCTCTGTCCATCATCGTCAAGGAAATCCTCTACCGCTGGACCATTAACACGGGCAGACGCATCAAAAGTCCGGCCCTGATCGCCAATGCCTGGCACCATCGGTCCGATGCTTTAAGCTCCATCCCGACCCTGGCCGCCGTCTCCGTCGCCATTTTATTTCCGGCCTGGTCTTTTTTAGACCATGTGGGTGCGGCCCTGGTATCGGTATTTATCATGCAGGCGGCCCTGGTGATTATCTGGCCCGCCATCCGGGAATTCATGGATCTGGCCGCCCCCGAAGAGATCTGCCGACGGATCCGCACCATCTGCCTGACCCATCCCCATGTTGCAAATGTTCACCGCATCCGCACCCGCTACATCGGCTTGAATATCCAGTGCGACCTGCACATCCTGATCCCCGGCCACATGACCGTGTCCGACGGCCATCACATTGCCGGCCACGTCAAGGATCAGATCCTCTCCCAAATTCCGGACGTCATCGATGTCCTCATTCACGTGGAACCCGCCGGTGAAGTCCAGCCCGACGAGAAGTGCTGATCACGGCTGCCAGAGCGGCAGGCCCGTTTGTTCATCGTGGATGCGTTGAAACGCCGGCCCTTCAAAGGATTCGATGATGCACTCGCATGCGAAGATGACGGTGCCGGGTCCAAGATGGCCGCCGAATGTCCGTCCGTTTTTATCGGCAAGGGTGATATGGGCATGCACCATGGGGGCGTCGTCTTTTATGGAGACGTTTCCGGACAGTTTTACAATCTCCAACGGGGCGTCGATGGTATTGAATTTATATTCCCGCCGGGTCTGATCATAATACCCGATACAGGCGCGCCGGACCGCGCCGATGGCCTCAATCCGGCCGCATTGAATATGTAATTTCCCGCATAGCCCGTTTAATTCCTTCAAAAGATCTGCGCCGTGGGAAAGTCTGCCCATATAAACCGAATGTGTTTCAACTTTTTTCATTATCGTCTCCGATGGATATAGGTTTTTTCATGTGTGGCCTCCATGTACGTCCATAATGATCCTTATGTCCATCTTGTCAAGTTTTCAATTCACCGGCAAATCCGATCAATTTTGTTTTCGCAAGTTTATTCTTATTACTAAACTTAACTATAAATTTTCTCCTGAGGTTGACAAATTTTATTTTATATTATATTGTTTTCAAAAATATAGATGAAGTGAGGTTTAGTATGATTATTGTTCCGGGCGAAATATTGCTCGATGTTTTTTCTGACTACCGCCGGATCGGCGGAGCGCCGTTTAATTTCGCTTATCACCTTCATCAGTTCGGCATGCCCGTGCGATTTGTCTCCCGGGTAGGGCGGGACGCGGATGGTGCATATATCCGGGACTGGCTGAAAAAGCTGAATTTTGATGATCGATTTATCCAGGTCGATGATTTTCATCCTACCGGTCGGGTCAATGTGGTCATGGAGGAGGACGGTTCTCATCGGTTTGAGATTCTCCCGGATACGGCCTATGATCATATCGTGCTGCCCGATATTTTTTCGGATGCGTCAAAAAGCGACAACCGTCATCCATGCGATAAAGTCGATATGATGTATTTCGGCACGCTGGTGCAGCGAACCCCGGAAAGTTTTTCGCGGATGCGGGATTTTCTGGCCGCCCGGCCGCC
>CAZRES010000179.1:0-1704 GCA_964598885.1 uncultured Desulfobacteraceae bacterium | reverse complement strand
GGCGTCGAGCCCCGCCGCGTCATAGATACCGTTGGCGCCGGAGACGCCTATGCCGCGGTGTTGGCCCTCGGGTGGCGTTGCCGGTGGCCCGTTGAAAAGATATTGTCAGCGGCATCGCAATTTGCCGCTGATATCTGCGGCATATCCGGCGCTGTTCCCGAAAAGAGGGAATTTTATGATCCGATTCATTCCGAGATCGCTGATTTTAAGGAGAAAGAGGACAAAAGGGAAATATGAAAAAATCGAATAAGGAACCGCTCTATATCCAGATGTTTTCCGTTCACGGCCTTATCCGATCGGAAAATCTTGAACTGGGACGGGACGCGGATACCGGCGGTCAGGTGACGTATGTCCTGGAGTTGATCAAATACCTGAGCCAAAGAGATGACGTCCGGCGGGTGGATCTGTTTACCCGCCTGATCGACGATGCCGCGGTTTCCAAGGATTATTCCCGACCCATTGAGGAGATCAACGATAAGTGCCGCATTATCCGGATCCAGTGCGGCGGGCGCAAGTACCTGCGCAAGGAACTGCTATGGCCCTATCTGGATGAGTACGTGGACAAGACCATCAAGTTTATCAAGCGCCAGAACGATATGCCCGATATCGTTCACGGGCATTATCCCGACGCCGGTTATACGGCCATGCAGCTTTCCAGAATTTTTGGAACTCCATTTGTTTTTACAGGCCATTCCCTGGGCATACCCAAACAGAAGAAGCTGCGTGCGGACGGCATGAAAGTCGATGATATTGTAAAAAAATACAAGATTGATCGCCGCATTGCCGTGGAAGAGCAGATTCTTAGCGCCGCGGACATGATTATCGCCTCCACCCGCCAGGAGATATCAGATCAGTACGGATTGTATAAAAACGCAAAATTACCCGAGTACCGGGTCGTACCGCCCGGCATTGATATCGACCGGTTCCATCCTTATTATCACGATCTTCTGCCGGACGCGGAAAAAAGCGAAATGGCAAAATACGCCCGGGCGTCTTTGCTCAAAGAGTTGGAGCGATTTTTCTCCAGGCCGGAAAAGCCGATCATTCTGGCCCTTTCCCGTCCGGACAAGCGGAAAAATATTTCCGGGCTGATTACCGCATACGGCCGTGATCATGAACTTCAGGCCCTTGCCAATCTCGGGGTTTTTGCCGGTATCCGGAAAGATATTGACCGGATGCAGGAAAACGAAAAGTCCGTGCTCACCGAAATGCTGCTGCTAATGGATCGGTATGATCTGTACGGAAAACTGGCGATTCCCAAAAAACACGATTTTGCTTATGAAGTCCCCGAGCTTTACCGCATTGTCGCGGACAAGGGCGGCGTATTCATCAATCCGGCCCTGACCGAACCCTTCGGTCTGACCCTGCTGGAAGCCAGCGCCTCGGGCCTTCCGATTGTGGCAACGGATGACGGGGGGCCCCGGGACATTATCGCCAATTGCGAAAACGGCATTCTCATTGATGTTAACGATCCCGGTGAAATCAGCGCGACCCTGAAACAGCTGTTAACCGACCCGGAGCTGTGGGAAACCTCTTCCAGAAACGGGATCATGAATGTACGGAAATATTATACATGGAAGAGCCATGCCGGAACCTATATCAAGGCCGTCAAGCCGCTTGCGGCCAAGAAGGGACGCCTTGCAGACGCCAGGCAGCTTCCAGCCGCCATCGGAGAGCGGCTTCTCGGCATCAATTGTTTTCTGA
>CAZRES010000178.1:0-4580 GCA_964598885.1 uncultured Desulfobacteraceae bacterium | reverse complement strand
TATAAGGCAGGTCCGGCAGGAAGAACACATGGATGGCATCGTAACGGCAAAAAAGTCCTCATAGGTATTTCTGCATGCCCTGAAAATAATGTTCAAGGAGACTCACATGGCGCTTACGAAAAATGAATTGATCGCGAAAATTACGGAAGGAATGGAGCTCGCCAAAAAAGACGCTACCCAAACCGTTGAGCAGCTCCTGGAGATCATCAAGTCCACGTTGGCCTCGGGCGAAGACGTGATGATTTCCGGATTCGGCAAATTCGGGGTGAAAAGCAAAAACGCACGCAAAGGCAGAAATCCCGCTACCGGTGATGATATGATGTTGGATGCCCGGAATGTACTGACGTTCAAATGTTCGGGGAAACTGCGGGATCTGATAAATAAGGGGAAGTAAAGACAGCTTGTATTTAAATTAATTCATACCCTGCCAGTGGGAGGAAAGAAATGCATCAAAGAAAATATTGCCTGTTGTTCATAGCCCTTCTGATAAGTGTTCTGTTTTCCGGTTGCGCCACCCACAATGCCGCCATGGATTTTCATGCGGACGGAAGACAATTTCAACAAACCGGCCCGGAGTGCCCCAAAAGCATCGTGGTGTATGATAGCTGGAGCGGCAATACCGGTAAAATTGCCGATGAAATCGCCCGCGTTCTGAATTGTCCAAGTGTTCATATGGATGACATCGGAGATTATTTCCCCAACCAATATGATTTGATCGTTGTGGGGTCTCCGGTGCATGGCGGCATGCCGACCGATAAAATTGAAACGTTTTTATCAGAACTTGAGGCTGTTAACGCATCGGCAGTCTTTGTAACCTATGGCGCACCGTTTTTTGGAACACTGACCGCCAACAGATGCCTTGACTTCATGGAAAAAGAACTGCAACAGACCAGCCTGGGACGGTTTAAATGCAACGGCTTTCATCAAATTTTCCGCACCTATCCCAGTCACCCGGATGAAACGGATATATCCGAAGCGGCTCTTTTCGCTGAAGGCCTTTTGGAGAGGTTAGTTGCGTCAGAGCAAGAATTGGCACTGTAATTCTGATGAACCCAGCCACCACCTGCCACCTCCGCATCGGCACCAACGACTATTCCTATTTCGAATTAACCGGGAAGATGTCCCCTTTAAAACCGGTATCCACCAAATTCCGGGATATTACGGCACCGATGGAGCCGGGCTTTTGGCTCGCGCCCACCAGGGCGACGGTAGAGGGGTTGAACATGAACTCAAGATTGCGGATGGTCATCACATCACCCCATCGGCTTTAAAGGCAAGGGGAAGGGATGGACGTTTTTAATTCAATGACACCCTTGTCTATTCCACGACCCAGATCGTGCACTTACGCGCGTGACTGACTATCTTGCTGGAAATACTGCCGAATAAGAACTCTTCACTGCGCGAAAGCCCTTGTCTGCCGACGACGATGGTGCTGTATCCGGTCTCATCACGCTCCGACAGGATACAAGCGGCCATGGAAGGACAGTAGCGCAGCGTGGATCGGACCGATACAGTGTCCGGCGGGAATCCCTTTTCAATGAGCAAATGACGATAATCTTTCAACATGGCATCGACTTTTGAACTGTAGTGCGCCAACCATTTTTCTTTTTCCTCGGAAGTGGAAAAGTAATCCTCTTCCGGTTCCGGTACCACATGCAAGATCGTCACCTTGAAACCCGCCAAACCGCCCAGGAGCTGTCCCACATATGAAACAGCCCTGCGTGCATTGGATGATTCATCCACAGCAATTAAGATGTTGCGGTTAAATACTTTTTCTCCGTTTTCAGAGTTTGCGCCGTCATCGCCCATGAGCCCCTCCAGTTGTTACGTCTGCCATTCGTTTTTGAACACTTCCAGATCGTGGTACAGCTGGGTTGTGCTTTCGTAAAACCAGTTGGCGCCTTTTGAAAAATGCATAAACACCCGATTCAACCATTCCGGAATATAGGGGTATATTTTTTTTAGATTGGCTACGCGATTATGAAAAACGATGTTTAAATCTTCATCCCGCAGTGTGTCGAGAAGAGGGCTGTGCTGATCCCGCAGATCATACAGCAGCACATCGCCTTTGCCCGCAATAAACATCAGAATGTTCCCCAACCCGAACAGGTCATACGCATAGATATTTTCCCGGTGCCGGTAGTTAAAGTCAAAATCAATCCAGCGATACCGGTCACCCTCCCGGTCGATGAAGATATGATCGCGTCTGATGTCACCATGCTTTTCGCCGTTCTCGTGCAGAAACCCGATGGCCCTGATGCACGCCATGAACCGATCCAGTATCTGGGGGAACAGATCCTTGAAGTAGGCCTGGTGCCCCATATCCAGGCCTTCAATGTAGTTAGACAGCGGTCGACCGTGGATTAAATCCAAAACGCGGACGATGTTTTCTTTTTCATCTTCGACAGCAAACCCCTGCATAAAGTTTTGGTGGCCGGCAACCAGTTCTAAAATCCGTGCCTCTTTTCTCGGACTGCGAAAGCATTCGAATTCAATGTCGCCGACATGGGACGTAAATTTTTCATAAAAGGCGAGTTTGATGATTTTGGCATCCCCACTTTGCAGATCAATGGCGCGCTTCACCCAGTATTTCACATCCTCATCAACCCCGAACCGATCTTCCTTGGCATTTTGGCGCACCAGGTAGGGCTTGTCCTTGAGCATGACCACATCACCGTATTCCAAACGGAAAAAGTCCGTGGTGTCGGTATGAATCAGCAAATCATGGGGGTCGCTGGAAGACCCCAGCCACCGGGAGGCCATTTGCCGGATATTTTCTTCAGTTATGATAGCTGTCATACCGCATATACCATCAGGTTCAGAAATAAGGCATTGCTTTTCATGACTCAATGTATTTCAGAAATCAGATTGTATGTCATGTTTTAACAGGCCCTTTGTTGTTGTAGGAGTGTGTCAGTGGGTTTTGGGGGATCGATAGATTGTAGCAGTGGAATCGAGGATGCCCTCAAAATTCCGAAAATCCTCGTCATTTATCCATAAAGTTATAGGATAAGACCAAAAAGATATGTTAGGGAAAAAAAATATAGGGGTTTTCTTTTGCAGAAAAGTTTCATTTGGCAGATTCGGCATGCTTTTGTTCATGACAAATTCCCGGTGAAGATAAAAGCCATTGCCGCTAATTCTGATTGTAAGATTAATCCCATAATGCGGATAAGTCAAATTTTTTTGATGTACGGGGCAATGCCGTGAAATGCCTTATTCACAATTCAACATCGCCAATCCATTCCAGCGCTCAGGGGGCTTTTATATTGAAATTTCTTCATTTTTCTGGGATGTTTGCCGAAATAAAAATCCAATTCATACCAGCAACCCATTCAATACGGAGATCCGCGCATGGCATTGAGGAAGAAAGATATGATATCAAACATCAGCGACAAAATGGGCTTCCCGACTAAGGCCGCTACCGAAACCGTTGAGCAGCTCATGGAGATCATCAAGTCCACGCTGGCCTCGGGCGAAGATGTCTTGATCTCAGAGTTTGGCAAATTCTGTGTGAAAAACAGGGCTCAGCGAAAAGGCAGGAATCCGGCGACTGGTGAGGCCATGATGCTGAGTGGGCGGAATGTGGTTACGTTTAAAAATTCCGGGAAACTGCTGGCTCGGTTAAATGGAAATAAACAATAATACCAGCCGGGACAGCTATTGAGAAAACCATAGGAATTAACTCAGGAGCCTATCTGGGATATGGCAAAAGACAGGAAAACACGGAGTGAATACATTATCGACACCCTGCTTTCCGGTAAACCCCGACGTTCCGCCGAAATCGCCCGTATGATATCTGAAGCCATGGGTGAAGAGGTCAAGATTGTGGATGTGTCCTCCGTGCTGGGCAAGCTTTCCAACAGTGACAATTATAACCTGGGCTATTTTATAAAAAAGACAAAAAGCACCGGAACAAGCTTCAAATTCAGGCTGGTCCCTGAAGTTCTGGAATTGGCCACAGAGGAAATTTACAACCTTACCCGTAATTTTGGCCGGGATTTCCTCTCCTTGAACGAGGCCATTCGGAAAGTTCCGAACCTGAAAAAATATGTCCCAGCGGAAAAGCTTAATTTACCTCCACGTGGACCGGGCCGACGGCGAAATGTGCCTGTCAGTTTTAGTGTTGGTGAAGTGTTAGCCGTTTTGGGACAAGAGATCGCCCGGCAGGGCGGCCTGAAGGTGAATTTTAATTTGACGGTTCAATTAGAGGAAACCGGCGGGCAATACAACGAAAATCAAGGAGGTCAAAATGAACAAGCGCATGATAAAAGACAAAATATTTTTGCTGGGCGCGGTGGACTGGAGCCGGCGTCTTTTTGATTCCCTTATACCGCTCCCGGATGGCACCACCTACAATGCCTATCTGATTTCCGGCAGCGAAAAGACGGCTTTGCTCGACACTGTGGATCCGCCCATGGCCGATGTTCTCTTATCGCAGCTGGAAGACGTTCCTAAAATTGATTATATCGTGTCCCACCATGCCGAGCAGGATCATTCCGGAGCCATTCCAATGGTTCTGGAAAAATATCCGGATGCCAAAGTCGTCTGCACCACCAAGGCCAAAGGCATGCTCATGG
>CAZRES010000177.1:0-4749 GCA_964598885.1 uncultured Desulfobacteraceae bacterium | reverse complement strand
GATTACCTCCCCGGTGATCTCCAGGGCCTGGAGCCCCACCTGCAGGGCGATCATCCCGTTGCAGAAAAGGGAGATGTATTGGACGCCCAGATATTCCGCCAGTGCCGCTTCAAAGCGCTGGTGATAGCGTCCGTTATTGGTCAGCCATTTGCAATCCCATATGTGATGAAGGGATTCGACAAATTCCTCCAGGGGCGGCAGAGAGGGCTGGGTGACGAAGATGGGTGATTGGGGATTATCGTTCACAGGCAGTCGATTCTTTCGAGGGGAAATTCAAGAAAAGCAGGACGAATTGCGCCTTTAACCTTCCCAAACCATTCCGCATTTTTTCGGTCATCATGGACCTGGAAACGAAAAGCGCTATCCATAACGAAGATCGCTTTTCCATTATGCACCAGCATTAAATCCAGTAAGTACAAACCGTCGTTAAGAAATTCCCCGGGTATCTGAAGTTTTCCTTCTATCAGTCCCCTACACAGAACCGTTTTTTTGCTCCACACATTAAATATTACTTCACCCGATGGATTTTTTAAATGGCTGCTGATGTTTAGCTGCTGGTTCTCCAACAGATTCCAGAATCTATAACGTATCGTAATCGGTGTTGTCGTGTAAATAGGCCTTCCGGCCTTTTTCCCGTGATAGTCCAGATCAAGGCAAGCCACCCGGACGCGTTCATTCCCCGGTGCTTGCTCAGGACCACACCATTCTTGATGGAGTATATCTTCATTGTCAAAATTGAGATATTCATTAATGATGTCTTCAACGGAACCCTCGTTTTCAAGGCGGCCTCTATTTATAAGGATCCCCCGGTTGCAAAGAGATTTTACCGCCCCCATGTTATGACTGACAAACAACACGGTCCGTCCTTCGCCGGCAACATCTTTCATCTTGCCCAGGCATCTTTTCTGGAATGCCGCGTCCCCGACCGCCAGAACCTCATCCACTACCAGAATTTCAGGCTCCAGGTGGGCGGCGATGGCAAAACCCAGCCGGACGCGCATGCCTGAGGAGTAGCGTTTGACCTGGGTGTCGATAAATCTTTCAATGCCGGAAAATGCCACGATTTCATCGAATTTTTTATCGATTTCCGCTTTTTTCATGCCGAGGATGCAGCCGTTTAGATAAATATTCTCGCGTCCGGTCAACTCCGGATGCATGCCGGTGCCCACTTCCAGAAGGGCGGCCAATCGGCCGTAAATATCGGCCTCCCCGCTGGTCGGTTCGGTGATGCGGGACAGAATTTTCAGCAATGTGGATTTTCCCGCGCCGTTGCTGCCGATAATTCCGACCACTTCGCCCCATTTCACTTCAAAGGACACGTCTTTAATCGCCCACAGGGTTTCCTCTTCAGTGATGCCCCGGATCTGTGAGGTCAGCCAGTCAAACGGGGAGGCGATGATCCGGCTGATGCGGCCCAGCGCGGTTCGCGCGGGTTTTTTCTGAACGCCGATGCGGTAGAGTTTGCTTAGGTTTCGTGCCTGAATCGCGATATTGCTCATTTCCGGCCTTGTTTGCAATTCATGGATTACAACAAATCAACAATGGTTCGCTCCGTCCGGCGAAACACGAAAGCGCCGGTTGCAAGGCCCACCGCGACAATGGCTACGGAAACCGCCATGTAGGGTTCCGGCGGCGTCCCGGTGCCGAATATGGACCAGCGGAAACCATCTACCACCCAGAACATGGGGTTGAGTTTGAACAGCCAGAGCCATTGGGGGGCGTTCAGGGCCACCTCCGAGGTCGAATAGGCCACGGGGGTCAGATACATGAATATCTGAACGCCGTACTGAACGATCAGGCGCATATCCCGGAACTGGACGGTAAGGCTTGCGGTCCAGAGACCGACGGCCAGGGCGGCCGCAACCGCCAGCAGCAGGTATAACGGCATGAACAGGAAATGCCAACCCGGAACAAATCCCATGGCAAGCATAATGATGAGAAATACGGCAAAAGATATGATGAAATCTACCAGACCGCCTAAAATCGTGGAAAGGGGAATGATCATTCGGGGAAAATAAACCTTGGAGATTACGCCCATCTGGCTAACCAGGCTGTTTACGGACAGGGTGCAGGCATTGCTGAAAAACGTCCAGGGGATCATGGCCACATAAACCATGAGGATATACGGGATTCCTTCGCTGGAAAGTTTGGCGATGCGGCCGAAGATAAAGCTCAGCACCACCATGTGAATGATGGGCTGCAAAACGATCCAGATGGGCCCCAGCGCCATCTGGCGGTATTTCCCCTTGACTTCCCGCCAGACATGAAAATACAGCAGGTCGCGATATTCCCACAGTTCCCCCAGGGCCAGGCTGCCCCAGCCTTTGGTGGGCTTGATGGTGAAATATGGTTCGGTGGTGGTTTTTATTTCGGGCATATGTATGCTACATATTTGTTGTCAGATATTTTATTGAAAATTCAGCAAGATGCCTGTTGTCAAGGTTCAATGTTATTAAAAGATTTGATTTTTCCGGCACCATTCATAGGTCTGTTGAATGCCCTGGCGTAGCGGGATAGCGGCTGTCCATCCCAGAGTTGTCAACCGGGACACATCCAGAAGTTTTTGGGGCGTGCCGTCCGGTTGGGACGGGTCATAGACGGTGGTTCCGGAAAATCCCACGATGTCGCCGATGAGGTCGGCCAGTTCGGCGATGGAAATATCTTTGCCGCAGCCGATATTGATCAGCGGGGTGGTCTCATTGCCGGCAATCAGGCGGGAAAAATCCGCGTCGGACAGATTTAAAAGGAACCAGCAGGCATCGGCGAAATCATCGGCATGCAGAAATTCCCGGCGGGGCGCGCCGGTGCCCCAAACGGTGACAGCGGCTTTGTTGGTTGCTTTGGCTTCGTGGAACTTGCGGATCAGGGCCGGCAGCACATGGCTGGATTGCAGGTCGAAATTGTCGTTGATGCCGTAAAGATTGGTGGGCATTACGGCCAGAAACCGGGTGCGGTATTGCCGGTTGTAGGACTGGCACATTTTGATGCCGGCGATTTTCGCCACGGCATAGGGTTCATTGGTGGGCTCCAACGGGCCGGTAAGCAGATATTCCTCTTTCATGGGCTGGGGACAGTTCCGGGGATAGATGCACGACGATCCCAGAAAGATCAGGCGCTTGACCCCGGCGGCCCGGGCCGCGTGGATGACGTTGGTCTGGATCATCAGGTTGTCGTAGATGAATTCCCCGGGCCGGGTGTGGTTGGCGGCGATCCCGCCCACTGTGGCGGCGGCCAGGATCACGTGGTCCGGCTGCGCTGATTGGAAAAACGCATTCACGGCGGCCTGGTTTCGCAGGTCGAGTTCCGCATGGGCCCGCAGGATCAGGCGATCATGGCCCTTTTCGCGGCATTTGCGGACCAGGGCCGAACCGGCCAGTCCGGCGTGGCCGGCGATGTAGATCGTATCGGATGCCTGGATCATGATTGTCTTTGCCGCCTGAGGTTACATCAATGCTTCACAGCTTGACGGGATTGAAAAGCCGTTTCGGGCGCAGATGGCCTCCCGGGCGGCGTCTTCAAGATCCCGGGCCACCATTTCGGATATCATCTGGTCAAGGGGGATTTCCGGGCGCCAGCCGAGCCGGTCTCTGGCTTTGGAGGCATCTCCCAGCAGGGAATCGACTTCCGTGGGTCGGAAATAGCGGGGATCCACCGATACAACGGCCTGGTCCTTTTTGAAACGGTCGATGTGGTGGGCCAGGGGCAGGGCGCTTAACAGCGGCGCATCGGCGATATCCGCCACATATCCTTTTTCGTTGATCCCTTCCCCCTCCCAGCGCAACCGGATGCCGATGCAGCCAAAGGTTTTTTCGCAGAATTGTCGAACGGAATGCTGCACGCCGGTGGCGATGACGTAATCCTCCGGCGCGTCCTGCTGGAGGATCAGCCACTGGGCGCGGACGAAATCTTTGGCATGGCCCCAGTCCCGCAGGGCGTTAAGGTTGCCCAGATAAAGATGGTTTTCCAGACCCAGGGCCATGCGGGCCGCGGCCCGGGTGATTTTGCGGGTGACAAAGGTTTCGCCCCGCAGGGGGGATTCATGGTTGAAAAGGATGCCGTTGCAGGCATAGATTCCGTAGGCTTCCCGGTAGTTGATGGTGCACCAGTAGGAATAAAGCTTTGCACAGGCGTAAGGGGACCGGGGATAAAAGGGCGTGTTTTCATTCTGGGGCGTTTCTTGAACCTTGCCGTAAAGTTCTGATGAGGATGCCTGGTAAAACCGGACCTTTTTTTCCAGCCCCAGGATGCGGATCGCCTCCAGCAGCCTCAAGGTTCCGAGGGCATCGGCGTTGGCGGTGTATTCCGGGGTTTCAAAAGAAACCTGCACATGGCTCTGGGCCGCCAGGTTATAGATTTCATCGGGCTGAACTTCCTGGATGATCCGCACCAGGTTGGTGGCATCCGTGAGATCGCCGTAATGCAGGATGAACCGCCGTTCTTTCTCATGCGGGTCCTGGTAAAGATGATCCACCCGCTGGGTATTGAACAGGGAAGACCGGCGCTTGATGCCGTGGATTTCGCCGTATCCCTTTTCCAGCAGCAATTCCGCCAGATAGGCCCCATCCTGGCCCGTGATTCCGGTGATTAACGCGGTTTTCATTATTCCACCTTAAAATTGGGGACAGCCACTAATTTTCGACTTTTAGGCGCGCTTCGCCCCTTTCGGGGGCAGCAGAGCCCCCGACCGAATGCCTGCAGAACACATTTCAATAATATAAAAAATAAATAATGTCAAAACCATTGATGCTT
>CAZRES010000176.1:0-4753 GCA_964598885.1 uncultured Desulfobacteraceae bacterium | reverse complement strand
TGGACGGCCGACATGGTGACCTTGTGCATCCAGCGCTTGCCGATCATCACGCCGGTAAAGGCCGCTATGATTCCGGCGACGACCAGAGGCCACTGGTCCAGGGGCAGAGGACCGGCTGTCTTTGCCAGAAAGAACATCAACGCATAGGTGGCAATCCGGACCATGTCCACTAGGAAGCCGATCACCGCGTTGGTGCCTACAAACGCGGCAGTAGATACGCCGGTCTTCACCAGAAACGCCGACCGCAGGGCTCCCTGGTGGCCGGACAATCCGCCGAAAAAGCCCGACAGCAGCCCGCCCAGGAAAAGATACCGACGGTCAAACTTCAGTTCCCGGAGAACGGGCAGCAGTTCGAACATGGCAAAACCGAACATGAGGATTCCCATGACCAGTTTGATGGGGGTGATCACGGCGGTTTTGGGGCCGATGGAGTAGCGCAGAATTTCGCCGAAACCAGCCACATAGGCCAGCACCGCTGCTCCGGCAAAAGCCGCCAGAATGGCCGGGACGCCGAAACGCATCACCAGGTCCCGGTCCGCGTGTTTCCCCACCACCAGAATTTTGAAAATATTGTTGGCTCCGTGCACCACCGCGGTGGCGGCCACGGCCACGTGAACGGGAAAAAAGACCGCAAACGCCGGCATCAGCAACGTGCCCAGGCCGAAACCGGAAAACAGGGTCAGCCCGGATACCAGCAAGGCCGCCGTACAGATAACGATATACATCATCCTTCAATAACCTCCTGATACAGTTTTTAATTTTTCCCCATTCCGTTCAACAGTACTCGTCCTTCGGGCCTGAGACGGTAATATTTCTGCTGCTCATGTTCGACGATTTGGGTTTCGCAGGTCAGACCTCCCGCTTTTTCCAGCATGGAAAACGGCGGGTAGGGGACGCCAGGCCAGATCGCATACCCGTTTCGGGCACTTTTGAGCCCAGCCATATGGGTAGGAGCCCGCTCTCAAAAGCGGGCCGTTTGTGTTTCAGGTTTCTTTTTGTGGCGGTTTTTTTGCAGGATGGCCGCAATATTATCCTTTTGCCGGGCCGATCCAGATCTGCTGGGCGTTGACGAATTCGCGGATGCCGTGGGGGCCGAGTTCGCGGCCGTAGCCCGAGCGCTTGATGCCGCCGCTGGGCAGCCGGGGATCGGTTTTCACGATGCCGTTGACCGCCACCTGGCCGGCGGCAAACTGCCGGGCCAGGGCCTGGCCCCGGACGGTTTCGGTCCAGATGCTGGCGGCCAGACCAAAAGGCGTATCATTGGCCAGTTTCATAGCATGCGCTTCATCCCGGGCCCGGATCACCGCCGCCACCGGGCCGAAGGTCTCTTCCCGGAATGCGGTCATTTCCGGCGTCACATCCACCAGCAGGGTCACAGGGTAGAAGAAGCCTTCGCTGTCCGGTATCTTGCCTCCCAGCAGGCACTTGGCCCCCGCCGCCACGGTTTCTTCCACCTGACGATGCAGATCGTCCCGCAGATCGCTTCGGGCAATGGGTCCGATGTCCGTGCTTTCCTGACGCGGATCACCCACTTTCAGGGCCGCGAGCCGCTCTTTTAAAAGGGACACCATTTGGTCGTAAACCGGTTCTTCCACGATGATCCGTTTGACCGCGATGCAAGACTGGCCGGCATTGATGATGCGCGACAGGGTGATGATATCGGCGGCTTTTTCAAGGTCAGCGTCGGCCAGCACCACACAGGGGTCTGAACCGCCGAGTTCCAGAACGGCGGGTTTGATTTCCGAGGCCGCAATGGCGGCCGCCGCGCTGCCGGCCCTTTCGGAGCCGGTCAGGGAGATCGCCTGAATGCGCGGATCGCGGATGATCGCCTCAATGGCCGATGATTTGACCATCAGACTCTGAAAGATGCCCGCCGGCGCGTTGACCTTTTCAAAAATTTCGGCAATCCCCCGGGAGCAGGCGGGCACATGGGAATCGTGCTTCATGACGCAGGTGTTGCCGGCCATCAGGGCGGGGGCGCAAAAGCGAAACGCCAGCCAGAAGGGCGCGTTCCATGGCAGAATTCCCAGGATCGTGCCCAGGGGCAGATATTGCACGTAGCTTTTGGCCGCATCCGAGACAATGGTTTCCGGCGCCAGATAGGATTGGGCGTGTTCGGCGTAATGCTCGGCGCACCATGCCGATTTGTTGACCTCGCCCCGGGCTTCTTTGATGGGCTTGCCCATTTCTTCGGTCATGAGCATGGCGAGAGTGTCGATGTTATCGCGCATGTACTGAGCGACGTTTTTTAACACAGCTCCCCGCTCGGCAAACGTGGTCTCACGCCAGGTTTTAAAGGTTTCCGCGGCGGTTTTAAGAATGCGTTCCACGGTGGCGGGATCATCAATGGGAAATTCATGCAGCAATGTTCCCCGGCTGGGATCAATTACGTTCAGCATAAGCTCCTTTCTCTTTTTCTTTTGCCTTTGTTTTCTCTTGTCCGGAGTCTGTTTTCCGCGGTTCCAATGCAAAAAGCACGGGTTCCGGTTCGGGTTGTTTTTCGTCAATGCTTTTTGGGGCTTGTTTTTTCGCACTTTTTCCGGATTCCAGATCGAGCTTGCAGACAAAATCCTCTTCAAGGGTGAAAAAGGATTCGCAGCCGTCATCGGTGATGTAAATCGTATCGGAAATGCCCACGGTTTTGTCCCCGTCAACGCCCCACATCCATGGAATAATATGGATGGTCATCCCTTCTTCCAGGATGCTTGAATCGGCCTGCTTGAGGCTTAGAATATAACCTTCATCCCAGCTCGGCGGAAAGGCGATGCCGATGGAGTATCCCGATCGGGTGATCAGGGTGGCGCCCACATCGTTTTCCATGATGATTTTGCGCACCAGATTGTCGGCGTCGGATACGGTCAGGCCCGGCCGGATCAGCTTTTTGACTTCGGTTAAGGCGATTTTCATGCGATCCTGGGCTTTTTGCATGGACTCGGTCATCTCCCCCAGAAGCACGGTGCGCATCATGGCGGTATGATAGCGCCGGAAACAGCCCCCCACCTCCAAAAAGACGTGTTCGCCGGGCTGCACGGTGCGGCCTTCCCAGGTGGCGTGACCGATCATGGTCCGCGGCCCGGACGTCACATACGGCATGACCGCGGGCGGTTCGCCGCCGGCAAGGAACATGGCGTTGCTGATGGCCGCGCCGATGTCATTTTCCGTCACACCGGGCCGGCACGCCTCAAATCCCGCCTTCATGCCGACTTCCGTGGCCCTGGCGGCCTTGCGCATGACATCGATTTCAAATTTTGATTTGCGGATACGACCCTGTTCCACAATACCGAAACAGTCCAGCAACTGCCCCCGGGTAAAAGTGGTGTGGATGTGGTCCTGGTGATACGCCGGAAAAAAATAGCTGTTCCGCTCGTAGCCGACGCATTTTTTGGCCAGGCCGAATTCCCGAAGGGCTTCCACCAGCATCTGGATGGCATCCCCGGTGTCCGGATAGGGCCGCGTATTTTCGACCCAGGTCCGGTGGTGGACATTGGATTCCTCCAGCCGGCGGGTGATCATAAACGGCTCGGTTTCAAGGGGCACCACCAGAGCCTGAAAAAAAGAATACCCCGTGGTCTGATAGTCGGTCAGATACATCAGGTTTTCCGGGTCCGTGATCACCACGGCATCCAGACGGCGGTATTCCATCCGTTCCCGCAGATCGCGAAGCCGCCGTTCATATTCCTCGAATGGAAAGGTCATGTCGTCGCGCTGTTTCATCTTATTCCTCCTGTAAGTGCCGGTTGACGACATCGGCGAAGATGCCGAGCCCTTCGGAAAGATCCGCGTCGGAAATGGTCAGCGGCGGAATCAGTTTCAGCACCCGGCCCCCGGTGCCGCAGGGACCGATGAGCAGTCCCCGGTCAAAACATTCCGCGGCAATGGCGCCGGCTTTTTCCCCGTCGCCCACGTCGAGCCCCTGGATCATGCCTTTGCCCCGCACGGCGATTTCAGGGC
Organism: uncultured Desulfobacteraceae bacterium; assembly: GCA_964598885.1. Taxonomy (GTDB): domain Bacteria; phylum Desulfobacterota; class Desulfobacteria; order Desulfobacterales; family Desulfosalsimonadaceae; genus SURF-33. Next base: position 802 of record CAZRES010000176.1, on the reverse strand, counting down.
CGGCGTTAACGGGCACAAGGGATTTGAGGCGCTTGTTCATGATGGTGCCTTTTCGCTTGACGGCATCCATGAAATCCTGGTCTTCAATGTAGCTCATGGCCTCGGACCCGGCTACAAAGGAAAGCCCCTGGCCGCGGAACGTGCCGGTGTGCTCCCCGGGCTTCCAGAGCCGGTCATACTCGGGATGGATCAGGTTCATGGCCAGCGGAGTTCCATACCCTCCGAGGCCCTTGGCCAGACAGATGATATCCGGGGAAAGATCCATGCCGTCAAAGCTGAAATAAGAACCGGTGCGGCCGCAAGCGGCCTGGATATCGTCGAAAATCAGCAGCGCGTCGTTTTCATGGGTCAGTTCCTGCACTGCATGGAGCCATTGCCGACTGGCCACGTTTACGCCGCCTTCGGCCTGGATGGGCTCCACGATCACGGCCGCGGGTTTTTCAAGGCCGCTGGAAGAATCGGCCAGGGCGCATCGCAGTCCCTGGATGTGGTCAATGCCGCCTCCGGGACCGTTTTCAAAGGGAAGATGGGTGACATGATCCAAAGGTACGCCGGCCGCACCTCGAAAATAGGAGTTTGCCGTACAGGCCAGAGATCCGAGAGTCATGCCGTGAAACCCGTGGCTGAAGGCATAAATGCCGTGGCGTCCGGTGGCCTTGCGAGCCAGTTTTAATGCGGCTTCCACGGCATTTGTGCCGGTGGGGCCCACAAACTGCATTTTATGCTTCATGCCACGCGGAATCAGGATGGTCTCGGCAAAACGCTGGATAAACCGGCGCTTGGTCGTGGTGTACATGTCAAG
>CAZRES010000175.1:3297-4825 GCA_964598885.1 uncultured Desulfobacteraceae bacterium | reverse complement strand
GAGCACGCGAGCTGGCATCTTCCTTTTGATCCCCTTTTAGCCATGGATATCGAGGCCCTGGCCGGGACGGTATCCGGATGGTACCGTACGGTGAAAAAACAAGAACAGTTCGGCCGGGACGCCAAAGAAGGCGTTGCCCGTGCCATAAACGGCCGGATCGCGACCCTGATCGCGCCCAATGATTTTCAATGGGCGGAATGCCTGGAAACCATGGAATATTCGGGGGCTTTTGTTTCCGACAAAGAGCCCCCCGGCATCAATGAGAAATGGATCGCCCAGGCCGCGGCCGTGCTGAACCGGCAAAAGCGGTGCGCTCTGATCTTAGGCGGGCAGGCAGTATCCGAAAAAGGTTTGATGATCGCGGCCCGGATCAAAACCAAAACCGATTGCGAGCTGTTTTACGATACCTTTCCGGCCCGTCTGGAGCAGGGCGCGGGGTATCCCGATATTCATCGCATCCCCTATCTGCCGGAAATGGCCCTGGAGGCGCTAAAGCCCTATGAGAACATCCTGTGCCTCGGCACCCGCGCGCCCGTGGCGTTTTTCGGTTATGAAGGCCTGCCGAGTATTTTCGTTCGGGATGATCAACAATGCCGGGTGATGGAACGCGGAGATCGGGCCGCCCTGGAGGCCCTTTTTATGCTCGCCGATGCCGTGAATGCGCCGGAGGAACCTGATTTTCGGCTCCTGTCGGTCCCCGGGCGTCCGGACATTCCCTCGGGCCGCCTGGACGGGTCAAAGGCCGGCGCCGTGCTGGCGGCGCTGCAGCCGGAAAACGCCATTGTGGTGGAAGAGGCCATCACCAACAGCCTGGCTTATCATGCCCTGATCAACACCTGCCCGCAATTCACCCTGCTGGCGCTGACCGGCGGTTCCATCGGCCAGGGGCCGCCCACGGCCACAGGCGCGGCCATTGCCTGTCCGGATCGACCGGTCATCGATTTCCAGGCCGACGGCAGCGCCATGTACACCATCCAATCCTTATGGACCCAGGCAAAGGAAAATTTAAACGTCATCACCCTGATCTGTTCGAACCGGTCCTACGATATTTTAAAACTGGAAATGGCCCGCTCCGGCAACCTGTCCCCCGGCCCCGCCGCCGGCCGCATGACCGATCTATCCGGCATTAACTGGGTACAACTCGGCCAGTCCCACGGGGTCCCGTCCATATCCGTAGATACCTGCGAAAATATGGCCCGGGCATTTCATAAGGCCCTGTCCGAAGGCGGCCCCCATCTGATTGAACTGGTGCTTTGATCCGTCGGAGGGTGGGTCGGCATAATCAGAATCTGCTTATGGATTCAATCCGAATGGGTCAGCCGCGTTCTTCCGGCGGCATTGACGCCGGCTGATCCTTTGACGGGGAGGAGATCCGGCCCAGGGAACAGAAGATGCCCGCTACGCTCATCAGGGTGAACACCAGCAGGGACCAGCGCATGCTAGTGATAAAAGCAGGACCGGTTTCCAGGGTGATGGGTTGGCGGCCCAGAAAAACCGACAGCAGCACCGTGATGAGGGTCATGCTGGT
>CAZRES010000175.1:0-3197 GCA_964598885.1 uncultured Desulfobacteraceae bacterium | reverse complement strand
GTCAGAAGTCCGGTATCGATGATGGGCGAGTCGTTTTTGGATTCATAATACAAAAAAATAAAAATCCCCGCCAATCCGGCGATGGCCAACCATTTGGCCTCGGCCATGGCCTTGAGCTGGATGACCCCGACAATCAACGCAAACAGGGATGCGATGTAGATCAGACTGCCGAAGGCGTCGAAGCGTTTTCCCCGGGCGTCGGCCCATTCGCCTTTCAGCTTCCAGAGGGCAAGGCCCATTGCCAACAGTTCCACCGGCACGGCGGTATAGAAAATCCAGCGCCAACCCAGGTAGGAGATCATGAGACCGGCCAGGGTGGGGCCTGCGGAAAGGCCGATATAAACTCCGGACACCACGATACCCATAGCCCGACCCCGGCGATGGGCCGGGATCACGCAGGACAGGATGGCCAGGCTGGTGGAGGTGATCATGGCGGCGCCGGCTCCCTGCAGGAAGCGAAACAGGATAAACGCTTCGATGGTCGGGGCCAGGGCCAGGGCCACGGTGGAAGCGGTCATCACCACGGTCCCGCTGATGAATACTTTTTTGCGGCCGTAAATGTCGGCGAATCGTCCCACCGGCAGCAGGAAAAGACCTACGCCGAGGATGTATACCATTTCAATCAGGCCGAGCTGCACGGCATTGGCCGAAAATTCGTTGCCCAGCGCCGGCAGGGCCACGCCCACGGCCGAAAACATGAACGGGGTCAGAAACTGAACAATCGTGACCACCGCGATGGTGACGGTTTCTTTGGCTCCGGCCGCGGCGCTGTCGCCGGCACAGGTTGGCGAGGCGGAAGAATTCATCGGATATTATCAGGATTCAGGATTCGGCCCCTCCCGGTAGAGGGTGGTGATGCTGAGATTGCGTTCGATATTGTCCTTGGTCGTTGTCATGGATTCGACTGGAGCATGTCCACGGTTTCGATTTCCGGATGATCCGCCAGCCATTGGTTGATCTGGGTTTCGTTGGGTGGATTGATGTTAAGCGTGAAACAGGTAAATATTTTTACTTTCAACGGTTTCATCGCGCCCTCCCTTACAAGACGGTTTCCAGTCATTAAAGCATCGCCGGGACCGGGATATCAAGGGTTTTTATGAAATGTCCGGTCCGTAAGGAATTCTGCTGGAAAATTCGATGGTTTCCTCCTGGGAAAAAATTTTTTCAGAGCCTGCATATTTTCTTGCATTTTAAAGATAGATCCCTATATTCCGCGATTAGAATTCGACGGGATTTTTCGGCGGATTCCCGGAAGTAATGCACCGAACCCTTTCATTAAAGGAATATGTAGATGACAAATATTACGGCTCCGTTTCAAAATGAGGCAACAGCGGCGCCCTCATGCCCGGTGGAGGAGAAGGATGACGAACCTCCGGATACCCAGTTGGTCGGGCTTTTTACGGATTCCCCCCAGGCCCTGACCCAACCGGGACAGATTGTCCGGTTTCCCGCCCATCGAACCGGGGTGTCAAACCCCGCCGTCCGAGCTTTTCGAAAACGTTTTTTCCACGCGGTTCCGACCAAACTCTGGAATGACTGGCGCTGGCAGGTCAGCAACCGGATTCGAAGCGCGTCTCAGCTCGCCTCCATGATATCGTTGTCGGAATCCGAGCGCTTTGCTCTGTTTCATGCCGATGTCAAACTGCCCCTCGGGATCACGCCGTACTACCTGAGCCTGGTTTCTCCAACGGACCCGGATCAGCCCCTGCGCCGGACCGTGGTCCCGACGGCCGGCGAGTTGTTGCGGATGCCCGGCGAAGCCGACGACCCCCTGGGCGAAGAACACCAGAGCCCGGTGCCGGGGTTGGTGCATCGGTATCCGGATCGTGTATTGCTGCTGCTTTCGGATTTCTGTTCGACTTACTGTCGATATTGCACGCGATCTAGGGTAGTGGGACACGGGTCCATCCTGCCCGGCCGGGCGCGGCTGGAAGCGGCCTTCGAGTACATCCGCCAGACGCGGTCGGTCCGGGACGTGCTGCTCTCCGGCGGCGATCCGCTGATGTTGGGGGATGACCGCCTTGACTGGATTCTGTCCCAGCTCCGCCAGATCCCCCATGTGGAGATCGTGCGGATCGGAACGAAAATTCCGGCCGTGCTGCCCCAGCGGGTCACCCAGAAACTGGTGCGTGTGTTGAAAAAGCATCATCCTCTCTGGATGAGCCTGCATTTCATCCATCCGGATGAATGCACCATCGAATCCCAGCGGGCGTGCACCATGCTGGCCGACGCCGGCATTCCCCTGGGGTCCCAGACCGTGCTGCTCAAAGGGGTCAACGATGAGGTGGAAACCATGAAAACATTGGTGCAGCGCCTGATGAAAATGCGGGTTAAACCGTATTACCTGTATCAGTGCGACCCCATATCCGGCTCCGCGCATTTTCGAACGCCCGTGGCCAGGGGATTGGAGATTATCCGCGGCCTAAGAGGGTTCACCAGCGGTTATGCCGTGCCCACCTACGTGGTGGACGCCCCCGGCGGCGGCGGTAAGATCCCGTTGATGCCCGATTACACGGCCGGCCGGGACAACGGGAATTTGCTGCTGACCAATTACGAGGGAAAGACGTTTGGGTATCCGGATGGCGCGGATACGGTTCATATATAATAACTGATATACGCGGGGATGCGGGTTCGGGCGGGATGGCGCCGCCGCATTCCCTTTTTTTTTATATGTCGAGAAAGGATCAAAATGGGATTGACCATCGGCATGACCTATGACCTGCGGTCCGAATACCTGGCCATGGGATACAGCCTGGATGAGACCGCTGAATTCGACAAAGATGATACCATTGCGGCTATTGAATCCACCCTCGGCGAACTGGGCCATCGCGTGGAACGCATCGGCCATGCCCGCCAGCTTGCCGCGGCCCTGCTCGCCGGAAAACGCTGGGACCTGGTGTTTAATATCGCCGAAGGCCTGCACGGCATGGGCCGGGAGGCCCTGGTGCCGGCCATGCTGGATCTTTACCGGATCCCCTATACCTTTTCCGACCCACTGGTCATGAGTTTGACCCTGCACAAGGGGATGACCAAGCGGGTGATCCGGGACGCGGGAATCCCCACCGCCGATTTTTTGGTGGCCCAACACGCCGGGGAAGCCGGCGGCGTTGCCTTTGATCCGCCGTACTTTGTCAAACCGGTGGCCGAAGGAACCGGAAAAGGCATCTCCGCGGCATCCATTGTCCGGGACCGTGAAG
>CAZRES010000174.1:0-4849 GCA_964598885.1 uncultured Desulfobacteraceae bacterium | reverse complement strand
TGGAGCGGCTTTACCGGGACAACCGGATTCTCTCCATCGGCGGCGGCACCACCGAGATCATGAAGGAAATCATCTCCCGGCTGATGCTGGCATAATTAAACGCATAAAACATAAAGGAATGCTTATGAACCGCAGAGTCGCCGTCTGCGCCGCGGCGCAGATCAAGAACGAACCGGACATCTGGTACCGGCGGTTTCAGGGAATGCTGCTGGAATGCTTTGAATCCATCATGGCCCAGACCGGCGTGACCTTTGACATGGAAAAGGGAATCCGCAACATCGTCACCTGCTCGGACGACGTGTTCGACGCCCGGACCATCTCGGACAACGGCATGACCGACGTGGTGGGCGCCCATTACCGGGGCGAGGAAAAAGCGGCCCAGGACGGCGCCAACGCCCTGGGATACGCCATGGCCTCCATCCTGTCCGGCCATGACGACCTGATCCTGGTCATGGGCCACTGCAAGGAATCCCAGACCGAAAACCGCAACATGAACACCAACCTGGCCTTTGACCCGTTTTACTGCCGGCCCCTGGGGCTCGACTACCTCAATGCCGCGGCCCTCCAGGCCCGGGCCTACATGAAGCAATCCAGCATCACCGACGACCACCTGGCCCAGATCGTGGTGCGGTCCCGGCAGAACGCGGCCAAAAACCCCTATGCCCGGGAAAACGACATGGTCACGGCATCTGATGTGACCGCCTCGCCCATGCTGGCCGATCCCATCCGGGCCCTGCACCGCTACCCGGTCACGGACTGGGCCGTGGGCATGCTGCTCTGCTGCGAGGAGCGGGCCCATGAATTCACCGACAAGCCGGTCTGGCTCACGGGCTTCGGGTCCTGCATGGACTCCTATTTTCTCGGAGACCGGGACCTGACATCCAATTTCGCCCTCACCAGCGCGGCCAAACGGGCATACAAAATGGCCGGGATCGATGACCCCAAAACCGCCTTTGACGTGGTGGAGCTAAGCGACACCTGCGCCTACCAGCTTCCCATGTGGGCCGAAGGCGTGGGCCTTGTCGATAGTGGTTCCGGCGGGAAATGGATCGACGGCAACGGCATGGATGCATGCGGCGTCAATCCATCCGGCGGCATGCTGGCCGGCAATCCCATCATGCTGGGCGGACTGGCCCGTTCCCTGGAAGGCATCCTCCAGCTCCGGGGCGACGCCGGAGACCGCCAGATCGACGGCGCCAAGCGCGCCCTGGCCCACGGCACCACCGGGCCGGCCGGTCAGCATCACGCAGTTATCATCCTCGAACGATAAGGGGTTACGATTATGGCATATCGAAAAAAGAACAGAAACGTCGGCATTGTGGGCATCGGGGAGACCAAGTTTTCCAGTCACCGGGAAGACGTGAACCAGCCCGAAATGATCCATGAAGCGGTCCGCCAGGCCCTCGACGACGCCGGGCTGACCACCAACGATGTGGACTGCGTGGTCCACGGCAACATGGAGCTCTTTGAAATGGTCCATCAGCCGGACATGTGGCACACCCTGGGCTCCGGCGCCTTCGGCAAAACCTCCTACCGCCTGACCACCGGCGGCACCACCGGCGGCACCCTGGCCGGGGCCGCGGACAACCTGGTGGCCTCGGGCATGTATGATGTGGTCATGGCCATCGGGTTTGAAAAACTCCAGGAAGGCCACACCACCGGCGGCATCACCAACATGGCCGATCCCCTGTGGGCCCGCAAGCTCCAGTCCGGGGCCCTCACGGCCCAGGCCGCGGTCAAGCTGATTACCGAATTCGGCGAGGAACGCGCCCGCAAGGCCGCCATGACCTATCGCATCATCATGGACAAGCACGCCTGCAAAAATCCCAACTCCCACCGGGCCTTCGGCCTGGAATGGGACCAGATGGACGACCTGATGACCACCTCGCCCCCGCTCATCGGCGAACTGCGGCTGATCCACATGTGCTCCCAGAGCGACGGGGCCTGCGTGGTGATTTTCGCCTCCGAGGAAAAAGCCAAACAGATCACCGACAAACCCGTCTGGGTCCGGGATCACATCACCGTCCACCGGGAAGAAACCCTGAATCTGTGCAACAACTATTATCCCACGGAAACCACCCACAAGTTCGCCGCCGAGCAGCTCTATGCCCGCAACAACATCACCAACCCCCTGGAATACTTCGACGTGTTTGAAATGTATGACCCGTCGGCCTGGTGGGGACTGGACTGGATCCGGGATTTTTTCCTGCTGGAAGGCGACGAACACATCAAACTGGTGGAAAATCATGAGATCATGATGGACGGCAAAATGCCCATCAACCCCTCGGGCGGCGTGCTCGCGGCCAATCCCATCGGCGCCACGGCCCTGATCCGGGTGGCCGAGGCCGCCAAGCAGGTCCGGGGAAACGCGGGCCCCCATCAGATCCCCCGGCCGGTCAACCACGCCCTGGCATCGTCTTTCGGCGGCACCATGTGGACCGTGCTGATGATGCTTGAAAAAGAACTGAACTGGTAAGGAGACAACATCATGAGCCAGGATTACGGCGTAACACCTAACGATATTTTCAATTCCATGAAGGACCGGTTCCGGGCCGAAGGGGCCGCCGGCATCAGCAGCGTGTTCGGATACGACATCACCGACGCGGGCCGCTGGAAGCTCACCGTCAAGGACGGCAGCATGAGCATCGACAAAACCGACGACCTGTCCGGCTGCGACGTGAAGCTGATCACCGATTCGGCCACCTACGTGGGCATCAACATCGGCAAGATCGACGGCATGCAGGCCCTTTCCGCCGGCAAACTCAAGGTCGAAGGCGACATCAACACCTTTGCCCTGACCAGCCGGTTTTTCGTCAAATTCGTGGCCCCCGGCCAGGACGCCGCGCCCGAGCAGGAGCTGCTGGTGCTCAAAAAGGTCATTTCCGTGAAGCAGCGGTTTGCCACCGGCCCGGTCATGGGCAAATTTTTAAAAGGATTAAAGGACAAAAAAATACTGGCCATCAAATGCCCGGAATGCGGCCGCCTGCAAAGCCCGCCCCGGGAAGCCTGCGCCATCTGCCGGGTGAAAAACACCGACTGGGTGGAAATCGGCCCCAACGGCGAAATGCGCATGATGGAATACTGCTACTACGCCAGCCCGGACCCGCTCACCGGCGAAACCCGGGAAACCCCCTACGGCGCCATCGGCATCCTGCTGGACGGCTGCCGGGACGAAGAAGTCTTCTGGCACCTGCTGCGGCCCGATCAGCTCGACCAGGTCAAAATGGGCAGCGTGCTAAACGGCAAGGTCACCCACGGCAGCCGGCTGCGGCCGGTATGGGCCGAAAACCGCACCGGCGGCATATCCGACATCAAATATTTTGAAATCGACGCATAAGGAGGCCCGCAATGGCAACGTTTGACACATCCGACTGCTACGTGGTGGAAGGCAAACTCGCCCTCCCCTATACCTATTTCGCCGGCCGGGTCGGCTCCACCTTCATCACCACCTTGAGGGACCAGCGCAAAATCATGGGCGTGAAATGCAACGCGTGCAGCAAGGTCTTTGTGCCCCCGCGCCAGACCTGCGAGCGCTGCATGGAAGACATCCGGAACAACTGGGTGACCCTGTCCGACACCGGCGAAGTGGTCAATTTCACCGTGGTGCGCTACGACGAAAAGCACCTGCCCCGCAAGGCCCCTTTCGTGCTGGCCATGATCAAACTCGACGGAGCCGACACGCCCATGGCCCATATCGTGGAAGGCATCGACCCGGAAAACATGACCGAAGGCCTCAAGGTCAAGGCCGTGTTTGCCGACCAGACCACCAACACCATTTTGGATATCGATCACTTTGAACCGGTAAAATAAGGAAACACCCATGGCGCTCAAATATGAAAAAAAAGGCCGCATCGCCTATATCACCTTGAACCGGCCCGACGCCCAGAACGCCTTTGACCCGGAAACCGTGGTGGAAATCGTCGAAGCGTGGAAGGACTTTCGGGACGACAACGACCTGCGCTGCGCCATTCTCACGGGCGCGGGCGACATCTTCTGCTCCGGGGCGGATCTCAAGCGGCTCATCCCCCTGATCACCGGGGCCCGGCAGCCGGAAACCGACGCGGATCACGTGATCCAGAAAGACCCGTTTCTCCCCCAGAAGGCGTTTCTGCGCAATTTCAAGATCTATAAACCCATTGTGGCGGCCATCAACGGCCACGCCATTGCCGGCGGCATGGAGATCCTCTATTCCACCGATATCCGGGTGGCGGCCGCGGGCGCCAAATTCGGGCTCCAGGAAGTCAAATGGTCCATTGTCCCCCTCATGGGCTCCACCATCCGCCTTCCCCGGCAGATGCCCTATGCCCGGGCCATGGAAATCCTGCTCACCGGCGAACTCATCACCGCCGAAGAAGCCCTTTCCTTAGGATTCGTCAACAAGGTCGTGCCCGCCGACCAGGTCATGGCCGAAGCCGAACGCTACGCCGAAATCATCGCCAGAAACGGCCCCCTGGCCGTCCGCGCCGTCAAACAGTCGGTCCTGGAAGGCATCGGCCTGCCCGTCAAAGACGGCCTGGCCAAGGAACTGGAAATCGGCATCCCCGTATTTTTAAGCGAAGACGCCAAGGAAGGCCCCCGGGCCTTCAAGGAAAAGCGGGAACCGGAGTATAAGAATAAGTAGCGGCCTTTCAGTAAATATCTATTCGAAAAGCAGCCCGGTTTTGAGGAAAAAATGGCTGAATGGCAGAGTTCCCTGATATGAAAGGGTTTTCGTATCGGAATTTAGCCGCCATCAAAAAATGGTATCTCTTTTATAGTGAAGAGGGTGCAAAAGTGAAGCAGCCTGCTTCACTTTTGCGGCAACAGCTTGTTGCCAAATTGGTTCAAATCCCCTGGTGGCACAATGTCG
>CAZRES010000173.1:0-4875 GCA_964598885.1 uncultured Desulfobacteraceae bacterium | reverse complement strand
GCGCTGCCTGCATCACTTGGATGATCCCCAAGGATGCGGCTTTGGACCGTCGTGCAGCGAATGCCGGATCCGCACGGTAGTGCTGGAAACATTTGAAACCAGAAAGAGCCGCCATGAGGTGGAAGCCTGGCTCCCGTTTCCCCGGGACAATTCCGTGGAAAAACGCTGCCTGCTGGTTTCCACTGCGTATGTAAACATCAATGGGATGGAACGCGTACTGGTCTGCGTTCAGGATGCCACCGAACGCAGAAAAGCCGAGAACATGGCCCAGGCCAGCCGGCAACGACTGGAAAGTATTTTCCGGGCCGCGCCGGTGGGCATCGGCGTGGTTAAAGACCGGATCCTCATGGAAGTCAATGATCGACTTTGTGAAATGACCGGATTTGGGGTCGACGAACTCATCGGCCAAAGCGCCCGGATTCTGTATCCCACAGATGAAGATTTTGACGATGTCGGCCGGGAAAAATATGCGCAGATCAGTGCATCCGGCATGGGAATGGTGGAAACCCGATGGCGTTGCCGGGACGGCCGGATTCTTGATATTTTTCTGGCCTCGACCTCGATGGATAAAAAAGATATTTCCAAGGACATCACATTCACCGCCCTTGACATCAGCGAACGCAAACGTGCGGAAGAAAAACACCGTCTCCTGGAATCACAGTATCATCAGTCGCAGAAACTGGAATCCGTGGGACGGCTGGCCGGGGGAGTGGCCCATGATTTCAATAACCTGCTTTCGGTCATCATGGGGTATGGCGAAATGGTGACCGAAGACCTCAGCAACGATCATCCCCATCACGAGCTGATGATGGAAATCCAGCAGGCGGCCACCCGGGCCAGGGATCTTGTGCGCCAGCTTCTGGCGTTTTCCCGAAAACAGGTTCTTGAAATTCAAACGGTCGACATCAATCTCGTTGTCACCGGTTTTAAAAAACTTCTGCGCCGCATCATCGGCGAAGATATCCGCCTGGAGGTAATTCTTGCGGAAGATCCGATCCCGGTAATGGCCGACACCTCCCAGTTGGAGCAGGTGCTCTTGAACATGGCAGTGAATGCCAGAGACGCCATGCCCGACGGCGGACGGCTGATCATCGAGACCCTGACGGCCGCTTCAGCCGGGATACTATCAGGAGAAGACACCCAACTTCCCGGCAACTGTTGGGCGGTTATACGTGTCAGCGATACGGGATGCGGCATGGACACCGAAATCCAGGATCAGTTGTTTGAGCCGTTTTTCACCACAAAAGACAAGGAAAAAGGCACCGGGCTGGGCCTGGCCACCTCATACGGCATCATCAAACAACACGGCGGCCATATTCAGGTGTCCAGCGAATCCGGACAGGGAACGACGTTTTACATCCATCTGCCGGTCTCTTCGGAAAAAACCGAACAAATCGTGGCTCCCGCCCCCGAACAAACGATCAACAGAGGATCGGCAACGGTGATGGTGATCGAAGACGATCTTGCGGTACGCAGGTTGACGGTTGATATTTTGAAACGCAACGGCTACCAGGTGATCGAGGCCCAAAGCGCGACGGGTGCTATTTCGATGGCCGCAGATTATCATCACCCCATTCATCTGGTATTGTCCGATGTGGTCATGCCGGGATTAAGGGGACCGGAAGCATGGCAACAAATCAGCCGGCACCATCCCGAGGCAAAGGTGCTCTACATGTCCGGGTATGCCGAGGATATGATCGTGCATCATGGCATTTCAAACAAGGACGTTGATTTTATCAGAAAACCGTTTACGTCCAAGGTCCTGCTGGAAAAAGTATGGTCCATGCTGTCAAAGGAAAGTCCGTGATATCGGAAAATCACTATACAGCCTATCTCAACGCCCTGTTAAAGGGAAATGCCGCTGAATGCGCCGCCACGATCCATCGTCTGATGGAACAGAACATTCCGCCCGTAGATCTTTATACTCATCTGTTTCAGCGGGCCTTATACCGGGTGGGCCGACTCTGGGAAACCAATCGGATTTCCGTTGCCGTGGAGCATCTGGCCACGGCCCTGACGGAAAAAATGCTGGCCATGGTCTATCCGAAAATCCTTTCAGCCGCTACGATTGTCGACCGTAAGGCCGTGATCTCCTGTTCGGTGAACGAATATCACCAGATCGGCGCCCGCATGGTGGCGGATATCATGGAGGTAAACGGTTGGGACACCCGGTTTCTGGGCGCCAATACGCCGATCTCGGATCTGCTGGCCATGATTCAGGAAACCGATCCCGATGTGGTGGGGCTTTCGGTGTCCATTTATTTCAACATGACCGCCCTTCACAAGATGATCGCCGAACTTCGGTCCGCCTATCCGGGGGTAGCTATTTTTATCGGAGGTCAGGCGTTTCGATGGGGTGGCGGAAATATTGAAAAACAGTTTTCCAACGTCTATTTGTTCGCTTCCCTGCATGAACTGGAAAAGGCCGTGAAATCGAATTATCCATGAATAACCGAAATTTAACATATACTAAGGCTGTCGTGCGCCTCATGAACCACGGACCGATAATTTTTTTGCGGCTGGATGAATCCGGCCGGGTAACAGAGGCCAATGCGACGGCCCGGAATCTGATGGGAAATGAAATCATCGGTCTGGCGGCCGATGAAATCTTTCTGACCTTTGATGCTCCCTTAGATATCGCCTCCCTCAGAACTCATGATGATCAGATCCATCAATTCAACGTACCAACAGTTGCGGGATTGCCCGAAACTCTTTGCTGCCATTTTCTGGCCGTTGGTGACGATACCCTGATTTTCAGCGGCGTGGACCCGACGGAGACCGGGCGGCTGCGAAGTGAACTGATTACCCTGAACAATGAGTTAAGCGCTCTTACCCGAAGCCTGCAGAAAAAAAATCATCAGCTGGCCGAACTCAACCGGCTGAAAAATCAATTTCTGGACATGGCGGCCCATGACCTGCGAAAACCGGTGAGCTCTATTTTAACGTATACGGAATTTCTTATGGACGAAGCCGCAGATGCACTAACAGAAGAACATTCCGGATTCCTGAAAACCATTTATGCCTCAACCGCCCTGATGCGCGGTCTGATCGACGATTTTCTGGATATTTCCCTGATTGAATCCGGCCGGTTTCACCTTCGCCTGGAACCCGCGTCCGTCAGGGAGCCCGCGGAACGGAGCCTGGCGCTAAACCGTCTGCCCGCCCAGCGCAAGGGAATCTTTCTTCGACTTGACATGAACGGGTCTTTTCCGTTAATCCCCATGGACGGGCATAAAATTGAACAGGTATTCAACAACCTGATATCCAACGCTATTGATCACGCTCCTTCTGATACCGAGGTGGTTGTGAAAATTTTTCATACGAACGAGAAGATAGCGGTCACGGTGATTGACGCAGGACCGGGCATATCCGAAGCGGATGCGGAACGACTTTTCATGCCGTATGTCAGCAACCGGAAATCCGCGTCGGCCGAAACGAAAAACATGGGAATGGGCCTGGCGATATCCAAAAAAATCGTGGAAGCCCACCAGGGAAACATATGGGTGGAAAGCCGTCCTGGCCAAGGGGCCGCGTTTTCCTTTCACCTGCCGATAAACCCTACAACAAAGAATGAACCAGATGACACGCGAGAATCTCATTGAATCGGCCCGGGCGCTTACGGCGCCGTCGAAACCGGCTTTGGCTGAGTTTTCCGAAAAACGGGAAACCATGGCGTCCGCCGTAAATTGGGAAATGGGCGCACGGCCCGACCTGGAAAAGCTGGTGGGCAAAGACGGCGCTCAGATGAGCCAGGACAACAACCGGAACTTTTCCCTGTTTATGGAATCGTTGTTTCAGGATTTTCAACCCCAGGTCCTGGTGGATACGGTGCTATGGGTATTCCGGGCCTATCGAGCCCATGGTTTCCAGACCATCTACTGGCCGGCCAATCTGGATATCTGGGTGGAAACTCTTCGGCGGGAAGTGTCCGAAACCGCTTTTGCGGAAATTTTTCCGTTTTACCGCTGGCTGATCACCCATATCCCGGTTTTTGTCAAGTTGACCGATACAAAGGGGGACGAGCCGGCCCAGACCGGCGACGTCGTTTTTGAAGGAACACTGACCCATGGATGAAACGCTGTCCATCCTGGTGGTAGATGATGATCCGGCTATTCTCTTTGCTACGGTCAGAATACTGCGAGCCGCGGGTTATCAGGTGGATGCGGCGGATTCCGGCGCTGCCTGCCTTGAAGCCGTAAGGAAAAAAAAGCCGGACCTGGTGCTTTTGGATGTGGTCCTTCCGGACATTGACGGATATGAAGTATGCCGGCAAATCAAAACCGATGAGGCCCTTTCCCTTGCGTACATCATCCTCCTTTCCGGAGTAAAGACTCATACCGACGACAAGGCCCAGGGACTGGAGATCGGTGCGGACGGCTATATTCCGCGACCTATCGCCAACCGCGAACTGCTGGCCCGGGTGCAGGCCATGGCAAGGATCATCAAAGCGGAACGAGAGCGGGACCGTCTCATCGTGGAACTTCAACAGGCCATGGCCACAATCAAAACCTTAAGCGGCCTGCTTCCCATCTGTTCCTTCTGCAAAAAAATCCGGGATGACGACGGATACTGGACTCAGCTGGAAGATTATCTTCATCAGCATTCAGATGCTGAATTCAGCCACGGCATTTGTCAGGATTGCATGAAGAAATATTATCCTGAATAGTTTTAATAACCGCAGGGAGCCAAATCTTGCTACCGGTCCAGGGCATTTCGCACTTTGTCGGCCAGGTTAGCCAGGGAAAAGGGCTTCTGGATAAAATGAACACCGTCGTCAAGCACGCCGTGGTCGGCGATGACATCGGCCGTATAGCCGGACATGAACAGGCGTTTCATGCCCGGATAAACCGACATAAGATTTTCGGCCAGTTCCTT
>CAZRES010000172.1:0-4940 GCA_964598885.1 uncultured Desulfobacteraceae bacterium | reverse complement strand
CCGTGATATCGCTGTCCAAAATGTGCGAATATTGCCGGTGGCTGGAAAACAGAGACTAGAAAATGGCAAACGATCGTCGATATTCTCCGGGATTAATGCCTAACCAGCGCTTAAACGCGCGCTGAAAAGCGGCAGGCTCGGAAAAACCGATCAGATACGCCACCTGGGCGTTCGTCATTCCTTTAAGCAAATAGTTTTTCGCCAGTTCCTGCCGTGTGTCAAGCAGCAACTTTTCAAATGTCGTGCCCTCTTTCCTGAGCTGGCGGTATAACGTGCTCGTATCCATTTTCATTACCCTGGAAACCTTTTTGAGATCAACACCGCCATCCGGAAGATAGTCAATAATATGTTTGCATACTTTTTCCTGAAGGGATCCTGTACGCGAGATTTTTTTTAATGCTATTTCCGCATAATTTTTCAGAGCGGCTTCGACATTCGGGTCGTGGGAGGTTATGGGTTGTAAAAGATCCGTCTTTTTGAAAACGATCATATTCTCCGGCTGCTGAAACATGACGGGAACGTTAAAGATTTCATCGTAAACATCGGCATATCCGGGATCAGAATGCTGGAAGTGTATGGACAGTGGATTCAAATCATTAGACATGAGAGACCTTGAAACATCAACCATCAGGGATAAATGGTGTTCCGGTATCCACTTGTTGTTATACTCGGGAAAAATGTTCGTTAATGTGATTTTGACGCAATTTCCCGCATCGAAAATATCTAATTTGTCTGCATCGGAAATCAGCCTGGCGTATCGTGAAATATGGCATGCCGCTTCCAGCAGGTTGGAACTGTACTGGACCAGCGAGACCAGGAAATGGACAAACTGGATGCCCGTCCTTTTTCTCAAACGGAGGGCTAATGCGGGATCTCCGCTCAGGTTTACGGCGATCTCGAATAATTTTAACACCGAACCCATCGGGATTCGCTTGTCGGGATCGGCAATTTGATCGGGGCTGACACCGATTTGGCGTTCGAAGTCCTCTTTCGGCATGCCCTTGTCTAGTATAATCTGCATTAATACATGACTTGCGGCATATGAAGTCATAACCCTGGCAACCATAATTAACCCATCTGATTATGGTGGTTTTTTAATGCACGATTCACTTATACAGCTTTATTAACTTTTGCGTTGCGCCTGCCTGAACAAGCCGAAATTTTTCCGATTCCTTCATAATCTTTTTTTCCGCCGTGCTCAATGAAATTTATCTGCCCGGCCGGAATTATTACCGGCAAGGATCAATAAATTGCATGCTGCGATCATTTACAACCATTTATATCCCCTATATTTTCATAAACATGGATAAGTTTCAGTTTCTACTCAAATTTTTGTTCAGGAGATTTTCACATGAAAAAAACAGTCATCTTTTTGCTGCTCATCTCGGCAGGCGTCATGTCCGGTTGTGTAAAAAAGATTCCGTACGCGCCGGATGCGGACATGAAAGGGCATACCGCTCCAACGGCCATTACCGCAAAACGGAATGCGGATGTTCGCAAGGCTCTTGCCTTGTCGGACCCGCAGTGTTTTGTGGAAGCGCAAACGGGTTTGATTGCCGCTGAGACGGATCTGCGCGTCCATGACGCCGAAGGAGATGTCATATGGGATCAGACGGCCTATGGGTTTGTTGAGGGCGATGCCCCTTCCAGCGTCAACCCGAGCCTCTGGCGACAGGCAAAGCTAAACGGCATTCATGGCTTGTTCAAAGTGACCGATGGCGTATATCAGCTTCGGGGTTTCTGCCTTGCGAATATGACGATCATTGAGGGGGAAACCGGCTGGATTATCATAGATCCACTCATGACCGAAGAAACCTCCATGAGGGCCATGGCCTTTGCAAATAAGCATCTGGGCAAAAAACCGGTTGCGGCCATGATTTTCACCCACAGCCATATGGATCATTTTGGCGGGGCGCTGGGTATTTTATCTGCCGAAGAGGTTAAGAAACAAAACGTGCGTATTATTGCGCCCAAAGGATTCGTGGAAGAGGCCACCAGTGAAAATATCATCGCCGGCATCGGCATGGGACGAAGGGCAGCCTACCAATTCGGCAAGCATCTGGTTCCGGGTGAGCGAAGTCACGTGGATGACGGGCTGGGTAAAACCGTTCCATTTGGAACTTTTGGTATTCTTCAGCCCACGGAAATTGTGGACAGAACACCCCAGAATATGGTTATAGACGGCGTCAATTTCATCTTTCAATTTACGCCCGAGTCCGAGGCGCCGGCGGAACTGACCTTCTACCTGCCGGATAAAAAAGCCTTCTGCGGGGCGGAAATCGTATCGAGAAACATG
This sequence comes from uncultured Desulfobacteraceae bacterium, assembly GCA_964598885.1. GTDB lineage: Bacteria > Desulfobacterota > Desulfobacteria > Desulfobacterales > Desulfosalsimonadaceae > SURF-33. Next base: position 2,644 of record CAZRES010000172.1, on the reverse strand, counting down.
CACAATCTCTATACCCTGCGGGGTGCGAAAGTCCGCGATGCCTTAAAATGGAGCAATTACATCGATGAGGCCATCACGCTATTCGGAGAATCGGATATTTATTTTGCCTCCCATCACTGGCCCATCTGGGGGAATGAGCGGGTCCTGGAGTTTTTAAAAAAACAGCGGGATCTTTATAAATACATTCATGACCAGACCGTCAGACTGGCAAATGCCGGCTATACGCCCCGGGAAATCTCCGAAACAATCAAACTCCCCGCTTCTTTAAACAATTATTGGTCAAACAGGGGATATTACGGCACGTTGAAGCACAATGCCAAGGCGGTCTACCAGGCGTATTTTGGCTGGTACGATGCAAACCCCGCCAATCTGGATCCTCTGCCGCCGGAAAATTCGGCAACCCGGTATATCGATTATATGGGCGGTGCGGATCAAGTTCTGGCAAAGGCCCAGGCATCCTTTGACAAAGGCGACTACCGCTGGGTTGCGGAAGTTCTCAATCATCTGGTTTTTGCTGAACCGAATAATGTTGCGGCAAAAACACTCCTGGCAAATACTTACGATCAGTTGGGCTATCAGGCTGAATCCGGTGTATGGCGCAATGTGTACCTCATGGGCGCCTATGAACTTCGTCACGGAGCCCCGGATAAAGGGGTCGACATTGCAAATTTATACGGGGTCCTGAAACAGACGCCCGTATCCCGCTTTTTTGACAGCATGGCAGTGAGGCTGGACGGCCCGGCAGCAGAAGGCGACCACTTTATCGTGAATATCATTTTTAAAGATATCAATGAAAGCTATGTGTTAACGGTGGAGAACTCGGTTCTGCATCACAAAAAAGCGGACCCGGACCCGGATGCCGATGCCACCTTGAAGCTGACCCATGACCTTTTCCTGAAAATGGCCATCGGCAAGGCTGGAATCAAGGATACGATTTTTTCGGATGATCTGGAAACCAGCGGCAGCCGGATTGATCTGGTGCGATTTTTTCTGTTGTTTGACAAACCAAAAGGCATTTTCAATATTGTGACGCCTTGATTGAACTTTCCGGTATGGAGAACATCCTCATGTCATCGAAAAACGGATACGATTATGACGTTATTGTCATCGGGTCGGGTTTTGGCGGAAGCGTAGCCGCGCTTCGCCTTTCTGAAAAAGGGTATAAAGTGGCAGTTCTGGAAAAAGGCAAGCGGTGGAAGACCGAAGACTTTCCCAAAACAAACTGGAACATAAGGAAATATTTATGGTTGCCGGCCATAGGCTGCTATGGATACCAGATGATCACGCAATTAAAGCATGCGCTGATCTTCCATGGCGGCGGAGTCGGTGGAGGGAGCCTTGTTTACGCCAACAATCTTCTGGTGCCGCCGGATAAAGTGTTTGAAAGACCCGAATGGGGACCCGGTAATTGGAAAGAAAAATTGCTGCCCATGTATGAAAAAGCCAAAAGCATGCTTGGCGCCAATGAAAGCCCCCAAATCGGCGAAGCCGACAAACGCCTTCGGGAAGTCGGGATGGAGCTGACCGGCAAAGACACATTTCATAAGAACGATGTGGGTATTTTTTTCGGCGCTCCGGATAAAACCGTTCCGGATCCTTATTTTGACGACAAAGGACCGGATCGCACCGGTTGCACATTCTGCGGATCCTGTATGGTTGGCTGTCCGGTGGGAGCCAAAAACACCCTTGATAAAAATTACCTCTATCTTGCGGAAGGACTTGGAGCTGACATTATTCCGGAAACCATGGTAACCGGAATTCGACCGTCAGGCAGCGGCTATGAAGTGCTTACCAAAAAATCCACCGGGATTTTTCATCCTCGACGCGTGTATAAAGCAAAAAGGGTTATCGTCAGCGCCAGCGTCCTGGGGACGGTGAAACTCTTAAATCAATGTAAACACAATGGTATGCTTCCCCATATTTCCGATCAACTCGGCAATTATGTGAGAACCAATTCCGAAGCAATCCTCGGGGTAAAATCTAAAGATAAAAGCATCAACTGGAATGATCAGATTGCCATAACATCCGGCATTTATGCCGATGATACGACCCATATCGAAATAGCCCGTTATAACAAGGGATCGGATTTGATGCTCAACCTTTTAACCCTCATGACAGGCGGTGGCGGGAAGATACCGAGAGGAATTCGTTTTTTAGGCAATATTATCCGCCACCCCATTCGGTTTTTATCCCTGTTATGGCCTCTGGGCACGGCGGCAACGACGACGGGGATTCTGGTAATGCAGACAGACGAGAATTATCTGGAACTCGATTACAAGCGCCGCTGGTGGCGTTTCGGTGGAAAAAGCCTGAACTCGAACGTCCCCAAAGGCCAGCGACGCGCCCCAGCCTATATTCCCATTGCCAATCAGGTTACAAAAAAATTGGCTGAAAAAATGAAGGGTATTCCGTTGAGCCTGTTTTCAGAAGCTGCATTCAACTCATTGGCAACGGCACATATCCTCGGTGGCTGCTGCATGGGTGAATCGAAAGAAAAGGGCGTGATAGATTTCAAAGGCGAGGTCTTCGGCTATCCCAACCTTTTTGTGGCGGATGGATCCATTGTACCTGCCAATCTTGGCGTAAATCCGAGCTTAACCATTACCGCCCTGTCCGAATATATTATGGATCAGATGCCGGCCAA
>CAZRES010000171.1:0-4965 GCA_964598885.1 uncultured Desulfobacteraceae bacterium | reverse complement strand
ACTTCGTCGGGATTGACGCCCTTGTTGGGTTCCTTGCCGAAAATATTCTTGACCCGTTCCACTACGGCCGGCATCCGCGTCATACCGCCCACCAGTATGATCTCATCAATATTATCCGCCGAATATCCCGCATCTTTTAACGCCATGCGGCACGGGGCTTCCAGATTGTCCAGCAGATCGGACACCAAAGATTCCAGTTTGGCCCGGGTGATCTTGATGTTGAGATGTTTGGGACCACTGGCATCGGCCGTGATAAACGGAAGATTCACATCCGTCTGCAATGACGAGGAAAGCTCCATCTTGGCCTTTTCAGCGGCTTCCTTGAGTCGCTGGAGGGCCATTTTATCTTTGCGGATATCGATTCCCTGGTCTTTTCTGAATTCATCGGCCAGATAATCGATAAGCCGGAGATCAAAATCATCGCCGCCCAGATGGGTGTCGCCGTTGGTGGCCTTTACCTCAAAGACGCCGTCGCCGATTTCCAAAATCGATATATCAAAGGTGCCGCCCCCGAGATCGAACACGGCGATCTTTTCCTCTTTTTTCTTATCAAGACCGTAAGCCAGGGAGGCCGCGGTGGGCTCGTTGATGATCCGCAGAACGTTCAGTCCCGCAATCTTTCCGGCATCCTTGGTGGCCTGGCGCTGGCTGTCGTCAAAATATGCCGGTACGGTAATGACCGCGTCGGTAATCTTTTCCCCCAGGTATTCCTCGGCCGAATGCTTGATATCGGCCAGGATAAAAGAGGAAATTTCCGCCGGACTGTATAATTTGCCCCGCAGATTGATTCGCACATCACCGTTGGATGCCTTTTCTATCTTGTACGGAAGATTTTTGATATCATTCTGAACTTCCTTTGAATCAAACTTGCGGCCGATCAGTCGCTTAACCCCGAACACCGTATTTTCCGGATTGGTGATGGACTGTCGTTTGGCAATCTGACCCACCAGGCGCTCCCCGCTTTCCGAGATCGCCACGATGGAGGGGGTCGTCCGACCGCCTTCCGGATTCGTAATTACTTTTGACTCATTTCCTTCTCTAATAGCGACACATGAATTGGTTGTGCCGAGATCAATACCAAGAACCTTGCTCATTTTCCTCCTCCTTGTCGTATATATATGATATGAACCATCATCGTTTTGAAATTTTGAAATTCCGTGTTTTTATTCACAGGACACCGCCACCATTGCCGGACGCAAAAGACGATCGTGAATCATGTATCCTTTCTGGAGTACATTGCATACCGTATTGGAAGGATAAGCATCCGTTTTTTCCTGCATGACCGCCTCATGAATCGCCGGATCAAAGGGTTTGCCGAGGGCATCGATGGGGGTTACGTGAAATTTTTCCAAAACCCGCATGATTTCTTTCAGCGTCATTTCCACACCCTCCACAATGCAGGCATCCGACGATTGGGAGGCGGCAATATCCCCGGAAGACGAAATCGCCCGCTCCAGATTGTCCACCACTGTCAGCAGTTCTTTGAGCAGGGCCTCATTGGCGTACTTTTTGAAATCCTCCATGTGGCGCTGGGCCCGCTTTTTATAATTTTCGAACTCCGCCGAAACCCGCAGCAACTGTTCCCGCTCAGCTTCCGCCTGCTTTCGAAGATTTTCCAGCTCAAACCGGAGGCTTTCGATATCCTCCGGATCAGACGCGGCGTTATCGAAAACACTTTCCGCCATTTGGGCCGTTTCGTCCGCCTCTGGGTTTGACGCGGCGTCTGTTTCGAAACGGTTCATATTTTTTTCTTTCGCGTAGCCTTTTCGCGTCAATTTGTTTCTCCCGATTGTATTTATATCCTACCAAGAGAGATCGTCCCGGAGCTTCCCATAAAAAAACAGCACCGGAACCAACCACTTTACACTTTAAATTTATAACGAAAAATAAGACGAAAACCGAGATTGTCAAGGAATGGAAATGAGTAAAATCGAATGGGTAAAAATGCGGAATATCGGTTGAATAGTAATAGCGGCGGTATTTTTCGGCCCTAGCGGTTGAAAAAATTCCCTGGCTGTGAACCCGGCCTGGAATTTTTTTGAAACATATGAACGGTAACATCACCGGGATCGATCCGCGACACGAACATCATTATTTATCGCTGCTTCCTTCCGGACCTGACGAGGTTCATAAGCGTCCGTTGCGCGGCGGCCGGTCTGAACCATTCATGTTTTCAATCCAATCCTCGGCGCGGGAATTCTGCCCCGCATAAGCGGATTTCGGGTCACAAGGCACCGCTAGCACCCCGCTTATCACAACCAGGGAATGTCTAAGATAAGGTCTTAATAAATATTTTGCAAGGGTGAAAAAATATCACGCTGAATCGGCGGGGCCTCACGCGGATTTGGATTTATTTTTTTTGTTGGCCTTCGGACGGGTTTTCCCGTGAGTTCCCCTGGAAATCTTTCCCCGTTTGGTGCGCTGGTCGCCTCTGCCCATTTGCGTGTTCTCCTTTTCTTTATCTATTTAAATTTTCATATCCCGAAATGCCCGGCGTTCATTGAGCGCCTTCCGTGCGGGACGGCGCTTTTTTTTGTCCGGATCTCTCATAATAGAGTCTTTGCCGTTTTTCAACACTAATTCCAGTTTACGATCATAATTTTCCCTGAAAAGCCCGATGGTAATAATCAGTTTCCGGCCAGTCCGCGTGTGCCGTTGATTTGCCCTCCCGGAATCCCGGGGGGAGCCAACCGCGTCTCCCGCATGGACAAAAACCTGTGCCATAAGGTCAGCATCCGACCAGAGACTTGCGGTAGATCACTTTTCCGTCGCCCGGCGCATAGAAATCCTTCAAAACGGCTTCCAACTGGAAGCCGCAGTCTTCATAAAACGCCCGGGTGCCGGCATATTGGGACCGTTGGGATGTATCGGCATAAAGCCGCCCGCCCCCGGTCTTTGCGATGCGATCTTCCACTTTCCGAAGCAGATGCCTGCCGAGTCCCCGGCCCTGGAAATCCGGATGCACGGCGATCCAGTACAGGTCGTAACGATCCCGGGTGGCCGGAATCGGGCCATAGCAGACATATCCGGCCAGACGGTCGAAATGTTCGGCAAAAATAAAATAATATCCGCTGTCGTCGCCCTTTTGAAGCCGCTGGACTGCCAGATCCTCGGCGATATCCATCTCGGCGGCGCTGAAAAACCCCGTGATTTCCACCAGCCGCCGGACCCGCTTCGGGTCGGTTTCCGCGGGTTCATGGCGATAAACAATGCCATGCAGCCGCTGGCGGGTCTCCTGCCGGCTGTCGATCCCTTTTTCAGACCCGGCCGAAAGCCCCGCGCAAAACCGCAGCGCGCTGCGGCCGGTGGTGTTGGTCCGGTTTCCGTCTTCCTTGGCGGGCATTTCATATCCCGCACTGATCACGGGTCTGACGGCGCAACGCTCATAAAAACGGAAACGGGACCTATTATCCGCCATCGCCGATTCGAGAATACGGCTTACCACATCATCTGTCGTCAGGCCGGCCCGGGCCGCGGCCGCGGCAAATCCCGCATCCGTCGACAAACACGGATTGGCGTTGATCTCCAGTATCCACGGGCGGCCGGCTTCATCCACCCGGAAATCCACCCGGGCATATCCGGCCAGTCCAAATACATGCCAGCACGTTAGAGCCAGGTCCTTTAACTCCTGGAGCAGGTCCGCATCCCGGCCGTTGAAATCAAACCGACGCGGCGTATGGTGGAATGCATAGGAATTCTCATCCCACTTGGCCCGGTAATCAACGATTTTCGGTTTTTCAGGGGGAAACCCCACAAAAAGAATTTCCGACGGCGGCAGCACCTCAGGCCCTCGGGGTCCCGCCAGCAGGGAAAGATTGAACTCCCGGCCGTGGATATAGATTTCCGCGAAACAGGTGCCGCCGAGGTTTTTGGCGCGTGACGGCAGCAGCGACCGGATACCGCTTCGGGTCTGCCGGACCAGGCCGCTGGCGTCCAGGCCGATGGAGGCATGCTCCCATACGGATTTAATGATCCAGGTGGAAGCCTCTTCTGGGGATCCGGTTTGCCCGAAATACGAGGAATCCGCCAGCCGGCGGCCGGGAACCGGCCCCTCCCACGGCGGGGTGGGCAGGCCGGCGGCGATCATGCGCTCCTTGGCCATGATTTTATTGGATGTTTCCAGAATCGCTGCGGCCGGAGCGCCGGTATATAATATCCCCCACGCCTCCAGGCAAAACGGGGGCAGGTGAATCAAGGATCCGCGGCCATTGATGGACTCCACAAGATTGAATGCCACATCAGGGGATTTTGCCTCAATCTGTCGGCGCAAAGCAGCCAGATTCAGCGTGCACGGCCAGTGCAAAACATCATGGCCGAGCCGCTCCAGAGCCCCGGAAACGGTGTCGGCCTGCACCAGTACATCGGCGCAGTCAGGTGCGGCTCCATGGGGAATGTCATCGTGTAACACAGCGACCCGCATGGTCAGTTTCCTTGTGTCCGGGTCATGGCGGAACGGACAATGCCATCGATCAGACTTCGATAAGGGATCCCGGCCAGATTGCAGATAATGGGAAGATCCGAATGACGGGGGTGTATACCGGCTAAGGGATTGACTTCCATGAACCGGGCCCGGCCCGCCCCGTCGCATCGGATATCGACCCGGCCGGCATCCCGGCACCCCAGCACCCGCCAGGCCGCCAGGGAAACCGACTCAGCCTCGGCCGCCGCCGGATCCGTGCCGGACGGAATCAGCCGGTATGTCACCCGGTCCTCGAATTCTTCCTTGTTCATGTAGGAATACACGCCCGGCTCGGCGGTATCCAGCAGAAGAACTTCCATGATCCCCAGAATTTCGGCGTCGTTCCCGGTGCCGATGACGCCCGCGGTAAACTCCCGGCCGGAAAGATAGGGCTCGATGATGGCCGGTTGCCGATAGGTACGGATGCAGTGCGCGCAAGCCTCTTGCAGCCCTTCACGGTCCCGGACAATGGATGCCGCGGAGATGCCTTTTCCGGTTCCTTCGGC
>CAZRES010000170.1:0-5092 GCA_964598885.1 uncultured Desulfobacteraceae bacterium | reverse complement strand
GCCGGCTCAAAAACATTGCGGGACGACGCCAGGGCCACCTGGGCAAAAGGGCGCATATTTTCGATATGATTCAAAAAATCAAAGCAGCGGATGATATCGTAATGGGCGCAGATCATCTCGCCGGTCAGTTGCATGAGGTTGACGGGCTGGGGCTTGTATCCCAAAACGTTGGTGGAGCGGATCAGAATCTGTTTGGGAGTTTCCGGGGCAAAGCGGTTCCATTCCTCGGCCTCGGTAAACGGATAGGTCATGTTGGCCAGCATGGCCACGTGAAAATGGGCGCCGCCGCCGTTTTCCAGAGAAAAAAATCCGCACTGATCGAGATAAGGCCCGATCAGGCGGTCTTCAGCCAGCCGGAAGCGGTTGCCGCTGTTGGATTGGGTGATGTCCCGGCAGGTGGTGTCGGTGAAATGGATATGATCGCTGTCACGCACCTGATCCAGAAGGGCCTTGCGGTCCCAACGGGGATAGCTGTTTTTTCGTCCGCGATCCGGAACAATCTCGGGCAGAACCGGATGAAATCGGCCCAGGCGCTTGTCGGCCCGGCCGCGGTATTCGCCTAATTGCACAAAGGGGTTGTAGCCTTTGGCGGAAATTTCGGCCACCAGCCGGGAATTGCGCACGTAGCGGGGCAACTCTTCCCTGTAATTGACCAGTTCAGGGGTTTCCATCAAAAAGCGCGTATCGTATTCTCCCTGCCGGAAGCGCTCGTGGCGGATCACCTGGCGATGAAAAGGGATCGTGGTTTTTAAGCCTTGTATGATGTATTCGCCAAGGGCCCGGTCCATAATTCCGAGAACTTTTTCGAAACTGGCGCCATAAGTCATCAGCAGGGCCGCGGCTGAATCATAATCCGAAGGAAAGTCATAATTGCCCGACACGCAGGAGTCCACCCGGACTCCCTGGCCGCCCGACGAGATATAGTGGGTTATTTTTCCGGAATTGGGCGCAAAACCGATTCTCGGATCTTCGCAGTTGATCCGCACCTGCATGGCATGGTTCAAGGCCGGCTGATCCGGAGTGAGCCGCAGCTCCGCGCCGAAGGCGACGGCGATCTGTTCTTCCACCAGATCGATGCCGTAGCGGCACTCGGTGATGCCGTGCTCCACCTGGAGCCGGGTGTTTACTTCCACCAGATAGGGCTGGGCATCCGCGTCCACGAGAAATTCCACGGTGGCCAGGGAATAATAGCCCACCTGCCGGATGAGCTGCGCGGCCCATGTTTTAAGATTTTCCCGCAGTTCGGGTGTCATTTTCGGCCAGGGAGATGGTGTGATTTCAATTAATTTCTGATGGTTGCGCTGGACCGTGCAGTCGCGTTCGTCCAGGGCGACCACATTCCCGTATCGGTCGGCCGCCACCTGAATTTCGATGTGCCGGATCGAGGTGAGCAGTTTTTCCACATACAGGCGGGGATTGCCGAAGGCGGCCCTGGCCATGGCGGAGGCTTTTTCATAGGCGGACGCAAGCTCGGATGCATTGCGGACTTCACTGATGCCGCGGCCGCCGCCGCCGCCTTCGGCCTTCAGCATCACCGGATAACCGATGGCATCGGCCGTTTCAAGGGCTTGTTCCACGGTTACGGCCCCCTTGCTGCCGGGTATGGTGGGAATGCCCATGGATTCGGCCAGGGCCCGGGCCTTGACTTTATTGCCGAGCTGTCCCATGGCCGCCGTGTCGGGCCCGATAAAGATGATGCCGGCGGCCTTGCATTTTTCCGGAAAGGAATCGTCTTCGGCCGCAAAACCCCATCCCGGATGAATGGCGATCACCCCCCTTTCCCGGGCTTTACGGATAATCAGATCGATATCCAGATAGGCCCGGGGATTGCTTCCCAGCAAAATCAGCTCCTGGGCGGCCGAGTTGGCCGGAGACGTGCGGTCCACATCCGTGGCCGTGATAATGGGGACAGCCTCAAAGCTCTCCCGGATGGACCGGGCGATGCGCCGGGCGGGGATTCCCCGGTTGGCCACGAGAATGGGGCGTCCTTTAATTTCTTCCACAATCTGCTCAAACGTTTTTTCTTTTTTCATGATCTCCTGTCTTTTTTCCAAAGTAAGGCCTGGGTTTGCATTCCGACGACAAGAATTTTGCGAATGTCGGTCCGTTTAGGCGCGGTCGATGCTTTCTTCCTTTTCCGTTTTGGAAACATCAACAGCCGTCAGTGTATCCCACTGCCGGTCCACATATTCCTGAATTTTTTCCACCATCCATTCCTTGTCTTTTTTAAAAAAATGCCCGAATCTTCCCTGGGCTTTTAAAAAATCGACCACCGGTTTTTTTTCTTTGGGAATATGGGTCAGCCGGGTGCGGCCGTTTTCAATTTCAAACAGAGGCCAGAAATACGTATCCACTGCCATTCGGGAAAGGGTGATGGCGTCATCGGTTTTCGAGCGCCAGCCGCGGTTGCACGGCGAAATGATATTTAAGAATTTCGGTCCCTTTATCGCCAGTGCTTTTTGGACCTTGCGCATCAGGTCCGCGTGATGACTCGGAGACGCCTGGGCCACGTAAGGAATATCATGGGCCGCCATGATGTGGGCCATGTTTTTCCGGTGCTGGGTCTTTCCGGGAATGACCTCGCCGGCCGGCGTAGTAGTGGTGGCGGCGCCGAAGGGCGTGGCGCCGGAGCGCTGGATTCCCGTATTCATATAAGCGCCGTTGTCGTAACAGATATAGAGCATGTCGTGGCCGCGTTCCATGGCCCCGGAAAGACTCTGAAATCCGATGTCATAGGTTCCGCCGTCTCCGGCAAAGACGATAAAGGCGATATCCTGATCTATTTTTCCTTTCTTTTTTAAGGCCCGGTACATGGTTTCAACGCCGGAAATGGTGGCGGCGGCGTTTTCAAAGGCCGAATGGATCCACGGAATCTTCCAGGATGTAAAATCGGAAATACCGGTGGTGACTTCAAGACATCCGGTGGGCGAGCAGGCGACCACCGGCTTGTCCGCGGCCAGCAAGACCATTTTGACCACGACGGCCGCGCCGCATCCCGCGCACATGCGGTGGCCCGAGGCCAGCAGGACCTCTTTTTTCGCAAGCTCTTTTATTTTAAGCGATGCTGACATGATATACTCCTTACATAAAAATATATAATAAAAATAATCGGTTAATTCCTGATACTGATATATTCCTTAACAGGGGCGGCACCGGTCTTCCCCGCGGCGATGCCCGCGGCCTCTTCAATGACCTCCTGGGCATCCTGGGGCAGGAAATCCCGGCCGCCAAGACCATAGATCCGGTTGATCAGTTGCGGGCGCTGATCCAGAGCGTACAGGCTCGCGGCGATTTCCGCATACAGCGGACCATAGGCGCCGAAGGAATCGACGCGGTCGAGCACGCAGACCGCTTTCAGATGTTTAAGAGCCCCGGCGATCTGGGCGTATGGGAACGGCCGGAAAAGTCTCGGTTTTAACAGGCCCACCTTGATCCCCCGGGACCGGGCTTCATCAACGGCGTCCTTGGCGGTTCCGGCGGCGGAATTCACGATCACGATGCCGACATCGGCGTCTTCCAGCCGGTAGGCCTCAAACAGCCCGTATTGTCGTCCCGAAATGGCGTGAAATTCCGCGGCCACCTCTTCGACGATCGGTGCTACGCCGGCCATGACGTCATGCTGAACTTTCTTGTATTCATGATATTGATCCGTCAGAATCAGCGGTCCGTAGCTAACGGGATGTTTTATATCCAGCAGCGGATGCTGGGGTGTGAATTCCCCCACAAATCGCGCGACCACGTCATCGGGAAGATATTCCATTCGGCTGATGGAATGACTGATGATAAACCCGTCAAAACAGACCATCACCGGAAGGCGGATCGCCGGGTGCTCGGCGATGCGAAAGGCCTGAATCAGGTTGTCATAGGCTTCCTGGGCGTTTTCCGACCATAATTGAATCCATCCCGAATCCCGGGCGCCCATGGCGTCCGAATGGTCGCAGTGAATGTTCAAGGGGGCCGACAGGGCCCGGTTCACCACGGGCATGACAATGGGAAGACGCATGCCGGATGCCACAAAAAGCATTTCCCACATCAGGGCCAGTCCGGGTCCGGCGGTGGCCGTAGCCACCCGTCCGCCGGCGGCCGAAGCGCCGATGCAGGAACTCATGGCGCTGTGTTCGCTTTCCACCAGAATCAGTTCCGTGGCAACCAGCCCGTCGGAAACAAAATCGGAAAAGCGCTGCATGAGATCGGTTTGCGGCGTGATGGGATAGGCGGCGCAGACATCGGGATTGATCTGTTTGAGTGCTTGGGCCGCGGCTTCATTTCCGGTGGCGGCGACGATTGTTTTCATCATTTCTCCTCCTCCTGCATGACAATGGCCTTTTTACCTTTTTTGCCGGGACACTCCAGGGCGCAGATGCCGCAACCCTTGCAGTAATCGTAATCAAATCCATCCATTTTGCCGTCTTCGACCTTAACGGCCATATCCGGGCAATAGAGCCAGCAGAAAAGACAATTGATGCAGTTTTCTTTTACTGAGACCGGCATGAACGACCGCCATGAACCGGTTTTAATTAATATGGAATTGCCCGGATTGGTGAGCACCGGGCCGGCGGAAAGTTCCCTTCTTCCTCTTGGTTTCATATTTCGCTTACCTCCTCCCAACCTTTTTTCACGGCATCCCGGTTTCCATCCACGATTTTTGGGGGAAATTTCTTTCCAAAGCTTTTGGCCACGTCTTCGGTCACGGTGGTTAAGTCCACAAGACCCGAAATTTTTGCCAGAGCGCCTACCATGGGCGAATTGGGCAGGGCGCGGCCGATGGTGTCCTTGGCGATTTTCGATCCGTCCACGGCGTATATCTTCTGGCCTGCTTTAAGCTTAAGCTTATCCTTGACGGCCTCGCTGTTTTTTCCCGCGTTGATCAGAAATGTCGTTTCCGGGCCGGCGCCGGCAGTTACGTCAATGCCGTCGAGCAGCGTCGGATCCACAATAATCACGATATCGGGCCGCAGTACGGGGCAATGCATGCGCAGTTCCTTCGCGCTTATCCGATTGTAGGCCTGGAGGGGCGCCCCGGCCCGCTCCGGTCCGTATTCAGGAAAAGCCTGTACATATCGGCCGCTGCTCAGGCATGCGTCGGCAAAGA
>CAZRES010000169.1:0-5156 GCA_964598885.1 uncultured Desulfobacteraceae bacterium | reverse complement strand
CCTCGGGGGCTGACAATCACGGTCAGCTCAGGACCGAGTCACTCGCCAAAAGTGGGGGTTGGCTGAATCACCATAAAAAGCGTCAACAATGCCAAGCCGATGGACAGCAGCCAATGGGAGCGGGATATAGGGATGCATCTCGAGTTTATGTTCAACTTCTTCCTCCTGTTGATTGTTGTCTGGGTGATGGTTTGCATCTCTTTCTTTGTTCTCTATCGTCCACCGGGAAACAGACGGCTGGCAGCAGACCTTACTCCCGAGGCGCCATCCGAAACGGCCTTTTCCCGGACTGTCGGAGAACTTTGCGTTAAAGTACTGTCACATAGTGGCAGAATGTTGTCAATTAAAAAAATATGGCCCGTTATTTCCCATTGCCATGCGTTCTGAAGTTAATCCATGGGAGTGGCGGAAATTTTTTCTTTGTCGACCTTCAAATACCAGTTTCCGTTTTCCCGGATCCACCGCTGTTTTTCCACCTGATCGTCAAAATCGAACATCTTGACGCCCATATCGTACTTGACGGTGACGGTTGCCGCATCGCCTGACGGATCAATGGAAAGGGATTCAAACCGGTAGTTGGAAAATCGGATTTCCCGGTTCCGGTTTATAAAATTTTCCTTGGGAAATGTTTTCGTGTAGGATGAATTAATCAGATCATAAACGGTTCCCCAGTCATTGTTGACCTTTGCGGTCATCAACCGATCGACCCGCTGCCGCAGGACCTCTTCAGGCGGTTTAAGCGGCAGGGCGGCGCAGGCGGACAAAACGACCAATGCCGCCGTTACGATAAACCACCGAATCATTTTACCATTGCTGATTGCTTCTCGCATTTTATCTCCTGTTGCTTTTTTGTTTTTCGCTTATACAACCCTGTCACTCGATTCTCGACGGACCCATCTTAAATGATTTTCAATATCCGGCCGCTTTCCTTCGAACCCCTTACATATTGGCCCCGCTAAGGGATTTCATATTGCCGATCTGCCGATTCCCCGTATTCCCATAAAGATAAAAACCGCCAATCGACGCTCCAACAGGGTCTGTCGGGGAAAAGGTCATAAAAGCGATATCCGCCGCCGCCATTTCAAAGCGGTCCCTGACGGTAAATACCTCGTATGCGCCGGGAGACAGCACCAGCGTCTGTGGATCCGCCGCCAGCTCCCCGGAGCCGTCGTGGGGGGTCATGGTTATTTCCACCGGATAGGCATTGGGATTCAACAACCCGACGCCAGTCCACCAGCGCCCTCCTTCATGGGCATGATGGGCCAGCACCAGTTCATTTTTAAAATCATCATCCGTCATCAGCGGATAGGCGGCCTCATCGCCGCCGTTGGGAGGGGAATACATATAATATCCGGCCAGGGGGTATTCCGCCGTGATTTCAAGAAAGGAGCGGTAAAGGGGATCTCCCATGATCTTTCCGAAATCCGAGACATCAATGGTGCGTTTTTCAAACGGATCCAGATCAATGACCATGTCCCATCGATCATCGGAACCGGCAAGGGCCGGATGAATGGTGACCGGGTTATACCGATCATCGGGGTTGACCAGCGTCACCGACGTTCGCCAGCGGCCGGTGGGCGCCGGCACATGGGGAACAATTTTTCTGCCCGCTGTCACCGGCAGGGCGAACATGGATTCCATGGTGTTGCGGGAGCCGGAACGGTTTTCAATGTATTGATAACCCGAAACCGGTCGCCGGCTGATGGAAACGATTTCCATCCAGCCGTTATCCGGCGCAGAATAAAACGGCGCCGTCCCGGGGCGTATGGCCAGTTCGCCTCCGGCGGGAATTTGATCCGAGATTTCGTTTTGCAGAATCCCTGCCGCCGTATAGAGACGCACCAGCAGGTCTGACGAAAAAAAACTCTCGTTTTTAATGGCGCCGCGCATGTAGCGCTCCCCGCCCATGATTTCATGGTAAATATCCGGGATAATCAGGCGGTCGGTCACGGCGGGCGCCCCGCCGAAGCCGGCCATGGCCTGCTCGTCAAAGGCGAACTGATTGACCATCTCCACGGGATGCCGCGATATCAGCGTAACCGAACTGGTCGCACTGTATTCATGGGTCCGCCACGACAGCTCGTCAAAGAAAAAGCTTCGTTTTTCCCCCGGCAATAAATCAAGGGGACCGAAAACCGTGTGCAGAGGACTGCCGTCGTTTTGGCCGGTGACCAGTCGCACTTCCTCGGCCGTTTCTTCCCCGGCGTTGGACAGGGCGAAACCGGACCACTGCCCGCCTTTGGGAATATAGGGAACCGGCCGCCGCCACGGCGCGCTGACGTCTATGGTCAGGGTATAGATATTGGGATCTTGCCGGTAGTTTTCCTGGGTCAATGAAATAAAATAAGGGGGATCCTGCATGACGACCCGATGGATCATGGATGATGATCCCGGAATCGTCTCGGATGTTACGATCTGATGGGAGAGATCCTTGACGACAACCCTCATATCCTCTTTGCTGCCGTCTTGTTTTTTAATCGTCATCAAAAACTCATCGCCGGCCATGCCGTCGATGCGATACTGGTCCTCGTCAAGCAGCACCAGGTTATAGGTTCCCGGATCAAGGGAAACAGGATCATTGTCCGGCAGTTCCAGAAAATCATCCGCGCTCTGGGCCATGCGCCGGACCTCGGTGCAATCCAGATAAGGATTCTTGGCCGTTGTACTGATGGGCAGAATCAGGATGGCCGGATGATCGGTTTCGCTTCTCCCGGTCCACCAGCCGCCGGTGATGTTTCCCGCGGCATCCAGGGACAGGGTATAGGTGTAGGTTTTCTTTCGCTCCCGGGTGCCCATATAATCGGGGTGTACGTTGTCGTCGGCATAAAAAATGGCCGTGGTAACGGATTCGGTCATGGCCGTAACACGCTGTGTCTGCATGTCATAGGCATAGATGGGGAAAAACCAGACTTCTTCGGTGGGAACAAGATCGGCGATAAAGGACCTTTTCTGCTGGCCGATATATTCCAGCAGCCACCGGTGCAGATTGGCCGGGTCCCTGCCGCTTTCGGCTTTCTGGGCCAGCACGTGATCATGACAAAGGGTCAAAAGGGCCTTTTTATCCCCCACCCGCACTACAAGATTTTCCTCGGACGACGGCAGGATCTCGTAGGCCTCCATCACGGCGGCCCGGGCAAAATACGGACATAAGCCTTCCCAGCCAAGGGCGTCGGGATCATAATAACGATCCAGGTACCAGGTGATCAGCGGGCCCCGGGTGGTTCCCTCGGTGAGCATCAGATATTTTTCCAGCGGGGCCGGGCGGCCGCGATAGCCCTCTCCAGTGGCCATCCCGCCTTCGGTAAGGGGCCACCACCAGCCGGACCAGGGAGTGGCATCCGCCTGCGCGGAAACCGCGGATACCGGCGAAGAAAACGCCGCATGGACGAAAATCATGGCCAGAATGGAAATCCGCAAGGCCCTGCACACGGCCCGGCAACGAAACCAGCGTAAATGATGTGGCATGATAGCGTTACTGCTCCAGAAAACGGGTTACTTGGTTCGCCAGGAACGGCGGTAGGGGGTTTCTTCATAGAGCCACCAGGAATCGCCGGGCTGCCAGAGCTGGCGGACCAGAAGCTCCTTGTCCCGCAGGCGCGTCACCTGAATCCAAAAAAGGGGTTCCGCCACATCAGAATCATCACGGATCCATCCGGCGGAAAGCGCCTCGGAACGCGTAATGGTGAGGCATTCTGCCTGCCATTGATCGGTAAATCCTCGTTCCCCAACCTGGCGACGGATGTCGTAAATACCGGGTTCGTCCGTGCTGCAGATCGTGTGGACCGGCAGGATGTCGCAGGGGATGGAAAAACCGGGAAATACCATCAGCTCCCCGCCGGCCGATACATGGGGATAGGTCCGGCCATCGCCCAGATACAGCCCGGGATGCGGGCCGGACGGCACCAGCCGGCACACGGGCTGGTCCGGGTTTTGTCTGCGGTAAAACCCCAGCGCAAACGAGCTATCCTCGATGGTTTCGGGCACAATGCGCCAAGCTGTTTCCTCGCTCTTTGCCGAAACCACGTCGGGCAAAAGGGATGTGGAAACCACGGTTATGGATTGGGCCGGGCGATAGGCGGATGAAAAGATGTCACTTCCCGCCGGAACGGCGGTCCAAACAAACATTGCTGCGGTGATGAGTCCTGCAATCCATCGCATGTCAAGGTCCAGGTTTCTAAAAAAGTTCGGGGGCCGTAATAAGATTACGCCGGAGAAAAAAGGCGGGGAAAGAAGAATGTTCGTCTTCTTTCCCCGCCCCGCTAAAAACACACGTCATGTCATTTTGGTCGACCTGCTATGAACGTCTGCCGCAGCAGATCCTGCGGCAGACGTTTCTTTTTATCACTCGGGCCGTCCAACAATAAGACCCGTTAACGGTTATTTAAAGCAGCAGTAGTCGCACAGCGGCACTGCCAGATAACCCATGGATTCGCCGGTCAGGGTTTTGGCCATCATGCCGAAGCCCATGATGGGGACATCGCCCTCGGCTTTGACATAGAACCGGGAATTCCCCGCAACGCCGTCGCCGGTGCCGGAAGCGGTCCAATCCAGACCGTACAGGGTGGCCTGGTTGTAGACCAGCATGCCGTTGGCCGTAATGGCCAACGGTTCGTTCAGTTCGAACACGTCGCCGTCGGACTCGTAAACGGTCAGATCAACGGTGCCGGCCACAGAACTGCCGTTGGTAATGGCAACGCCTGACCACCAGCCGGAATCCGCCGCCGTAAAGTACGGGAAGACAATCGGGCAGCTGGCAGAATAATCTTCGTCGCAGCAGAGTTCGCCGATGTAGATCACGCAGCAGCAATCCGAGGTGGTGCAGATTTCGCCGGTTTCCTCGCTCAGGCAGATTTGCACGTAGACTTTCCAGCCTTTTTCCACCATGGCGTTATCCACCCGCATATGGGGGATATCGATCCACATGGTGGCCTCGCCGGGCTCAAACGGACTAAAGCCGCCGGCATCAGGATCGGAATCGATCTTGATAATACGTTGTTCATCATCGATATCGCAGTCGTCTCCATCATAGGGAGTTGCTTCGGTTATGCCGTCTTCCGTGTAATAAATGAACGGCCCGTCGAAATAATCATCCGGGCGATCACACGGGGGTTCGTCACAGACGTCGGCTTCGCTGGCAAAGGTTTCAGCGCCGATGG
>CAZRES010000168.1:0-5233 GCA_964598885.1 uncultured Desulfobacteraceae bacterium | reverse complement strand
ATACAGGCCCCGGCCTGCATGGCTTTTCCCGTCTCAAACCGGCATTCCCGGCATACCGGGTTCCACTCCCGCCATTGACGGATATCGGAAAACACCTCCCATACCACGTTCATGGACGCATAAATCTCAATGGAAGCGGATATGAGCATTGAATCACTCCAGGCTCCCGGGTAGAAAGCAGGATTGCTGGGATAACAATTTGCCCGGTCCCTGCTCTTCCTCGGCAAGAGCATTGCAGATGGCCTGTTCCATAGTTAAAAGGCGGACAGGCACCATCTCCCGGATACGATTTTCCCGGCAAACGGCTTCGTTTCGAAGGCCTTCCGCCAGGGGCAGCACAATGCCCGACGGTACCGGGGTCAGGAGGCTGACCAGGTACGCGGACAGTCTCGGGGAAACAAAGGGTACGCCGAAAATAATACGTTTTAAGCCTCTGACCCGGGCGTACATCCGGAACAGATCCGCATAATTTAAAATCTGAGGCCCGCCGATATCCAGAGAAATGCCCGCGGTGGCGGAGTTTTCCAGGCACCCGGCCAGGTAAGCAAGCACGTCATCGATGGCGATGGGCTGAGATTTGGTATAAACCCATTTCGGGCAGATCATCACCGGCACACGTTCCACCAGATACCGGACGATTTCAAAGGCGGCGCCGCCCGCGCCGATGATCACTGCGGCTCGCAAAATGGTGGTGCTGACTCGGCCGGATTGAAGAATCCGGCCCACTTCCTGGCGGCTGGCCAGATGATGGGACAAATTATCGGTCACATCACCGAGTCCGCCCATGTAAATGATGCGGAAAAGTCCAGCCGCGTCCGCGGATTGCAGAAAATTTCGGGCCGCAACGCGATCTTTTTCCGCAAATGCCAATGTCTGGCGGATATCCCGGCCGCCCATGGAATGGACCAGGTAATAGGCGGTATTCACATCCTCGAATACGCCGCCAAGGGAACCGGGATCGAGAAGATCGCCGTATACGATCTCCGGTACATGGTTCAACGGCATCGGCAGGGTAAGCGTCTCCGACGGCCGGACCAGACACCGGACCTGATAGCCGCGCGCATCGAGTTCATAGAGCAGTCGCTTGCCGATAAATCCGGTGGCGCCGGTCAGCAATATTTTTTCAGATTTCATCAGTTTTTACCCTGTTGTTTAATAACCTCAGGGCCATCACAAAAAATCCTTTGATAATGGGTATTGAGCATCTCAAAAAAATCTCAAAACAAGTAAAAGCAGGCTTTTTGCGGATGCGTTCAACTAGACGACAGCGGATCATTCAGACCGCCGGTCTTGATGACGGCCCGCCACTGGTTTTCCGTCACCGGCTGCACTGACAGGCGGTTACCCTTTTTCAGCACCGCCATATCCGTCAGATCCGGATGCCGCCGAAGAAAATCGCGGGTCAGAGGCTTTTTCAACTCCGCCCGGAACGCCACATCCACCTTATACCAGATGGGGTTGTCCGGCCCGGCCTTGGGATCATAATGCTCGGCCCAAGGGTCCATGGCAGTTGCATCGGGGGAACCGGAGGCCACAACCTCAGCGATTCCTACTATGGCAGGCGCTTTGATATTGCTGTGATAAAACAACACACCGTCGCCGGCTTGAATCTCATCGCGCAGCAGGTTACGGGCCTGGTAATTGCGTACTCCGTCCCATGCGGTAACGCCGCCGGGCGATGCCTTGAGATCATGGATGGAAAAACACGACGGTTCGGTCTTCATAAGCCAGTAGCGCCGTTTTAGGGTTGCCATGATGTCGTTCTCCTTCTAAATCAGAGGCACGATATTGGCCTGAGATCCTTTGATCCGGGCGGTGGCCAGCAGGGCCGCGGAAGCAAGAGGGTTAACCTTTGACATTCTGAGGGGATGGATTCCCATCTGCTTGCACAGGCCATAGACGGTCAGAGCCAGGTCGTTGCATCCCGGGCTTGCGGTAACATGGCGCCGGCCCAGGCGGGCCTCAAGGGCGATCCCGTAATCCTGGATGGCGCAGCTTCCGGCGATATGCACCCGGCCGGTGATGTTTTCCACCGCCTGCCGGTCGATCCCCTTGCCCATGAGAATGGTGAATCCGCCTTTGCCGCCGTGATCCCGGTAAATCATCTCCACCACGCTTTCCGTGTTGCGGCGGCACCCTTCCTTGCAGCATCGCTCTTTTCCTCTCAAAAAAACCAGATCCGGCGGGAAATCATCAAGCAGTTCGCAGGTCAGATTTTTTCTGCGCTCCTCAAACAGCTCTTGATTGGCGATATCAATGCGATCCCTGTCGCCGATGCCGATGCCGGTTGCCCGGCTCAATTCCAGATGCCGGACGTCTTCTATGCCAAACCCCATCAGGGCAGCTCCGGTCACATCCACGGCCAGAGGGTCCGGACCGCCCATGAGCAGGTTCATGGACACCACGCATTTATCCGCGTGATAAGCGGTGGGATAATGGCCGTGGGTGGTGGCGATCAGGCCATCCACCAACACAAAATCCGGCCGCAGCACCCGGTAGATGTCGGCGAACTTCTGATGCAGCCGGTAATTGTGATCGGCAATGCGGCTTTTCTGGTGGATGAACCCGAACTGATTCTTGATGGAAAGGGTCACCTGGGACATGGAATGGGTCTTGAGCTTGGGCAGGGAAAGATAAAAATTTTCATGGCTTCCCGCGATGAGACGCTCAAAAACAAAGCGGGAAATATCGACAAATTCCTCAATGCCTTCCAGAAAAATCGGAACCGCCGGGGTTTCATCCAGATAGACCGGAATGGCGCCGGTTTCCACGCAGACCCGGGAAAATCCCGTTGCTTTGAATACCAGCCGCGTGAAATTGGCCTGGGTGCAGTTTTCCATCACGTAAATATCCCGGGCGCCATTTTTCCGGAAATAGAGGATGGTTTCACGCAGCACGTCCGGGTCGGTGTAGACATGGGCCTCGCAGCCCACGCCGTTGACCTTGATGTAAACATCCCGGCTGACCCGCAGAAGATTCTTCCCTCCGCCGAAATGCTCAAACACAGCACTTACCGCGTTTGCAATGCCGCTTGCGGTATCCGCCATAATGACTTCGGTTCTTTTTCTGCCCATATTTGCCTCGTCTCTTGACGATGCGCTGCATGCGGCCTCGAAACCATTGATCCGCGATCGGATTGATGATTTCGAGGCGGCGTTTTTGGATTTTTAACGTATGCCGTCACCAACAGATAAACGATACGCCCCTGTATTTCAAGATAATTAACTGACCCCGGCCTGCAGCCTCTGGAAGTTTGGGAACGACGAAGATGGAATGAAAAAAGGCTTTAATCCGTCGCCGATATAGGATAAAGGGCTACGGATAATCCGACAAAAAACCTTTTGTCAAAAAAACCGAATGCTAAAAAAGCCGTCAATTTTTCAAAAAGGAACACAGCAGCCATGACCTATCATAACCGCTCCATGTGCGGACGGATCAGCGCGGCCGATGTAGGCCGGAAGGTTGTCCTGGCCGGATGGGTGGATGCCCTGCGGGATCACGGGGAGGTGCTTTTCATCCACTTGCGGGACATCAGCGGCATCCTCCAGGTGGTGTTCAGCCCGGAATCAACGGACCGGGAAGTCTGCCGGCAAGCCGGCATGCTGAAAAACGAATTCTGCGTCAAGATAACCGGTACGGTGGTAAGCCGAGCCGAAGGAACCGAAAACCCCCACATTCCCACCGGCGATGTGGAGGTGGGGGCCACGGACCTGATCATCCTCAGTCGCTCCAAGACCCCGCCGTTTCCCTTATCGGAAAAATCCATGCTGGCCGGGGCCGCCTTCCAGCGGGATGAAGCCGTAGCCGAGGACCTGCGCCTCCAGTATCGGTATCTCGACCTGCGGCGGCCGTCCATGCAGGATCATCTCCTGAAGCGACACGCCATCAACAAGGTCATCCGGCAGTTTTTAGACGATGAAGGCTTCATCGAAATCGAAACGCCCATGCTGACCCGGAGCACGCCCGAAGGGGCCCGGGATTATATCGTGCCCAGCCGGCACTACCCCAAAACGTTTTACGCCCTGCCCCAGTCGCCCCAGTTGTTCAAACAGCTTCTGATGGTTTCCGGCATGGAACGCTACTACCAGATCGTCCGCTGTTTCCGGGACGAAGACCTGCGGCCCAACCGCCAGCCCGAATTCACCCAGCTTGACCTGGAAGCCTCCTTTATCGACGAGGAGTTCATCTACCGCGTATTCGAGGAACTCACCGTGCGCATGTTTGTCGTGGGCGGCATTGATCTGCCCCGGCCCTTTGCCCGCATGACCTGGACAGAGGCCATGAACACCGCGGGAAATGACCGGCCGGATCTTCGTTTCGGCATGACCTTTATTGATGCCACTGATATTTTTATCAATACCCGATACGCCATTTTCAAACAGATCCTCGATCGGGGCGGCTGCATCAAGGGTATCAACGTCAAAGGCCAGTCGCCGGTACTGAGCAAGAACATTCTGCAGAATGAATACGCCAAGGAAATTGTTCCGGGGTTCGGAGCCCGGGGCATGACCTGGATGCGGGTGGCCGACGACGGTTTGGAAAGCAATATCGTCCAGTTTTTCAGCGATGCCGAAAAAAAGGAAATCCTGAAACGCTTTGGGGCGGAGACCAATGACGTGATCCTGATGATCGCCGATCCTTCCTGGCATCTGGTCTGCTCGGCCCTAGGCCAGCTCCGGCTCCACATTGCCGGCCGGCTCGACCTGATACCCGAAGATGTTTATTGTCCGCTCTGGGTGACAAATTTTCCGTTGTTTGAAGCAACGGAAACAGGAGTGACGTCCAGCCATCATCCTTTTACCATGCCCGACCGGACCGATGTTGATCCTGCGGATATCGACGCGCTTCTGGCATTGAAATCCCGGGCCTATGATCTGGTGGTCAACGGCGAGGAACTGGGCGGCGGCAGTATCCGGATCAATGACGGCGATCTGCAGAAAAAAATCTTTGCGGCCCTTGGTCTTTCTGATGAAGAAGTGGCGGAAAAATTCGGGTTTTTTGTCCATGCCCTGGAATACGGGGCCCCGCCCCACGGCGGTATGGCCCTGGGACTGGATCGGGTCACGGCCATGATCCTGAATGCTCCCTCCATCCGGGAAGTCATCGCTTTTCCCAAAAACCGCAGCGCGTTCTGCCCCTTGACCCAGGCCCCGGCTCCGGTGTCCACCCAGCAGCTTGCCGAACTGGGCCTTCTGGACATGGGGACCGCCCCGGCCCTGCCCGGCGCCCGAAA
>CAZRES010000167.1:0-5330 GCA_964598885.1 uncultured Desulfobacteraceae bacterium | reverse complement strand
TAAACGTAAAGGTAAAAAGTCTGCATACGGATATCAGCACCGTGACCGGGGAAAGAGTGATCCTTTTTACGTTGGACGCCAATTTATTAAAACTCATCAACAGCAAATCAAGCTGAATCTGAATTGAAATCTGAAAATTTTTATTGACTTGCTGAAAATTTGATTTTATTTTAATCGCCAATCTGCCGGGAAAAGGGCGTTTATCGCAATTTTCCCGGGGGGTTTACCGAAATTAACCAAAACATATCGGTGATGTCTTAAAGTTGAAGCGGGCTCTTCGCCACGGCTGAAGGGTGCGCCTAGAATGTAAGACCGCTGCTCGTTTGTTGAAACGGGCAGCGGTCTTTTTTTTTTGCAAAATCCACAAAAGGAGAAACGATCATGAAAACGCCCGGCAGCTATTCACTTCTGCGCCAGGGAAAGGTTAGAGACGTCTATCTTGCCGATGATGACCGCCATCTTCTGCTGGTGGCCAGCGACAGAATTTCGGCGTTCGACCATGTTCTGCCAAACCCCATCCCCAGCAAAGGCGCCACCCTTACGCAGTTGTCGAATTTCTGGTTTTCCAAAACAGAAGATTTGATCGCCAATCATATCGTCGCGGTCAACCCGCCGCTGGATGGCTGGAAAAACGACGGACGATGGCTTCGCGAACAACTGGATCAGCGGGCGGTGCTGGTCAAAAAAGCCGACCCGTTGTCCATCGAAGCCATTGTAAGGGGTTATCTGGTCGGCTCGGGATGGAAGGATTATCGCCAAACCGGCTGTGTCTGCGGCATACCGCTCCCGGAGGGCATGGTTGAGGCCGGACGGCTGCCTGAGCCGATTTTCACGCCGTCCACCAAAGCCGAGGCCGGGGCCCATGACGAAAATATCTCTTTTGAGAAGGCAGTGGATCTGATCGGGGCGGAAACCGCACAAAAAGTTCGCGACATTGCCATCAAGCTGTATACCTTTGCCGCCGAATATGCGGAAAAACGGGGCATTATCATTGCCGATACCAAGTTTGAGTTCGGCTTTTCCGACGGTGAACTGATTCTCATCGACGAACTGTTTACCCCGGATTCCTCCCGTTTCTGGCCGGCCGAATCCTACCAGCCGGGGATGTCCCCGCCCAGTTTTGACAAGCAATTTGTTCGCGACTATCTGGAAAAAATTCAATGGAATAAACAGCCGCCGGCACCGGAGCTGCCCAAGGATGTGATTCAAAAAACAGCGGAAAAATATAAAGAGGCCATGAACCGTCTCATTCATCCCTGAATCCATAACCTGACAAAGGAGCAAACCATGATCCAGAGAAACCATGCCGGAAACAAACCCCGTATTGCCGACACCGCTTGTATTCATCCGTCAGCCGTGGTGATCGGAAACGTTCAGATCGGCGAAAACGTTTATGTGGGGCCCAATGCCGTGATTCGCGCCGATGAACCGTGCACAAAAGGCAATGTGGAGGCGATCATTATTGAATCCAAAGCCAACATTCAGGACGGGGTCATCATCCATGCGCTGGGCGGAACACCGGTTCGCGTCGGCAAAGGCGCTTCGCTGGCCCACGGCGCCGTAGTACACGGCCCTTGTGATGTCGGCGAAAACTGCTTCATCGGTTTTAAAAGCGTGGTGTTTAAATCTTCCCTGGGACCCGGAGTTATCGTGCTGCATCAGGCTCTGGTGGAAGGGGTTACCATTCCTGAAAAAATGCATGTCCCTTCCATGACGGCGGTGATGACCGAAGCTGACGTTCATGCTCTTCAGCCGGCGTCATCGGAACTGACGGCTTTTGCCGATAAGGTTCGAAAAACCAATGTATTTTTAGCGGAGGTTTCCTGAAATGAACAGCGCTCATCAAAAAGCTTCTTTTCTGGTTTCCGTGGTGATGGGGAGCAAATCAGACTACGACGTCATGAAGGAAAGCGCCAGGGTGTTAACCGATTTCGGGGTGTCGTGCGAGACCAGAGTGATTTCAGCGCATCGAACCCCGGATCGCGCCCATGAGTTCGCCGTTGGCGCGGAAGCCCGGGGCACCAAAATTATCATCGCCGCGGCCGGCAAGGCCGCCCACCTGGCCGGGGTCCTGGCCGCGCTGACCACCCTGCCGGTAATCGGCGTGCCCATGACCACGTCGGATCTGGGCGGATTGGACTCCCTGCTTTCCATGGTGCAGATGCCCGCCGGCATTCCCGTGGGAACCGTGGCCATCGGCAAGGCCGGGGCTAAAAATGCCGCATTGCTGGCCATTGCCATTCTCGCGCTTTCGGATGATCGCCTGCGGGCCGAACTCAAGGAGTACCGGGAAAAAATAAAAGCCGAGGTGGAAGCCGCGGATGCCGAAATACGGCAGGATACCTGAAAAAGCATGATGCGGCCGAAAGATGCCGACTGATGTTTTTTCCAAACATTTATAGGGCAAAAGATGTTGATGGATACGCCATTTGATACCAACCTTGAAACGCTGGAGCGCCTGCGCGCGGAAGCCGTTGCCGCCGGCGGCGCGGAAAAATTAAAGATCCAGCATGAAAAGGGAAAATTAACGGCCAGAGAGCGTATTGAGCTGCTGCTGGACGACGGCTCCTTTGAAGAGTTTGATGCGTTGAAAACCGGCCGGGGAGGAGCGCTGGGCGATGAACGCTCCTATCCCGGCGATGGGGTGATAACAGGTCACGGCGCCATCGACGGACGGGAGGTGTTTGTCTTCAGCCAGGATTTCACCGTGGTCGGCGGCTCCCTGGGGGAAGCCCATGCCCAGAAAATATGCAAGGTCATGGATCTGGCGGTGCGGACAGGCGCGCCGATCATCGGTTTAAACGACTCCGGCGGCGCCCGCATTCAGGAAGGCGTGGACGCCCTGGCCGCCTATGGAGAGATATTCCATCGCAACGTCCGGGCCAGCGGCGTGGTCCCCCAGATATCGTGCATCATGGGACCTTGCGCCGGCGGGGCGGTTTACAGCCCTTCCATCACCGATTTCGTCTTCATGGTCCAGGATTCCTCCTCCATGTTTGTGACCGGACCCAGCGTGGTCAAGACCGTCACCCACCAGGAGATTACCGCCGAAGACCTGGGCGGCGCCGCTGTTCACGGCCGGAAAAGCGGCGTGGCCCATTTCACGGCGCCCAACGATGTGCTCTGTCTGCGGGAAATACGTCGGCTGTTCAGCTATCTCCCGTCCAACAACCGCCAGCGGTCGCCCTTGCTGGATTTGCGGGACCCGGCAAACCGCGTTGACCCGGCCCTGGATTATCTGGTTCCCGATAATCCCAACCAGACGTATGACATGAACGTCCTGATCTATTCCATATTGGATGGGGCCGAGTTCATGGAGGTTCAGGCCGGATTCGCGCGGAACATCCTCTGCGGTTTCGGGCGTCTCGGAGGCCAGACCATCGGCCTGGTGGCCAACCAGCCGGCGGTCCTTGCCGGTGTGCTGGATAATGACGCGTCGGTCAAAGCCGGCCGATTCGTTCGGTTTTGCGACGCCTTCAACATCCCGCTCATCGCCCTGGTGGACGTTCCCGGGTTCATGCCCGGCCCCGACCAGGAGCACGGCGGCATCATCCGCCATGGCGCCAAGCTGCTTTACGCCTTTACCGAAGCCACGGTCCCCCGCATTTCGGTCATCGTTCGCAAAGCTTACGGCGGCGCCTATCTGGTGATGAACTCCAAGCACATCCACTGCGATGTCAATTACGCCTGGCCCACGGCGGAAATTGCCGTCATGGGGCCCAAAGGGGCCGCCGAGGTGATCTTTCGCAAAGAGATCCACTCGGCCGATGATCCCGAAGCCCTGTTAAACGAAAAAATCAACCACTACCGGCGCACCTTCGCCAACCCCTTTCTGGCAGCCCAGCGGGGTTACATCGACGATGTGATTTTTCCCCGGGATACCCGCCATCGGCTGATCCGCACCCTGCAGGTGCTGGAAGGGAAAACCGCCAAAGGGCCGGAGCGCAAACACGGAAACATTCCCTTGTGAGGACGCCATGTTCGATAAAATCCTGATCGCCAACCGCGGAGAGATCGCCGTGCGCATCATACGGACCTGCAAGCGCATGGGGATCAAAACCGTGGCCGTTTATTCCGATGCGGACAGTCGCGGCAAGCATCGCGAGAAGGCCGATGAAGCCATACCTATCGGCGGCGCTCATGCCAGGGAATCTTATCTTGACGCGGAAAAAATCATTTCCGCGGCGCTTGCCGCCGGATGCCGGGCCGTACATCCGGGTTATGGATTTTTGTCGGAAAACCCGCACTTTGCCCGGTCCGTTGCCGCAGCCGGCCTGGTGTTTATCGGCCCGCCGGCGGGCGCCATCGCCATGATGGGAGACAAGATCGCCTCCAAGGAACTGGCGGTTAAGGCCGGTGTTCCGGTTATTCCCGGCCATGTGGACATTATTAAAGACGAACGCGAGGCCCTGGCCATCGCCGATTCCATCGGCTATCCCGTGCTTCTTAAACCCGCGGCCGGAGGCGGCGGCAAGGGCATGCGCATCGTACGCGAACCGCGAGAAATGGAGTCCGCTCTGACGGCCAGCCGGCAGGAAACCCGCAAGGCCTTCGGCGACACCCGGATCTTCATGGAACGTTATATTGAAAACCCCCGGCACATCGAAATCCAGATTCTGGCCGACGCCCACGGCAACGTGGTGCATCTGGGGGAAAGGGAATGCTCCATCCAGCGGCGTTATCAAAAAATCATCGAGGAATCGCCGTCGCCGGCCGTGTCGGAGGAGTTGCGGGAGCGCATGGGAAAAGCCGCGTGCGATCTCGCCCGTAAAACCGGTTATGTGAGCGCCGGCACGGTGGAGTTCGTGCTGGATGCCAACGGCGGTTTCTATTTTCTTGAAATGAACACCCGCCTCCAGGTGGAGCACCCGGTCACCGAGATGGTTACCGGCCTGGACCTGGTGGAACTTCAGTTGCGGATCGCCATGGGTGAAACACTCCCCTTTGACCAGGCTGGCCTGAGTTTCAACGGCTGGGCCATGGAAGCGCGCATTTGCGCCGAAGACCCTTCCAGGGATTTTCTTCCTTCAACGGGCATGATCACGCGCTACGCCGAACCCAGGGGCAGCGCCGTGCGCGTGGACAGCGGGGTGCGCACCGGCAGCGCCGTGGGCATCTATTACGATTCCATGCTGGCCAAGGTCATCTGTCACGGGGCCGACCGGGAATCCGCCAGAAGAACTCTGGTGGAGGCGTTAAACGGTTATCACGTGGAAGGCGTTGTAACCAATATCGACTTTGTCAACAGCATCCTGTGTCATCCGGAATTTATCGCCGGCAATCTGTCTACGGGCTTCATCGACCGGCACTTCGACGGGGCCAGGCCGTTG
>CAZRES010000166.1:0-5376 GCA_964598885.1 uncultured Desulfobacteraceae bacterium | reverse complement strand
AGGCCAGCACCCAGACCAGCCAGCCTTCCCCGCCCCAACTGGTGTCGGCATCCCCATAAACCATCACTGCGTCACTATGGGAAATGCCCATGACGCCCAGGGCACGGGCCAGTTCTTCGGGCGGCAGGATGCGCCATTTGACGCCGTCCGCGTCCGTGCGGGTGTAGTTTTCCCATGAAAACGAAAGCGCGCCGGGAATATGGCCCTGCCGCCATTCTTTTTCCGGTCGTGCGTCCAGAATGATCACGTCTTGGAGTCCGGCCGCCTGTGAGGGCTCCGCCAGCCGCAGATCAAAAGCCCCCGCAAAGGTGCAGGTGATGGCCACGACCGACAGGGTGAAGGCCAAAAGAATCGCCCAGCGCGATACCGTTTCAATGCCGTGTTTTTTTCCGCCAGAAAGCATCCGTTGTTCTCCTGCTTCACATTCGATTTATTGATTTAATATGATTTGTTTGCGATCCGTCCATGCTTCCCGGGCCACGACCCATAAGATTTTACCGCCGGCCTTGATCACGCCGCTCACCGTGCGGCTGATTTTTGATGTTCCGGCCAGGCGGGGCAGATACAACACCGGGATTTCCCGGATGCTCAGATGATGGTGCAGCGCTTTGATCTGCATTTCAATGGTCCAGCCGTAATCGCGGTCTTTCATGTCCAGTTTTTCAAGGGCATCCCATCGAACGGCTCGCATAGGGCCCAGGTCCTGATATTCAAATCCCCACAACAGGCGGATAAGAACAGTTGCCAGACCGTTGCCGAACCGCTGCTGCGGGCTTAAGGCGGTTCGGCTGTGGGGAATCCGCCGGGCCAGCACCAGATCGAGTTTGTCGCGGATCAGAGGGATGAGCAAGGTATTTAAGGCCGCGTGATTATCGCTGCCGTCAGCATCGGCAAATGCCACCACGTCCGGTGGATTTTTTCCCAGCCGCGCAATGCCCGCAAGACAGGCCTGCCCATATCCCGGTCGGTTTTCACGCACCACGCGGGCGCCAGCGGAACGGGCCAGGTCTCCCGTGCCGTCAGTTGAGCCGTTATCCACCACAATGACCTGATCCACTGTTTCGGGGATAGTGGTAAGAACCCGGCATATGGACCCGGCTTCATTGCGGGCGGGCATAATCAGAGCGATGCGGTGCCGGTCGATCATATCCGCGCTATCGTCGGGGCTGGTAGGTGACGGCAAGAGTCCAGGTCGCGCCCTTGGCGGTGTTTTCTCCCCATAACGCCGGGGTGTATCCCAGCTCAAGGCCCAGTTTTTCGGACAGTTGATATCCAACGGTCAGATCGACTTTGGCCAGATCATATTCCAGGGTGGCGGTGGGATTGCCGAACGCATCGATGGTATCCTCACCATTCCCCAGGCCGACGATGGCATCCAGTTTGGCCCGGGCATAGAAATTTTTCCCCAGGTCGGACCCCGCCTCCACCAGATAACGGAATTCGTCGCTCGGGCGTTTGGCGCGATATCGGTAGGCGGCCTCCAGGTTCATGTAGCCGGGGATCATGGGCCAGAGGGACCGGCCGTAAAGCAGGCGCAGCTCATAGTCATACTGGCCGTTGCCCAGGGGCAGGGCATCGTCTTTATCATAAAACTCGGGAACTTTAATCAAACCCTGGACGGCAAAGACTCCGATATCGCCGTCGTAGAGGCGAAAGCGCGCACCCAGGTCCACATCTCCCATGCCTTTGGCGTCGGATCTGACATAATCGTCTTCCCGTTTAATATCCTTGTAATACAGCGATGCCAGGACCGTGAGTTCATCAATGACGCCGTATTCCGCATAATAGCTCAGGTTGACGTCGCGGAACTCGCCGTTGTCCGGCATGGACTGGGAGTTTCCATTTTTATTAAATTCCCTGTCGGCAAAGTAATAATTGGCCGCAAGCCGGTGGTAGCTTTTGCCTTTCTCCTGGGTCCAGGCTCCGGCGTATAGCGTTCCGGTGTTCGGAAGAATCAGGCAAACGACCAGTAAAAGGCCGGTAACTATCCGTTTTTTCATAGAGTTATCTCCTGTGTGCAACAAATGATCATTCTAAAAGATTTTCTTTAGCGCCTTTATCAGGAATGATTCCATGGGCGTTATGTGATATCCAGATGATCGGCCTGTCCGGGTTTGAATTTGCGGATCATAAACGGGATCATCGATACGACAACAATCAGCAGGATCCCGATGATCAGACCCGGAGAAATATGTCCTTTAAACAGATCCAGAAGCGAACTGGAAAACACGATAAATGCGATGCATGCCGGGAGCATTCCGAAAAAGGTCGTGACGGCATAGGGTAGAAATTTAATGGGAGTCAGCCCGAAGGCGAAGTTGAGCAGATTGAAGGGAAACAGGGGAACCAGCCGGGTAAAGGCCACGATTTTCCAGCCGTTTTTCTCCACGCTTTGGTTCAGTTGCCGCCACCGGGGGCCGGTCAGCCGGGCCTGGATCCAGTCCCGGGCCACGTACCGCGAAATCAGAAACGCCAGGCACGCCCCGGCCGTGGCCCCGAAAATGGTGTAAACCACTCCCCAAACCGGACCGAAAAGGATGCCGCCCAAAATGGTGATGGGCAGCCCGGGTAAAAAAAGCGACGGGGCGATGGTATACAATAGAATGTAGGCCGCCGGCGCCAGATGGCCTGACGATGCCAGAACACCCCGAAGGGTTTCGGCATCGAAATCGTCGTAAATCCCGGTAAAGCGAATCCCGGCAATGACGGCGGCAATTCCGATCAGGATCATGATTTTTACGACGTTGCTGCCCCGATTATTCAAGCCTTTTGCCGAAACCGGTGAAAAATTTCGCTCCCGGGAGACGGCGGCCGGATGATGCTTTTGCAGATAACGCTTCAGCCGGATGCGGTTGAGATAGGTCAGCGGGGCCTTGGCTGCTTTCCGTTTCCCGGCGGCCACGGCTTCCGGATGAAAAATGGCGTCGAGGATATGATCCGTAGGTGTTTTCCGATTTAAAAAACCGGCGCATCCGGCGCAAGAGGTTAACAGGCGGCAATCGCCGGCCTCTGTTTGGCGCAGATCTCCCCATGTGGATGCCAGTTCGGGCGCCACAAAGCCCACGGCCCCGCCTTCGCCGCAGCACAGCGTTTTTTTACCGGTATGGGACATTTCCGTAATGGAGAATCCGGCGGCTGTCGCCAGTTCCCGGACCGCAGCCTGTATCGCGCTTTCATTGCGCAGCACGCAGGGATCATGAATGGAAACCGGATGTGCGGAAACATCAGCGGTTGTTGCTTCGTCTGCTCCAGGAAGGTCGTTTTCGGTCAGAAACTCATAAACCGTGGCGACCTCAAGGGGCGAACCGTAGTTTGAAAAAACTTTGTAGCAATTGGGGCAGGCGACCAGAACGGTTTCCACGCCGCAGGCTGTCAGCCAGCTGCTCATTTCAGTGAACACATCATTGAAAAAATCAACTCTGCCAAGGTCATGGGATGGCTTGCAACAGCAGTCCAGAACGATTCCCAATTCAGGAATCCGGGTTTTCATATATTCATATAGAGCAATGGTGGTGTCCATGCGTGTGCCGGCGAATGTGCATCCCGGAAAAAATACGGTGCGGCAGTTTTCCGGAAGGCTGTACCAGGAGTACCTTCTGGAGATGCCACGCTGCTCATAGGCCATGATTCCCCGGTGGGCCGGAAATGGCGCGACACCTCGATTCACAGCTTCCCGCCGCATTTCCAGAAACATGGCGCCGGGGTTCAGGTTCACCGGGCATACCGTTGCGCACAAATCGCATAGGTTGCACTCAAATGGCAGCGTCAGCCATGAGATGTCGGCTGGATCATAGGCCGCGGCAAGGGTTTTCGGGGTACCATATTTTTTCAAAAACGCGCATTGGGCCACACATTTCGGGCAGTCGATGCATGCATCCATGACCAGCGATATTTGCTTTTCCAGTTCAGGACGCATGAATCGCGCCGGTTGGTTTTTTTGTGAGATATTGCCGTTTTTCATGATTTTCTTGTTATCGGTTAATTCCGTATCGTTTTAGGGTGAGTTCTGATCCCTGTCGCTATGTCGCCGCCTCGCGTCTTTTAATTCAAAACAGTTCAATGTCTCCGGCAAAATGACCTTACGATTTTGTTGAAAATAAAAAATTTAAAATAAAATTAAAAATTTCGATTTGTCAAATTGATAATATCTATTAATGCTTGCCGATAAATTGAGATTGTCAATGAGAAGGGTCACGGGTGCTCAAACCATTTGATTGTTCGATGAATCGTCCAGGCGGCTGCTGGACCGACGATGATGAGCAGGGGCGCGATGTCGTCTTCCATCCAGACCCCGGTGATATGGTAGGGGATCAACACGCGATAAGCCAGCAGCACAGACCAGGACAAAACGATGCCGGCAGGGCTTGCCGCGAAGGGAAGAAGGCAGACCAGATAGAGGGCGTACCAGGGATGCAGGGTGGGAGTCAGAAGCAGCCAGGCGAACACTGCCGCGTAAAACGCTTTAAATAAAGGTACGGCATGTTGTTGTTCATCGGATTCCGCCGGAAGATTGTCCGAAGTTCTTGTTAAATAGCAGAATAATAATCGTGCATAAATGCCCCCCACAGCGGCCGCGCCGCACGCGGCCAGAATCAGGCGGGCCGTCCGGCCTGAGCCGGTGGTCTCCCGCAGCACCCGGAAGACAAATCCGGAAAACTCCCAGTGAGCCAGATAAACCGAAAGAGTGGTAAAACTGTTTTTGATCTCCGGCCAGAAAGGCGCGGTCATGCCGAATGCGGCTGTTGCGCATCCGACGATCCAATATATTCCTATACGGAAATTCCCGTGAAGGAGCAGCAGTAAAACGCCCGGCAAAAACAACAGCGGAATCCATTTTACCAACACGGCGGCAGCAAAACAGGCCCCGGCGGCAACAGTGACAATGACTCCTTCCCACCGGACGGATGTTCGGGACGCGAGGGCGCCGCCGTTTCCCTGCTTGGGAATCCGGATACTGTAAAGCGTTAAAGTCAGGGTAAGCATTAAAAAGCAGACGGCGGCGGTATCAATATGGCCGGAGGCCGCAATCTCGATGATCGGAAGGGGATGCCAGGCATACAGCACGGCACGGGAGGCCGGCAGGTGAAGCTGGGGAAGTATCCGGATGATCAAAAAGCAGACAACTAGATCCATGATCACCAGCACCAGTTTTATGCCGAAGATCCCCCCGAAAAACGCGCCTGCCGCAAAGACAAATTGAGCAGCCGGCGGATAGATGGTCGCCAGATGGCCGTGGTTGACCATCGGGATCAAGGCCGCAATGGCCGGATCTTCAAACATGACCGCATCCGGAGCTGCTGCATATGGATTGGCGCCTTTCAGCAACATTATGCCGTTCAGTAAATAGCGGAAGATATCATCCGAAAGTTCCGGGCT
>CAZRES010000165.1:0-5399 GCA_964598885.1 uncultured Desulfobacteraceae bacterium | reverse complement strand
AATGTTTATGAAATTATCCAGACTGGGGCTGACCGGCCTGTTGTGTCTGCAGCTTGTCGCTTGCGCCGCCTGGGCGGGTTCGCACGCACCAGGAAACTCTTCCGTTACGGTGCATTCCGAAGCAACCGATTCCCGAAATGATGCGGAAGAATCAATGAGGACCGTTATCACCGATGACAGAGGCGATAACGGATCGGAGACAAAACCATCTGCCCCTGCTGGGGCAGGGCGTTCGTCTCAACCCGAAGCGGATGCAACGAAAAACCAGATAGAGGAGCAGGACTATGATCCGGTGATCATGGTGATCGACAATGAATCCGAAGATACGGATGCCGTCGAGGTGCAGTCAGGAGACCCGGAAACAAATCAGGGTCAGGACGTATCTTTGGACGATGCCGACAAAACACCGCAAACGGCTGAAGCAGGGGCGGTATCCGACAACGGCGGGGTGGTGCTTAATTTCGACAATGCCGATCTGGTGGAGGTGATCCGGACCTTTGCCGAACTGCTGGAAATCAATTACATGCTGGAAACGGGCGTGGCCGGAAAAGTCACCATCCATACCGCCGGCAGACTGGAGCGCAGCGATCTGTTCCCGGTATTTTATCAGATTTTGCAGACCCACGGCCTGACCGCGGTAAAACAGAACAATATCTATAAGATCATGCCCGCCAAAGACGCCGTCCGTCTGCCCATCCCATCCGGCACGGACGCGGACCTCAAACCCATTTCCCCGGATAACCGGATGGTGGTCCAGATCATTTCCCTTGACTCCATTGCCGCCTCGGAAATGAGCAAGATCCTGACTCCCTTTATATCGGCCGACGGCACCATGATCGCCATTGAAAATGTCAATATCCTGATGGTGGTGGACAAACTGTATAATATCGAAAAGGTACTGCGTCTGGTGGAAGTGTTTGACGCGGATATTTTCGACCAGGTGAATTACCGGTTTTATGCGTTAGATTATACGGACGCGGCATCCCTTGCCGATGTTCTGGGCAAAATGCTGGTTTCCTATGGTCCCGCCATTCAGTCGGCGGCCAACCTGATTCCCATTGAGCGGCTCAATATGCTGCTGGTGATCAGCCGCAAAGAACAGCTGTTTGAGTATATTTCTGACTTTATCAAAGAATATGACGTCCCCAGCCTCAGCACCGAACACGGCATCTATGTGTATCCGGTCCGAAACGGCCAGGCGAGCGATATCGCCGACCTGCTCAATTCCGTCTTTTCCGGCAGGCAGCCGGTGGATCAGAAGGGAAGAACTCCGGTAACCACCCGGAACCCATTGAGCCGTTCCGTCCAGCAGGAAACGTCCAACGAGCCCGCCCAGTCGGACAACCCTTCCGCAACAGCGGCTTCGGCCGGGGGGGAAATCTCCGTGGGCTCAAGCTCCCTGCGGGGGGAGGTGGCCATCACCGCCGATGAATATCGCAATTCCCTGATCATCGAGGCGACCCCGGCCGATTATCAGATGATCAAGAACCTGCTGGCCCAGCTTGACGTGCTTCCCCGGCAGGTGCTCATCGAAGTCACCATCGCGGAAATCACCCTGGATGATCAAAGCGAACTGGGAGTGGAATGGTCCTATGTCAAAAGCGACGCCAGCATGAGCACCAGTCTGCTCACCGCGACAATGGGCAAAGGCGGCCTTCAGTACACCATCGGCAATCCGGATCGATGGACCGCGGCCATGTCGGCCCTTGCAACGAAAAACAAGGTCAATATTCTTTCTTCCCCCACAATCCTGGCATCCAACGCCAAGCCCGCCCAAATCGACATATCCACCGAAGTGCCGGTGGCGTCTTCCACCTACCGCTACGGCGGGGATGACGACGATGTACTCTCCACCAGCATCCAGTACCGGGACACCGGGGTCATGCTGTCGGTGACGCCCCATATCAATGAAATGGGTCTGGTGACCATGGAAATCTCCCAGGAAGTCAGCGAACAGGCCGACAACGTCCAGGTGAGCGAACAGAGCTATCCATCGTTTTTCAAGCGGGCCGCCGACACCACCCTGACCGTTCAGAACGGCCAGACCATCGTCATCGGCGGGCTGATCCGCGAAACCAAATCCGAAGGTTCATCCGGCATGCCGTGGGTGGCCAGCATTCCGGTGCTTAATTTTCTGTTCGGACGGGCATCGGATTCGTTTTCCAAGACCGAGCTGATCATTATGATCACACCGTATGTCATCACCCAACTCGATGACGTGGATGCAGTGACCACGGATTTCAAGCAGAAAGTGGGAAGTCTTTTTGAGGAAACCGACTCGGACCCCAGATAACGGCGGTGGCATGACGCATCCGCGGAGGCCTCACCTGCATATGCTGCGGCCATGGGTGCTCCGTGGATTTTTTCTGTTCCATCTTATTTTTGCCGCTGCCGGGATCGGCTTATCCGCTTATCTGTTTGGGCCGTTTCCGGCCCATGCCGCGGCAGTTGATCCGCCATCCGGCGTTGTCATCTTTGTATCGAAAAACATCCGGCCTTACGTGGAAGCCGCCGACGGCATGTACGACAAATTCGCCGGTCTACCGGGGATAAGTATTCAAAAAGTGTTTCTCGACCGCCTCACGGAAAAGGCCGCGGCGGATCAGGCCGCCCGGATTGCCGCGGATGAACGTGTCAATCTGGTGGCGGCTGTGGGGCCCGAAGCCGCCGCTTTCGTGTGGAACGCGTTTTCCGGCGATTTTCCCTCCAGGATCTATGCCATTATTCTCAACCCCGAAAAAATCATCGGTTCCGCCGGCGCGGCCCACGGGATTTCCTTGAATATTCCGCCGGCCGTGCAACTGGAGATGATCCAGGCCGGACTTCCGTCGCTGGAACGTCTCGGCATTATCTATGATCCCGCCATCAATCAGGAGTTTTTCGCCGGGGCGGCCGAAGCGGCCCGGCAGAAAAACATGGATCTGGTCCCGATCACGGTTTCCTCGCCCGCGGAAATCCCCGATGTTCTGGGCCGGTCATGGGAGCACATCGACGGCATCTGGCTGATTCCCGACCGGACGGTGATATCGGAAAGCATCGCCCAGTATATCATCAAGCAGGCGGTGTTGAAAAAAACCCCGGTGATCGGTTATAATCAATTCTTTTATGATTCCGGGGCCGCGCTTGCCTTTGTGTTTGATTACCGGGACCTGGGCCGGCAGGCCGCGGAACTGGCTCCTGAACTGGCTTCCGGGGAAATGCCGGAGGAACGGCGGATTCCCGTGTTTCAGGTATGGCTGAACAGCGGGGTCCTGAAAAAACTGGGCATCAGCATACCCGATGATATTTATCCGCCCGTGAGGATCGGCCCGTGAAATCACCCGGCATTCATGCGCGTTTACTGGTTACGGCATTTCTGATCATCAGCGTGACGTCGTTGTCGCTGGGGTTTATGGGCGTAAAGATGTTTCATGAATTCGCCCGGCAGCGGTTTGACGAGCGGTTCGCTTTTCTGGCGCGCTATCTGGCGCTCAACGCCGAACTGGGAATTTTGATCGATCAGCGCGCCATGCTGGGCCAGTTGGCCGACAATCTGCTCTCCGAACAGGATGTGGTGAAAGTGGAGATATTCGATCAGACCGGAAAGCGGCTGGCCCATGCCGAAAAAGTCCTTCCCGGCCCGCTCTCCGAAGTGAGCGCGCCGGTGCAACTGAAGACCTCCAGCGAGGAGAGTCAGGCCTTCGGCTGGGGCGGTTTGCCGGCGGTGATGGATGAACAATACCAGGTGATCGGGGATGTGCGCATTACCTACAGCACCTCCCAGATCCGGGCCCTGCTGACCGGCATCACCGTCCGTTTTATTGTTTCCACGGCCGCCTTGACGGCCTTGTGTCTGGCGATTTTCTTTTTTATTTCCCGGTCCCTGGTGGCGCCCCTGACCCGCCTGGCCCAGACCGCCCGGAAAATCGGCGCCGGCGAGGAAGGCCTCCGCACGGCAAATGAAGGCCCGCCGGAAACCCGTGAGGTGTCCGCGGCGTTTAACGCCATGCTCGATTCCCTGCAGCGCAGCCGGGAAGCCGTGGAAAAAGCCAACCAGGAGATGGCCCGGCAGAATCTGCTGGCGGAAATGGGGAAATTTTCCATGATGATCGCCCATGAGATCAAAAATCCGTTGAGCATCATCAAGAGCTCCTTTGATGTGCTCCGAAAGGATCCGTTTTCCGATGCCAATCCGGTGATTATCGGGTATATCGACGAGGAAATCCGGCGGATCAACAGCCTGATCGAGGATTTTCTTTTGTTTGCCAAGCCCGCCAAACCCGCTTTCCGTGTGGCGGACGCCAATCAGATGCTCAAGGATTGCCTGGAACGGTTCGGCCGCATGCCCTCGGCCCTTAACATGACCGTGGACGGCCGTGTTCCCGACGGCACCTGTCTTTCGTATCTGGATCCGGATCTGTGCCGGCGGGCCGTGGACAATATTTTAAAAAACGCGGCCGAGGCCTGCGGCGAAAACGGCGTCATCCGGGTGGAGGCCCGATGCCTTCCGGAAACCTGGCAGTTGCGGATTGCCGATAACGGCGAAGGCATCTGCGACGACGCCCTGGGAAAAATATTCGATCCGTTTTTCACCACCCGGACCAAAGGCACGGGGCTGGGGCTGGCCTATACCGCCCAGGTGATCGGCGCCCACAACGGACGGATTGAAGCGAAAAACAGTGAAACCGGCGGGGCCGTGTTTGTCATCGAGATCCCCAGAGAGCCGAAAATCATTGATTTGCCGGTCTCTGGTGGAGTAAAGGGATAACCATTATGGCGTATATTCTTGTTGTCGACGATGAAGAAAAAATGCAGCACCTGCTGGCCATCATGCTGATCCGCCAGGGCTACAGCGTGGATCGGGCCGGCGACGGCCGGCGGGCATTGGAGATGATCCGGTCCCATCCCTATGACATGGTCATCAGCGATATCCGCATGCCCCATCTGGACGGCATGGGGCTGCTGGAGGCCATTCGGGAATTGCATATTCCGTGTCCGGTGGTATTTATCACGGCCCATGCCACGGTGGATTCGGCTGTGGAAGCCATGCGAAAAGGGGTGGTGGACTATATCACCAAGCCTTTTGAGGAAGAGCGGATTCTGCTGACCGTGGAGCGGACTCTCGGTATTTCCCGTATTATGGCGGAAAATATCGAGTTGAAACAAGAGCTTTTCCAGGTATCGGGCGGCGG
The DNA here is from genome assembly GCA_964598885.1 of uncultured Desulfobacteraceae bacterium. Taxonomy (GTDB): domain Bacteria; phylum Desulfobacterota; class Desulfobacteria; order Desulfobacterales; family Desulfosalsimonadaceae; genus SURF-33. The sequence goes on along the minus strand of CAZRES010000165.1, from coordinate 228 downwards.
GGAAATTGTCTGTGTTTCCGAACAGATGAAGCAGGTCATGGAAAACGCCCGCCGGGTGGCGGCCTCGGATACCGCCGTGCTGATCACCGGCGAGTCCGGCACCGGAAAGGAAGTGGTGGCCCGGTTCATTCATTCCGCGTCATCCCGGAGCCGCAGCCGGTTCGTGCCGGTCAACTGCGCGGCCATCTCGCCTTCCCTGGTGGAATCCGAACTGTTCGGCCATGAAAA
>CAZRES010000164.1:0-5499 GCA_964598885.1 uncultured Desulfobacteraceae bacterium | reverse complement strand
CGGTAAAGATAATTCGTGTTGAATATATTGTAGATATTGACAAAAACAGCGGGCTTCCCATATCCGGCCCATTCCGGAAGCACGGCCCGGAACCGGTAGTCGAAAACGAAGCGTTCATCCTGGGTTTCGGGAAAAGAAGAATTGTGGTCCGTCCAGGTTCCCAGAACGGAATGGGTCATCCACTTATACGTATAGGTAACGGTTCCATGATACCGGGCCGAGGGAATGTCCTTGATTCTTCGATCGGATGCTTTATCCCGCACATCGATGTAAACCGCGGCAACTGACACCTGAAGACCGAAATCAAATGCTGCGTTGAGGCTTCCCTCCACCCCTTTGCGGACCACCCGGTCGATATTGGCATATTGCCGCGCATCAAAATCATACCGGATCAGGTCATCCACATCCGCGTAAAACAGGTTGGTTCCCACGCTGATCATGGGAAAAAGCCGGATGCTGCCGCCCATCTGGTAATTGACGGCGGTTTCGGCTTCCAGGTCCGGATTGCCGGACACCGGGTCATTGACCCAGCCCGGCGGCGGCGCGGAAAATCCCCGGGCCACCTGGGCCCGCACCAGCGCCCTGCCCTCCAGGATATGCCATACCGCACCGAGGGAGGGGCTGACCTCGGACCCGAAATCCCGGTTCCGGTCATACCGCGCCCCCGCATTGATGGAAACCGGCCCGGCGATTACGGTCTGATGGGTATACAGGGCCCAGTTGCCGGTGTAATAGGTTCTGTCATAGCCGTGCCAGTCATAGGTTCCCCAATCCCCGTCAAACCCGAGAGTCAGGGCCCCATCTTTTCCCATGCCGTATCGCAGGCGCGCTCCGCCGCCCCAGGTTTCATCCGTGTAATCATTAAATACCTCCCGGCGGTCCGGGTAGACATCTTCGATCAGGGCATCGAACCGGTGGCGGCGACCCTCCAGCTCAATTTCCAGTGCATCAGATGGTGCGATCTCCAGAAGCAGGCGCTGATAATCCCGCTCCTGCTGCATATCGTCCCAGAACTCCGGATATCCGATGACCGGATCATGCTGTTTCCCGTCGCTGACGCCGGCAGTCAGACTGACCCGGGCGGCCGGAGCCGGGGCGTACGCAATCTTTGCATGCGCCGTTGTCCGCCGATACCCGGAATGCGCATAAAACCCGTCACTCCGATCCCGGTTGGCGGAAAGAAAATATCCAAAATCATCAATGGTTCCGCCGGCCGCCCCTCCGGTCTTCCAGGTGCGGGATTCCCCCGCGGAAACCCGGACATCGCCGGTAAACCGCCGCTCCGTTTCCGGCTCACGGGTAATGATGTTGATGACCCCGCCCAGGGCCGATCCCCAGGCCGATGATGCCGCCCCCTTATAAATTTCAATGCGTTCGATGGAGGATACAGACAGCGTGGACAGATCCGTGAAGGGATTGGCCAGAATGTTCAATGGCACGCCGTCCAGATAAACGGCTGTGTGGCGGATTTCGGCCCCCTGGATTCGGGCCGTGGCCTGGGCTCCGACCCCGCCGGCAACCTCCACATAAACGCCGGGAACATATTGCAGAACTTCCGCCACAGTGGAAACCGGCATGTTCTCCATGTCTTCTTTCCGGATCACCGTGATATCCGCGGCCACATTCCGGGCATCCGCCGGACTCCGGGTGGCGGAGACCACGATCTCTTCCAGTTGATAGGCTACCCGCTTATCCGAGGAATCCCCGCCTCCCGGGACACCATCACCGGCAAACGCAAGGCCGCTGACCAACAGCCACACCGCAAAAACAGCCACTGCGGCCACGTGATCCGCTAAACGCATAACATTTCCATTCTTTTTCTCTTCGGTCTGGGTAAAGCTTTTACCAATAAATTGAATTTCGGGATTTTCTCTTAACACATCCCTATGAAATTGTCGATATGCAGATCCCGCCAAGCGAAGATTCCGGCAACCGTCGGTTCCAAAAACGTCACCTTCTGCCTCATCCGGTTGATGCTGCTTGCAACAAAATGTGCCACTTTAACCACTACCGAAAGCGGATTTAAATTTAATTCATAAAAAAATCAAGATATTGAAGCTATCGCTCTATCCGGTGAAGCTGGTATGCATCATGCACTGAATTTTTAATTGTATCTTCTCAACATGAGGAGGCCAACCATGACCGGTCAGCTTCACAACCTCATCTTTGAAGACGGCGGGACCCAGCACAATTAGATAATCTTTCTTTTAGAAGGATGGCAATAAAGGGTTGTAAAATGTAAACTAAATGATTTATGAATATCGAAAAGCAGTTAAGCTTAACTATGGGCGGCGGGACCGATGCGGAAGGCTTGAATGGGCCGCTGGTAATGCAAGTCGTTCAAAGCCGATAACCACACCAGGCGCATTGGATCAATAACCTCTTGAAGGGGATGCCCGATGCAACTCGATTTTCACTACTATGTCATTTACCATCTGGCGGAGCTGGCGGGACTTTCCGCAGCCGAGGCTGAAACCGTGGCGTATGCCTCCCAGTATGTCGACGCTGCCACTGAGAGCGAGCCCATCGAGCCGTTTGAGAACCAGCATTTCGATACGGTCCGGACGGCGCATTACGACCTCGGAGCGTTTGGCTGGAATGTTCAGAAAAAAATTTACATGCCATTTCATTTTCTGCCGGCGCGGATCCGCTGGGCCGAGCCCGGCCGGTTTTCCTATGTGACCACACCCGCATCCATGAAAGAAGATGATCTGGCGGCCCGGCTGGTCGATCTGGCTCTGGCCGAAACCGATCCCCAATTCAAGCTTGTTCGGTTGGGAGTGGCCCTTCATACGGTTGCCGATACCTTCTCCCATTTCGGATTTTCCGGCCGACACAATGCAGAAAACGATGTCGGTAAAATCTGGCAGGAGAAAAAGGGCGGCGGCTGGAAACCCCAATACTTCCATACCTTCGCGGATATCTTTGTCCCTCAAATCGGCCATGTCGAGGCGTTTGATTATCCGGACCTGCCCTTCCAGACCTGGCGCTATCGGAATCATCTTAATAAACTCACGAAACGGGACAACCGATCTTATTGCCTTGACGGCGTCCGGCTGATTTACAACTGCATGAAAAAGCTAAACGGCGGCGAGGAGCAGCCGGCCGATCTGGAAGCCGATTTCCCCAAGGAATACGGGATGATCTGGAAGCTTTTCGGCCAGTCCGGTAATACTGAAACACGCTGCAAACGGTGGATAAAGCATACGGGTGCTCCGGTCTATGACAAACTGAAGTGGCGGAAAGAGGCCCTTTCCGGCGACACTGCATGGGACGACATGTCTCAAGGCCAGCGCAAATATAGATTGCAAAAGGTCCGGGGAAAGCCCGGCTTTGACAACAGCCGTTGGGCTTATTTTCACCGGGCCGCCCACCTTCAGCGCAGCCAGGTCCTGGCCTGGCTGAACTAAAAGCGGTAGATTCTCCAAAATCCTTGAGGAGGAGGAAGACCATGGCAGATACCATTTTCATGATTCACGGCATGATGGGCGGACCCTGGTATTGGGAAAACTACAAACTTGTGATGGAAACCAAAGGCTTTCGGTGTATCACGACAACCTTGCGGTATCATGACATGGACCCGAAGGATGACCCGGATCCCAGACTGGGAACCACCAGTTTGCTGGATTATGCGGAAGACCTGGAACGCGAAATCCAGGCCCTTGAGGTAAAACCCATTATCATGGGTCATTCCATGGGCGCGCTGCTCGCCCAGATGATGGGAAGCCGGGGGCTGGCCAAAGCCCTTGTGCTGCTGACCCCGGCCTCGCCCGCCGGCATTATCGCCATCCGGCCATCTGTGATAAAAAGCTTCTGGAGCATGCAGACCACATGGAAGTTCTGGAAAAAACCCATGCGCCAGACGTTCAATGAAGCGGCGTATTCCATGCTGCACCTGCTGCCGCCCGAAGAGCAGCGGGAGGTCTACGACCGATTTGTCTATGAATCGGGCCGGGCCGCTGCCGAAATCGGGTACTGGCTCCTGGATCCAAAGGGCGCCTCAAAAGTTGACGCTTCAAAAGTGACCTGCCCCGTCCTGGTGATCGCCGGCGCCGAAGACCGGATCACACCCGCGTCGGTGGTTCGGCGGGTGGCCGAGAAATACAAAACCGTTTCAACTTACAGGGAATTTGAAAATCACGCCCACTGGGTCGTTGCGGAACCGGGCTGGCAGGAGATCGCTGATTATGCGGCCGACTGGCTGGGGCAGATTCCGGAGGGCTGACTCATGGGTCGGTATGAACAATTGATCCCGGAATCAAGGTGGGAAACAACCAGAGAAAGGCCAGGTCATCGTTATAGAGGACGGCGGCGATGCCATAGCCGCCCTGCTGACCCTGATAGACGACACGACCCAAACCCTGACCGCCGCGAACCTGGAATCGTTTTACGGCATGATCCCCCGCTGGTCATGGGAAAACCGGGGGCTCCTGGAAACCCGGATCACGGCCCTGATCAACGCCGTCAATGCCGCGCAACACACCTGGGGGCATTTCCTGCACCAACTGATCCCCCCGGATGGAGATCACTGAAATCTTACTTCCGGGACGTCCCGGAAGTAAACTCCGGGATAGTGGGAACTTCGTGAAATATGCTTTAACTATTAGGTTTAATATGAAATTCATTGAAAAAAGGCGCCTAGTGGGCCTTGCAAAAATTATCGGATCAACGAAATTGATCTTGAGAGGGTGAAACTGGCAAAATCAATAGAAAATCTTGGCATGCATATCTAAAAATGATAAGAAATGTGTATGGGTAAATACAAAAAATTATATGAACATATTTTGATGCGCAAGTCGGATGCTAACGTCCCATTCGATGCATTGCGTGCCTTGCTCATGCGTCTTGGGTTTGATGAGCGCATAAAAGGCGACCACCACATTTTTACCATGGAAGGCGTCGAAGAAATTCTCAATATCCAATCAAAAGAAGGTAAAGGGAAATCATATCAGGTTAAACAAGTTCGGGATTTGATCCTTAAATATCAAATTCGTATTGGAGAATAACAATGGATAAGAAATACGAAATCATCATTTTTTGGAGTTCCGAGGATAATGCGTTTTTAGCTGAAGTTCCGGAGCTTCCAGGATGTATGGCCGATGGCAAGACCTATCAGGATGCTCTTAGCAATGCGGAAAAAATAATTGAGGAGTGGATTGAAACTGCTACAAACCTGGGCAGACCTATTCCTGAACCGAAGGGCCGTTTAGCCTATGCATGACCTGAATACGGCATTCCCGCCGGCTAAGGCTCACCCAACTACTGCCCAACACCCCGGTCAAAATCGATCTGGTCCGGCAATGCATCGCCGACGACCTGACCACCCGGCAGCTCGCCCGTCGCGTGAAACTGATCGCCCTGGAAACGGCCCCGGCCGAAGACCAGCCCCGGCCCACCGAACCGGACCCGGTCGGCGATGCCCTGACCGCCCTGCTGACCCTGATCGACGACACGACCCAAACCCTGACCGCCGCGAACCTGGAATCGTTTTACGGCATG
>CAZRES010000163.1:0-5589 GCA_964598885.1 uncultured Desulfobacteraceae bacterium | reverse complement strand
TATGCAAAATGGCCTCGCGGGAACAATGCGTCCAGCAGGATTCATGGCACAACCATCGGCCGGAGTTCATCGCTTCGGCATTGTCCGGCGTATCGCAAAGCCGGCGCGAGGCGCCATCCATCATCCGGCACCACCCCGAGGCGAAAATGCCGAAGGCGTAATCGCCGTTTGCCTCGTAGATCGCGGAGGAAGTCCCGAGCAATTCCAGATAATCGTCGGCAAAACTTTTCAGATGTTCAGGGCCGATGGATTTCAGAATAATCCCATCATGATTCAATTCGGTCAGGTCGCCATAGCCTTGATCATGGTTTTGGCTCCGGCCGGCATCACCCGGAGCCGCCTTTGGAGAGAGCATCCATTCGATCTGTTTCAGATTTGCCTCGGCACGGATAATCCGGGCCATGGACTGGACCCGGGCCAGCAATTTCCGGTTGGATACCGGGCGGGTTACATATCCGTCGGCCCCGATCTCCAGGCCTTCGGATTGGTCGTCGGATCCGGTTTTTTTACCGGAAAGCAGGATCACATAGGTATTTTTCAATTCCTCGTCCGTTTTGATGGTCCGACATATCTCATAACCGTGGATATCCGGAAGCATCACATCCAGCAGCACCAGGTCCGGGCGCGTTTCACGAACCAGACGAAGGGCCGTTTCCCCGTTTTCCGCTTCCGCCACCGGATAACCGGCATTGCGAAGCAACCGGAGCACAGCGAACCGGATTTCCGGATCATCATCCACCACCAGAATACTTACCGTCGTTTCCATCATTTTTTCTCTTGCCTCACGCATCATTAAATATCATCTCACAAGGCTTCCTTTTATCCCGCCAGGACCTCTATTTCAGGGTGCCGTCGAATTTGGGTTCGGGTTGAAGATTCCCTGGCGGATGGAAGCAGGCGCTGAAAACTCGCGGTTCTGATTTGACGTTCCAGCTCCCTTACCGTCCAACCTTGTTCCGTGGCTTCCCGAGCGTAAGAATACCGCGCCGTTTCATCATCTACTCGCATAATCAATCGGTTATGGCTCCAACTCAATTTGCTGCGCAGTGTGTAGCATTTTTCAAAATCAGGCCAAATCAGGTAAAATTGTCTGAAATTGCGGAGATCGGCATAGGAAAACCCCTGAAAACCAATAAAAAAAATCATGCATATTCCGGATATAATTTTCCAAGGCATTCCGGGCAGATGCTGTGGGAGAACTCCGCGTCCGAATGCTCGTGCAGGTATTTTTCCAACTGGCTCCAATAGCCTTTATCATCCCGGATTTTTTTGCAATGGCAGCAGATCGGCAAAAGGCCGCGCAAGGTCTTGATGCTGACCAGGGCCTCCTGGAGTTCGCCGATGAGGCGGTCACGGTCCCGCTCGGCACGGATGATCCGGACCATGGACTGAACCCGTGCCAACAATTCCCGGTTGGACACCGGACGCACCACATACCCGTCAGCTCCCATCTCCAGACCTTCCGACTGGTCGCCGGATCCGGTTTTCGAGCCGGACAGCAGGATCACATAAGTATTTTTCAAGTCCTGGTCCATCTTGATGGTCCGGCATATCTCATAGCCGTCCAGATCCGGAAGCATCACATCCAGCAGCACCAGATCCGGATGCGTTTCACGAACCAGGTGAAGCCCCATTTCCCCGGTGTCCGCTTCCGCCGCCGAATACCCGGCTTTACGAAGCAACCGTACGGTCGCAAACCGGATGTCCGGATCATCTTCCACCACCAGAATATTCAACCCTGTTTCCACGGGAAATTCTCTTTCATCATTCATCATTCCGCACTCCACACTCATCATCTACAATTCCTCATTCATCATTCATCATTTCCTTATCAGTGTCCCGGCCCGCACGCCAAGGTCCCTTCGTCCCGTCCGGCGGGGTCGGTCAATTGGACGAACGCCGGAATATGGGTTATCAGCCAGACGTAAAACGGCGTAATGGCCTTAAACGCCTCCGACGAAAGTTGGATTTTCAGGGTTTCCATCCAGGTGTTGAGGTTGGCCGGCCAGTAAATGGTCTGGAAACCGTGGGCCCGGTAGGCCCGAAACACCCAGAGAACCGTGTCCGCGAGCACCTCGGCCTGAAAATGCGTCATCAGCGACTCCATGAACAGGGAAAAATTGCGGTTGTTTTCCTCGCTCATGCGTTTTCCATCCGGCCCTACCAGTTTTTCCAGGTCCGGCCGCGCGACCATTACGCGGTTCACCTCAGCGGCTATTTCTTCCCGTTTTTCGGAAAATTCGCGCATCCAGAGGACGGCAGGAGGCGTCAACCCGTGGGCTGAAGCGATCAATTCTTCCTTTGTCATTGAACTTCTCCCTTTTGCTTTTATACGAATGGCAGGCGGAAAGCAAACATGGTCCCGCCGCCGGAGTTATCCTCGATCCAGAGCTTTCCGCCGTGGACCTCCACGATTTTTTTGGAAATGGCAAGCCCCAGACCCATGCTTTTGGTTCCGGCGGGTTTGGCGGCCCCACCCCGGGCAAAGGGCGAAAAAAGCGTCTTGCGCGTCTCCGGAGCGATTCCCGGCCCGGTATCGCTCACCGCCACGACCACGCCGCTTTCGTCGGCGGTTATCCGGATATCGACCGTTGCGTCGGCCGGCGAATGTTCCACGGCGTTAGATATCAGATTGTTGAGCACCTGCTCGATTTTTACATAATCCGCCATAACAGACGGAACATCGCCGTCCTGAATCACGGCAAGGTTTACGCCTCTTTTTTGGGCCGGCAGGCGGTTTAGAGCCACGGACGTTTCAACGATCCGGCGCATATCACAAGACAAAACAGTAACGTCGAACCGGCCGGCCTCGATCATGGAGATATCCAGAAAATCGTCGATCACCCGTCGCATCAGTTCCGTGGAGCCATGAATTATTTTCAAAAAACCGGCTTGTTCCTCGTCCAGAACGTCTCCGGCCTCGTCCATGAGAAATTCCGAGTAACTGAGAATGGCGCTGACGGGCTTTCGCAAATCATGGGCCGCCATGCCCAGAAACTGGTTTTTAAGCCGGTTTAAATCCGCCAGTTCATGATTCTTCCTCTGGAGTTCCCGGGTCAGGGAATTCAAGTCGTTATTCAGCGAAATCAATTCCTTGCGAAGGGTCATGGTTTCATCGGCGTCCAGACTCCCGAAAATCAGTGTCTCATCTCCCACAGCGTAAAATCGCACCCGGAAGGTTTCGGGAAGCCCGGCTGTTGTGGCGGCGCTCATCAGATGCACCTGGGCGGGCTGATTTCTCAATTCCACTATGTTTAAGGGTTCTTCCACAAATAAAAATATCTCCCCAAGTGTTTTTCCCTGCCACTCGGCGGCAAGCCGTTCCCGCGTAAACCGGTTGGCGGCCACGGCCCGGCCGCCGGCATCCAGATGCAGAAACAAAAGCGGGGCATAATCGTAACAGTATCGCTGAATGGCGGAATAAATATCCCCGTTGATCATGAACGCGCCTCCGGTCCGAAGATTTGCTTCACGGCAGCCAGCGACGGAATCAGAATGGTTTTTTCAAGGCCCTTGATCGTCTCGGTTCCGCCCTGGCGAAAGGCCTGGCCGCCCACGACAATATCCAGCCCCGGATAATGACACCGAACCATATCAACGGTTCGCACAAGGGAAGTCATGTTAAAATAAATACTGACGGACAGGCCCAGGACATCAGGCTGTTTTTCCTGAATCAGGGAAAGAAGATCATTTACCGGTGTATTAGCCCCCAGAAACCAGACATCCCAGCCCAGGCCCTCCATGATATCGGCCACCATTCTCGCGCCCACCTGATGATATTCATTCACCGCACAGGAAATCACCATTTTTTTACCGTTGGGCGCCTGGTTCTCAAGAATCCGGGGATAAACAACGGACAGGAGATGCTCGGTCACGGCGGTGGCCAAGTGCTCCGTGGCCACGGAAATTTTATTCTGCTCCCAGAGTTCGCCGATGCGGTATAGGGACCGCTGAAAAATATCCGTATAGAGGGTTTCCGGGGCCATTTTCTGTTCCAGAAATCGAAAAACCAGCTCCGCACACCGAGCCCGGTCCCCGGCGAGCAGCGCTTCATGAAATTGTGGATAGATGATTTCCTGAGTCATTTTCTTCTCCTCATTCATCATTATTCATCATTCCCCAATGCTTCTCTAAACTTGACCGCCAGCTCACCCCTGGAAAACGGCTTCTGAATAAAATGCTCACCCTCTTCCAGCACGCCCCGGCCGGCGATGATATCGGCCGTATAGCCGGACATGAACAAGCATTTGATTTGCGGATAAATGGACGCCACATGAACGGCCAGGTCCCGGCCGTTCATCTCCGGCATGATCACATCCGTCATGAGCAGATGGATTTCCCCGGAATGTTCATGGGCCAGGCGGATGGCATCTTCGGGCGCGGCGGCGGTCAATACCCGGTAGCCCAGCCGTTCCAGAAAAGTCTTGCCCATTTTCAGGATCGATGGTTCATCTTCTACCAGAAGCACGGTTTCATGATCACGGGCAAGGGGCACGGATGATCGGCGTTCCTGATCCGTTGGGGCGGCTGCCGCGTGACGGGGCAGATAGATCGTAAAAGTGGTTCCCCGGCCCGGGGCGCTGTCCGCGGTAATGAATCCGCGATTTTGTTTGACAATGCCGTAAATGGTGGCCAAACCCAGGCCCGTGCCCTTTCCCACCTCCTTGGTGGTGAAAAACGGCTCAAACAGGTGCGACAGGGTTTCCGTATCCATGCCGCAGCCGTCGTCGGTCACGGCCAGCAGAACATAATCGCCGGGGACAAAATAGTAATATCGATCAAGGTGCTTTTGGTCAATGGTCACGTTTCGGGCCTCAATGGAGATCCTGCCCGTCTGGTCAATGGCGTCTCTGGCATTAATGCAGAGATTGGCCAGGATCTGGTCGATCTGGGAAGGGTCCATCCTTACCGGCCAGAGCTGCTGCCCCGGCTGCCAGGCCAGGTCAATGTTCTCTCCGATCAGCCGGCGCAGCATTTTGAGCATGCCTTCAACGGTTTCATTAAGATCCAGTACGATGGGGGCAATGGTCTGTTTGCGGGCAAAGGCCAGGAGCTGCCGGACCAGGCCGGCAGACCGGCGGCCGGCGCTGTCGATTTCTTTAAGGTCGTCATATACCGAATGATCCGGCGCCAGTTCTTCCAAGGCCAGTTCCGCGTGTCCCAGAATCACGGAAAGCATGTTGTTGAAATCATGGGCTACGCCGCCTGCCAGCCGGCCCACGGATTCCATTTTCTGGGCCTGGACGAGTTGCGCTTGCAGTTTCCGCTGTTCCTCCTCGGCCCGTTTTCGTTCGGTGATATCCCGGGTCACGCCCTGGATGCCGATGGGGTTGCCGTTTCCATCCCTTAGAAACGAAGCGTTTACGGAAACCCAGAACCTGCTACCGTCGGCCCGGTAATGCTCGACTTCAATCTCACGGGATCGGTTTTTATCAACAAAGGGATCCTTTTCCTTTTCAAATTCCTCGGTAAAAACGGTGTAAATTTTCTCCATGGATTCCGGGGTGAGGCGCTCTTCAAGGGTCCGATTCATATGCGCGGCCACGGATTCCCCCACCATTTTTTCCACCGACGGGCTGACATAGGACA
>CAZRES010000162.1:0-5784 GCA_964598885.1 uncultured Desulfobacteraceae bacterium | reverse complement strand
CCTCTCACGCCGGAAACGCGGGTTCGAGTCCCGCTGGGACCACCAATGATATCGGAAGGTTAGCAAAACCGACTTCCGCTCCAATCGTTTGGAAACGGTTTTGGAAACGGTTTTGCAAAATGCCCCTCTTTTCAGACCGCCTGCGAGCGCTTCTCCAGGCGGTCTTTTATATTGATGACCTCTGCCGGCTTTTTGCCGCTTGCTTCCTTTGCTTCCGTGACCGGGCTGCGCATGTCGCACAGCGCCTCCAGGTGCACCCGTGTTTCTTCCAGCCCCAGGGATTTCAGGTAGCGCTCCGTCGTGCCCGCGCTTTTATGCCGCAGAATCGCCTGAATCGCCCCCAGCGGCTTTCCCATGCGGTACAGCTTGCTGGCCACCAGATGCCGGATGGCATGAAATCCGAAGGGGGTCACCCCGGCTTTTTCGCACATCCGATGCATGTAATGCCGCCGCATGATAAACGGCTCCCCGCAATACTCCCGGCAGAAGCTGTACTCCTCGTCGCAGACAAAAACATACGGGCTGTCTTTATAGACGCGGTTTTCATGCCACCACTGAAGCTGATTTTTCAGCTCCGTGTTCATGGGCAGCCAGTCGTATTCAAGCGTTCCGTCCCGTCGTTTCCGGGTACCCAGGCGGATGCGGTTGTTGGAAAAATCGACATCCGTCCACTGAAGCCGGAAAATTTCCCCCCGGCGGGCCGCCAGGTACAAAAAGGCGGACAGCATCACCCGGTCCTGACCGGAGGTAAGATCGTAAATCTTCCAGAAATCCTCTTCCGGCGGGACATACCAACATTGATGAATGTAAAATCTTCAGTGGGAAATTGTGCCATAATGTCCTCATCTGCTTTGATTAATGGGTGAGGCGAGTGTATCAATCAGGACACAAAATATCCAATTCTTATTATCTTATATAATATCAATTATTTATATCTAAAACTCAGTATTTTTACAATGAAAAAAATCATCGCACCCGCTCAAAAGGGGTGCGGAAAGTGAGATAAGAAATAAATTTTACTGGAGCTATGATCGTCTGGGCAGGAAAAGACAATACCGTTTGCTGACGATATCCATTGCAGTGGTCACAACCGATCACCGTGCATTTCAATCCTACGGGCAGCTTGTATCCGTGGCCTCTGAAATCAAAAAGAAAGTCAAAAGCAACGGAGGAAACAGTTATTATATGGACAATCGAACCCGATAACCGAATAAGTCCGGGCGCAAACCCATTGTTTGCCCCGGAATATCGCCTTCATCGCTTTCGCAACTTACCCGGTAATTCATAAATTTGATCGCCTGGAAATCAGACCCACATCATATGCATGTCAAAGGATCATCCCAACCGGCTATACGAATACCGATTAAAGTCTGAATGAGCCTTAGTCACAGGGAAAAACAGATTTGCAGACCACCTCCCCATAGCTCAGAAATTGATGGGTTTGGCTCAGGTGTTGCCTTAAATCCCTTGCCATTGGAAGGCTCAGGTCCTGGGGATGGATGGCGATGCGCAGCGGTCGGGAAAAAAGGTATCGATTGACAAGATTGGTCAATTTCAGCGCGGTGAACCGAAAGGGCGTGTTTGCCATATAACCGGCCACAGGCAGTTGCGTGAAAAGCCCGGCAGTCGAATCATAGATTCCCCGTTGGGTTTCATAGAGGCGAAAAGGCAGGACGTCCAGGGCCTTTCCCGAAATCCGGCCCATTGCCCAGGCCGGCGGGACGTAGAGCATGGGCGGAGCCAGTCCGGTCTCCTCAAACCAGCGGTAGCAGGCCTGGATGCGCCCGCAAACCGCCGGAGTGGAAAGCGAGAGGTGTTCGGCCTCATTTCCTGATATCAATTGTCCATGGAGTCGATGCCAATGAGATGTTTTTTCTCCGCAAATGTGGTCCCAGCCGTGCCCGGCCAATTCATAGCCGTTGGCCTGCAGCGCGTTTAAATCCGCTATAGCCCTTTTTGACCATTGCCGGCCGGGAACCACCAGAAGTGTCACCGGAAAAGCCCTCATCCGTTCGAGCAGCCCGATGATTTCCTTTACCCGGGGCAGGGTCTCGGGCATGACATCATGCACGGATACAATTGCGCTTTTTCCGGATTTTTCGGCAGGACTGTTTTTCATTGTTTCCCGGTCTGTGATTGTCTGCTGCAACTTCGGCAAACAGTTCAATCCATTGTCTGATGGTCTGATCGTTAAACGCCTTTGCAGCCGCACGCGCAACCTCTGCTTTTTGCAGTCGCTCCCCATGGCTGAGGCCTGCAATCCGGGAGATCGCATCCGCAAGTGATTCTTTCTTACTGACCGTGTATAGGCCGGCAGCCATATCCGGCCAATCCAGTATGCCGCAATTTTCGGACACCAAAACCAGCCGGCGCCGGGCCATGGCTTCGAGGGCAATGGTGCCGAAGGCCTCCACCTCTGAGGGCAAAAGCAGCATATCCGAATCGTCGATGAGTTTTTTCACTCTGTCCCTGGAGATCCATCCGGCATATATGATATTTGCACAATCTTTTGCATATCCGGCCACTTGCTCGCGCAGCGGTCCGTCGCCGGCAATGGTGAAGCGGATGTGGGGAAGGTTTTTGGCTGCCTCAAGTATTCCGTGGATATTTTTTTCAAGGGCCAGCCGGCCGGCATAACAGACCGAAGCCAGCTGTGGTGGCAAAGCCGCCGGCGGGTCGGCCAGAAACGTCTTGGCAATGGGCGTTCCGATCATCTCGGCGATCTCCGCACCGTCCCGTTTGGCCTCTTCAGCCATTTCTGAACTGTTTGCCACCACCCGGGCGCTGGAGCCGAACAGGACCCTGTTGATCCATTTCATGTAAAGCCGGCTGGCTGCTGAAAATGCGGAGGCCCAGTATAATTGGGTCAGTTTTTCGTAACGGGTGTGGTAGCCGGCGCAAATGGCAGCACCCTGGAACCGGGCGGCTGCAAATCCCAACAGCCCGTAGGGGCCAGGCGTGGGAATGATGATCAAATGAGGCGAAACTTTCCGGATTTTTCCCCGGACCTGCCTGAACCTGGGCAGGTAAACCCGCTGGGTGGCGTCGCCCGGCAGGGGAAAGGTGAGGCTGTGGGCATGATTGTCATTTCCGCTGCCCGGGCTGATAAGCTCGGCGTGCGCCAGGTGGTCCCTGAGATGCCCGACCAGATCTGTGTAGTAGGATCCCACGCCATTGCGGCTGGCAATGGCATCAGACATGACGATCACCCGCAGGTCGCTTGCAGCCGGCGAATTTCCCGCATTTCCAGGGCTGTTGTATGATTTTGAAAGCGTCATCAATCTGTCCCGCTTGCGTTATGCATTCGATGCGGTTCCTGTTTTGGTCCATGGGTCTTTGCCTCCGGCCGGCAGGGGGCAGCCGATTTTTTCAAAAATGTCGTGGAAGCGTTTGTAAATATCGGCTTCCGTGAGGCCGTAGGCGGCCAGATCATAATGATGCATGCTTTGATAGGCCTTCTGCCGGCGGTCCTGGTCCCGGATATATTGCTCAAATTCCGGTGTTATCTGAAATCCCAGGGTTTGATAAGCCGCCCGGATAGTGGAGGCCAGATGACTCTGCAGATCCTCCATGCAGGCGATCATCTCACATCCTCTGTTGTCACCGAGAGTTTCGAGGATGTGGGTATAGGCGTATCGCTGGACTTCGATCATCTGGTCTCTGAATGCGGTTTTCCGGACATTGTTGTCAAAGATTGCAGCGCCGGTCATCATGGAGCTGATATGGGAGGGCACGGCATTGACCGGGTTGCGCACGGTCGCAATGATCCGGCAGTCCGGGAAAGCATCTTTCAGTGCCCGGATCATGGGCGAAAAGGCCACATTTTTTGACAAAAAGGTCTTTTCCGCCCCCTTTACGTATAAATGCCGTTTGAGGCAGGCCTTATAAAAATCCATAATGCGCTCCTGATCCGCTTTGGGGACCTTATCGTCAAAACAGGCCAGATCCCCCAACTCTTCGGGAAAAGGAAAGGGCAGAATCAGCAGAAAGCAGGCATAGATGGGGGCAAGCAGGAAATAGTCCTCTTCCTCATCTGTCAGGGAAATCCGGTGGATGTTTTCCAGGCCTGCAAAAACCCGGTTTTCAAGCCACCGGATCAACCGGGCAAACGGGGCGCCCAGGATTCGGTCCAATCGTCCAAGGCCGAGCCAGAATTTGCGCTCGCAAACCGAAGGCGCCAGGATCATTTCCCAGAGGGCAAACGTGCAGAAGCGCTCCTTGTCCCGGGCCAGCAGGCGATGAAGAAACGTGGTTCCGCTGCGCGGCACCCCCACGATAAAAACCGGCGCCCGGACGGGTGCGGAGCGGTACCCGCGAAAAAATACCTCATCGAGCAAAAATCCCAGCCAGTGAAACGTCTGCAGGGCAAAAAGCACCGGCAGGAACCCGGTCATGATGAAAAACCGCTTGAGCGTCAGCCGGGCCTGCGTGTTTTTGCCTGTAAAAAAGGTTCGGAAAAACAGCCGGAAAAATGTCCGGTAGCTGATAAACAGGTTTTTGACAAAATTGGAAAAACGCAATCAAGCCCCTTGATTTGATGAAATGCATCCGGTAATTCGTTTTCATATTACAGGATAGGTAACCCCCTTGGGTGACAATCAGGTGTATATCAGATGAAATTTTCATGGCACTCTGGATACCTGTGTTTGTGAAATGTTCCGGCCGGTCTGTTTGGCATTTTCCATATCGATGAGGGCAATGATCTCGATGCCCGTCTGTGGCCATATCTGAAACGCATTATTGATGCACGGGTGCCCTTGTTTTTGCCGGCTTGCCCAAGGTCAGGACTTATCTTGCCAGCCAACATCCTGATATACTTAGCCGCCTGAAAACGCTCGTGTTGTGTCCTAATTGAAGTGGAGGATTTTATTTTGGAATATAACGATTTTGAACCCGAGGCTGTCGAACAGATCTATGCAGCGACCAAGGGAGATATGCGAAAATTTGAAGAAATCGTCACGGATTGCCGTGAGCGAGCCAGGCAATACCGGTTTGTTGCGGAAACACACGTCCGTTATGCTGAATATACATATACCCTGGAACAATGAGTCCAACCTCTCCCTTGGCAAGATTTTTATAGCGTTTTACAATTTCATCCGTTACTTCGCCGGTGGGAAGAGCCATTCCTTCATAGGTTGCCGAGTGGATAAACCGATTTTGAATCTCAACAGGTCCCAGTTTTACGGGTTCAAAAAGTATAGACATGGCATCCTCCCATTAGATTATTGAAAGGAATAACAGAATATTTCTCGGATTGATCTCTAAGCGAAGTTTGTTGAAGATATCACATGCTCATGTGGTGGTCGAGATAAAAAACACTAAAAAGTCAAAATTTTATATAATTATAACCAACGCTGAGGCGACAGTTATGTGTGCAAATCAAACAGTCCACTTAACCTGAAACTCCATCTCCTCCATGGATGACCCGCGTTCATGCTCGATATTGAACACGGCATCAGCAGGCACGGTAATGCGTTCCCCGGCGATCTGAATCTGAAATCGCTTGCCCTGCTCAATGCAGTCGGCCAGGCGGCGCAGCTTGACAACAAATTGCTGCTGGGTGTAATGCTTTTCAATGTCGCGTTCCGGTTTTTTCTTCTGTTTTGTCATTTCCTTTTCTCTTATGATTATTACGACGTGTTTTTAGTGCCTTCCAATGCTTCACTCACTTTAGTCGACAGCTTTTTCATCGAAAACGGCTTCTGGATAAAATGAAAACCCGTATCCAAAACACCATGATGGGCAATCGCATTGGCCGTATATCCCGACATGAACAAAACGCGG
>CAZRES010000161.1:3192-5787 GCA_964598885.1 uncultured Desulfobacteraceae bacterium | reverse complement strand
TTTCACAGGCGCTGCGCGCCGCGCCCATGGCCATGGCCGCGATAAATCGGAAAAGGTCGTCCTTTGTCCTTTTCATAACGGCACTTGCATTTTTCCGGCCTCCCACAATCCATTGACGATCAATTATGACATGGTCGAAAATAATCGGGGCAAAACCATTGACTTTCAACCCCGGCAAATCCGCCGGCCGGCCTGTTGAGAGGCCGGGGGTGTTTTTTTCCAGAACCACGCATGTGATATGTTCGCCTGTGTCATCGTCGTCTTCGATAAACACGCAGAAAATGTCGGCGGAAAGGGCATTGCCCGTCAGGGCGGTGGTTCCATGGATTACCAGGCCGTGATCGTTTTCTTCCACTTTGATTCGATGGCCATGGGTTTCCGAGGGAAAAACCGGGGCGATCATTGCCGGACCGCGGGTCCCGGCGCCGGTCAAACGCGGGAAAAGCAGCGACTGGAGATGGTCCTCCGCGCTGATCAGAGCGACGCATCCGGCATAATGGAGCGCGAAGACCGATGCAATACCAGCGCACTCGACCGCGAGAATATCAAGGAGCACTGCGCCCGAACAAGGAGAAAAGCCGGCGCCGTTAGAATTTTCAGGCAGCAAAAGAACCGGCAGATCAAGCTGCCGGCTTTTTTCCCAGATAGAATAAACCCAGTCGGCGGTTTTTTGCCGGTCCGCGTCGAGCACGTAGTCGTGGATTTCATGTTTTAAAAATTTACGACATTCGGCGGCAGCTTCATTAATAGGGTCATCGGGCATATGCGGATTCATTTTCGTTATAAAAGCGCTCCGATTTCATGATTGAAAATATCGATCCGGTTGACCTGGTTGGTTCCCTCGTATATCTGGGTGACCTTGGCATCGCGAAAATACTTTTCCATGCCGAACTCATGGGACAACCCCTCCAGACCCACGATATCCAGAATTTTAGAAGAAATGCGGACGGCCAGGTCGGTGCCCGCGACTTTTGCGGTGGAGCCAAGCGCCACGAACTGCTCCACGGTTTCGTCCGGCACCAGCCGGTGTTTGTACCAGGAACCGATTTTTGACCCGATTTCACTGTCGGCCATGGCTTGAATGCCCTTGCCGAGCAGTATGTTTCCGGGCAAAAGGTTTAAGGCGATTTTAACCGGAATCCGATCAAACAGTTGCCAGGCATGCCAGGTGTCAAGGGCAACGGCAAAATTGTAACAACTGCTGCGCAGCGTCATAATGTCTTTTACCATATCGGCGATGGCCATCTGCACCCATTCTTCGTCGATCAGCCGGTGCTCCTTTATCTTTTTTTTTGCCGCATACTGTATGCAATGCTCCAGGGCTCCTCTGGCCATGCCAAGAGCGGCAACGCCGATGTAGCCCCTTGTCACGGACAGGATTTCTCTTGTGTGCCTCAGTCCCCTGCCCGGCGGTTCCCACAGGTTTTCTTCCGGGACGAAAAGATTGTCAAAAAAAAGCTCTGCCGTCTGGCTGGCTTTCTGGCCGCATTTGCGCTCCACCCGGCCCACGGAAAACCCCTTTGCGGATGCCGGCACAAGAAAGGTCGCCATGGATTCCAGAGGGTTTGACGGGTCTAAGGGAATCGATGCAATGACAAAGTCGGCCAGGCTTCCATTGGTGATAAAACACTTGGCGCCGTTGATCCGGTATCCGCCCGGCACTTTGTCGGCACGGGTCGACGGCCGCATGTATTTCATGCCGCTTTCTTCCTCCATGTCCGATCCGGCTGCCGGCTCCGTGATGGCCCAAGACCAGAACATGGGCTTTTCTTTTTTCTGGGCCTCAACCATCATCCGGATGATATTGAGCACAATGCCTGTGCGGCATTCCACCAGGGCGCCGAGGAGACCGAAGGTATTAAAGGTGATGTTGCTGGCCCCGGCAAGACAGACGCTTGCCAGTTCTTCGACCATGACCGCGTTGCCCAGCGCGCTCCACCCGAGCCCGCCCAGTTTTTCGGGAATCGGGCTGATATTTAATTTTGCGCGATTGGCCTTTTGCCAGAGCGCCCAGTCAAACCATTGCGGATTTTGAGTGCATTGTTTATCGGTTTCCAGCACCCGGGGCAGCATTTGGTCCCTGGCAAACCGGCGGGCCACCTTTTGCGCCGCTTCCGCGCGTTTGATATAGGAGGGCTGGAGTTGTTTCAGCCGGCCGAGTGCCGGCAGGGATTTCAGCAAATCCGGCATATCTCCGTGAAGTCCGTATTGCAAAAGCGTATCTCTCATACTGGCCTTTCCGCCGAGACGGCAGATCCAGGTAACATGAATTCAGGTGATTTCAAAAACCACCTTGATCACGTTTTCTTTTTTTTCCCGTACCAGCTTAAATGCCCGCCGATAGTCTTCCAGGGCGAACCTGTGGGTGATGAACGGATCCAGATTGAGACGTCCATCTTTTATCATTTCAATCACAAGATCGAACGTGGCGATCCGCCTGCCGTTATAGGATTCCATGCCGTGGGAATTTGTGCCGATCATTTTCAATTCCTGATGCCAGAGCGGCGTCTGATCAAACGAGACCGGTTCGAGCTGGTTGCCGATCATGATATAATCGCCTCCGGCCTTGAGCCATCGCAGGGCATCATGGATGGT
>CAZRES010000161.1:0-3092 GCA_964598885.1 uncultured Desulfobacteraceae bacterium | reverse complement strand
AGGACCGCCTGGTCATTGGATATGTCGTCGGGCACTTTTAAAAATTGTTTCCTATGCCCGACAAACCGGTCACTGAAGCCGGCCCCGGTATTTGCCGGCATTGCGCCCTCCGAGAAATTTTCACACGTGCAGTAATTGCCGCTGCCGCAGGAGGGGCAGGGCGGGTCGATATCTTTTACCGCGCAGCACGGAAGATAGGATTGCATGACCACCCGGTCGCCGGCCGACAGATCCGCAATACCTGCCCCGGTTTCCGAGATGCGGCCCACGACTTCATGCCCCAGGAAAACCCTTGGAACACCCGGGAGGGCGGCCACGGATATGGACGGACTGGCTTTGACGAAAAACATGGAAATATCCGTGCCGCATATGCCGGCCATAATGCTGTCCACCCTCACCCAGTCGGGGCCGGGAAGAGGCGGATCGGCAAGTGCGCCAAAACGGACCGGCGACAGGGGCGAAGCATAAACCCAGGGGAATACGGAACCCAGCATTTTCGTAGCCAGTATTTTCGGTATATTCAGGTCAAAATAAATGGATTTCATCTGGCCTGATCCGTTTCCGGCGGCGGTTTGATTTTCGCGCGGGTATTGGGTTGGAAAGATCCTTTGAAAATGGACGCGTACGTCTTGAAGCCTTTGAGCCAGGAGCCTTCGATCATGGCAAAATTCCGTGTAACCTGAAGCCACAGACGCCATTGCCGAACCAGATAAGGGAGTTGCCGCGGTGTGATATTGGATTGTTTGAGCGCAATAAAATTGTCTTGAAGCTTTTTAAGATCGTGTTTTTTGTTTTTTATGCGTTTTATGAGCATGGGTTCACGCTCCTGCCGGATTGACCAGCACCAGCCCCATTAAACTTCCCCGAGGGATGCTGTCGGGTTCACACGTCCCGCCGATGGGAAACTGATCCCATCCCGCCCTTGCCGCCATTCGGTAGACATCCATGCCGCAGGACTCCATGGAAAAGGAACTGAGTTCCGGATGCCGGCATCCCTTTTCCGTCACCAGGTTCTGGCAGGTGGGCTGCAGATGGCAGAACGGATCCCGGCAATTTCCGGCGGCAAATCCGTGGGTGGGTCCAAAACCGGAATCCGTTGCTTTTTTCTGGAGCAGTTTTACGATGGTGAACACCAGAATATAGTGTCCGCCCAGATTGATGGCATTCCCCTTATCGTCCATGATGCCGGAATCGATGGCTTCATGGAGGTTTTTGGCTGCAATGATCGCACTGTCGACTCGCTTGCGGAAAAAAACCGCCCATTTATACCGTGAAACGATGTCGCGGACCTCCTGAACGGAATAGCCGTGCGGGGGGCAGTGGGCGCAACTGCCGGACATGTAGCACTTGGGTATCATGCATTTAAAGCGCACCCGGGGATCGATGAGAACGTCCCGGACGGAGATGATGACGGCATCGTCTGCGCCCCGTGCCAAGGCAAAACGCCTCAAGTGTTCAAGACCCGCGGCTGGGGAAGCGCATTGATCTTTTTTCCGGGAAAGTATTGTTGATGGGAGCATCATGCCACCATAACCAGCCCCGCGAGCAGGACCTCATGGCTGTTTTCGTTGAACTCCCAGCCGGCATGAACGGCCATTGCCGGCGCATCGATCCCCGCAGCTTCCAGGGAAGGACGTCCCCTGTTGGGATAAATACACGCTTTTCCTTTCAGCATGGGCCAGCATCGTTTTTCATTGCGGCAAAAAACGCTCCGGCAGTTGCCGGCGGCAAGACCCATGGCCAGATGATACCCATTGTAAAAACAGGCGGATTCAAGCATGGTGACAAGGTCGTATAAACGGACATACCTGTTTCGGTGATCAATATCGTCAATGGGGCCGCCGCCGTAGACGGGCATTTCCGGCGGGGTTGGAATCCTGAAAAAAAGGCCGTATTGATAAGCGCGTATCGCCTCTTCAATATCGTCCTTCGGGTAGACCAGAGGCCAGTGGACAGACGGGAAACGGTCATCGGCGTTTACCCGTTCCCGGATGGATGAACGGAAAACCACCTGATCGGAGCGGATCACACTCGCGTTTGTGGCGCCGCCCTGCCGGGCTTTTTCGCGGAGCTGCTTTAAATCCCCGTCCAGAATGCCCGGATCGTCCCGGGCGCAAATCCGGCTCACCGCATCGGGTTTTTCCATTTTCAACGTCATCTGAATACCCCGTTGATCGTTCCAAAAAACAGAACAAAAAAAACGTTAAATCCATTCTACCCGCAGCTGTTCTCTTTCCACGACATTGTCCACCTGTCCTTGCGGAAATCCCAGGGTAATGGATGTAACAATCTCGAAGGGCGGTTCAATACCGAGTTTCTTCCGGTAGTGGGGAAACCCCTGCAATCCGTCAATCAGGCTGACATAGCAGGTGCCGAGTCCCATTGCGTGGGCGGCTATCACCATGTTTTGTCCGCAGATGCCGGTATCTAAATCGATGGAACCGATTCCCCGGCGATCGGCAAGCAGAATGATGAGCGTGGGCGCATGAAAGAATGTGTGATAATCCGGATCACTGACAATGGCGTTGATGCCGCCGAGGGCGCGCGGGTCCAGCTCGTTGGGCCCTCTCAGGCGAAGCAGCAGCTGGTAGACCAGTTTCTGCCAGGGCTTTGGGCGGGCATTTTTGTCACCGGGCACCTGTTTGGTCACCCACGGACGGGGCAGGGTGGCATACATGACGATTCGGCAGAATTTTTTCACCAGCAGGTCTATCTCATCGATAACGGCTTTGTCCTGAATGACAATAAATTTCCATGGCTGGTTGTTTCCCGCGGAAGGCGCGAATCTGCCGGCTTCCAGCACCCGTTCAACCAGTTCCCGGGGCACCTGCTTTTTTTTATACAGCCGTACGCTGCGGCGCCGGTAAATGATCTGTTCGGTTTCCGTCAGCCGTTTTTCAAAAGCCGCATCCACCGACGCACCATGCCTGTCGTCGAGAAGGGCGGGGCGGGTTTTGCCGTCTGGATACAGGTGGTCGTTTTTCCAGTAACCCCGGTTCACCCGGTAGTCACCTTCGATTCTTATGGCTTTCTCGGAGCAGACGGCCTCGCAATTCTGGCAGGTAATACAGCGGAAATGGTCGTATCGCTCA
>CAZRES010000160.1:0-5803 GCA_964598885.1 uncultured Desulfobacteraceae bacterium | reverse complement strand
TTTTGTCAAATTTTATTTAAAGGGCGCCCATGCACCCATATGCCGAAATCATATCCAAAACGTTGATGTTTGAAGGGTTGCCGACGGAGCATGTCAAGGCCCTGCTGCATATCGCTGTGGAAAAAGCTTTTGAAAAACAGGAGATGATTTTTTTCGAAGGCGATCCCGCCGACGGACTTTATGTCAACATGGAGGGAATGATCAAGATCTACAAATTGTCGCCCGAGGGAAAAGAGCAGATTCTTCATATTTTCGGTCCGGGGGAGCCTTTTGGTGAAGTTCCCGTTTTTTCGGGGAAAACATTTCCCGCCCATGCCGAGGCTATCGTCAAAAGCCGGGTCCTTTTTTTCCCACGGGACGCTCTGGTGGATCTAATCACCGAAAACCCGGGGATCGCCATGAACATGCTGGCGGTCATGTCCATGCGATTGCGACAGTTCACGGTACAAATCGAAAACCTTACGTTAAAGGAAGTGCCGGGACGATTGGCGGCCTATCTGCTGATGCTGGCATCAGAGCAGGGAAGCGACCAGCGCGTCCATCTTACATTTTCCAAAGCCCATCTGGCCGGTTTTCTGGGCACCATCCCGGAAACCCTGTCCCGGATGCTGGGCCGCATGGCCGAATACGGTCTGATCCATGTGGCCGGCAGGGAAATTCATTTACTGGACACGGAAGCGCTGACAAACCTGGCGGCTTCCGGCAGGATCAATGATTTCTAGAAAATCCGGGTACGAACTCCGGGAGCGCAACCGTAAACGCATCATACACGAACCGTAACGACAAAATACCGATGATGAAACAAGATGAACTCAGCAGGATGTTGACCAGTAAAACCAATCTGGTGCGTATCCTCGACAACCTCCGGGAAGGAATTATTGCCCATGATCTGGACCGGAACATATTTTTTTTCAATCGGGAAGCGGAACGCATTACCGGATATAAGCGGGATGAAGTCCTGAACATGGACTGTCACGCGGCTTTTGGCGAACCGTTTTGCGGACAGCACTGCCTGTTCCGGGAGCCCGCCTCCAGCCTGCCCGACACAGCCGAATATCCGGTGACCATTCTTACCAAAGACGGACAGACCCGTCACGCTGAGATGGCGGTGACGTTGATGAATGACGAGCAGGGCGCGCCTTTCGGGGTACTGGCGTTTATCAAGGACATGACCGATGTCCTGCGGTGCCGTTTCCGTTCGGGAGACAGTAACGGGTATGCCGGCATTGTCGGCCGGGACCGCAAAATGCGTCAGATTTTTCAGCAGATTCAGGATCTGGCGGCCTATGACTACCCGGTGCACATCTACGGAGAAACCGGTACCGGTAAGGAACTGGTGGCCGAGGCCATTCATCACGCCAGCCGCCGGGATCAGGGGCCTTTTGTGCCCATCAATTGCGGGGCCCTGCCCGAGGGATTGATTGAAAGTGAGCTTTTCGGTCATGTCAGGGGTGCTTTTACCGGGGCGATACGGGATAAGAAAGGACGATTCGAGCTGGCCCACGGAGGAACCGCATTTCTGGATGAGGTGGCCGAGCTTTCCAGGGAAATGCAGGTCAAGCTGTTGCGCTTCCTGCAAACCGGCCGTTTTGAGAGGGTCGGCGGCGAAGAAACCGTATCCGTGGATGTGCGGATTATCAGCGCCACCAACACCGATCTGAAAGAAGCCGTCGCCCGGAAACAATTTCGTGAGGACCTTTTTTATCGACTTAACGTGATTCCGATTCACGTGCCGCCGCTCCGGAATCGGAAAAATGATATTTCGCTGCTGGTGGAGCATTTTCTCGAACAGATCGACGGCGCGGCTGCGAACGGCGCTGTTTCCATTTCACGGGAGGCATTGTCGCTCATGATGGATTACCATTGGCCCGGGAACGTCCGTCAGCTTCAGAATGCGCTTCATTACGCCACGGTGAAATGCGGCGGGAAAGTCATCCGGTCCGAGCATCTGCCGGCTGAACTCGGAGTTTTCGACCCCCATTCAGTTTTTCCGCGATCGGGCAGAAAGCTCGATTATGCCTCGGTGCGTGCGGCTCTGGAAAAAACCGGCAACAACAAATCAAAGGCCGCCAAGCTGCTCGGGGTCGGGCGGGCCACCTTGTACCGGTTTTTGAATGACCAGCCTGGCGCGGCACCTTCCAACAGCTAGGATCTGATTCGCGTTCAAACGGCATTTGTGCCGGGAACGTCGTCTGCTCAACTTTTCAACTCCTCAACCTGCAAGCGGTTCAGGTCCCATGGTACGGTTTGTCCCAGACGGATTTGCTGCAAGTCCAGTGTTACGTCATAGACAAACATTTCCACGCCGTTTTTGACCGCGGTGCGCAATGCGGCGCCATAGGCCGGGTCGATATGATCCGCGGGAGCGAAACAATGGGCATCCATGCGCTGGATCAGAAAAATCATGGCGCAGCGATGCCCATTATTTTTGAGTTCCTGAAGCACCAGAAGATGCTGGCGGCCACGGGAGGTGACAGCATCCGGAAACATGGCCACCCCTTTGTCATCGACCAACGTGCAGTTCTTGATTTCCACATAACATTTTCGGGCGGATCCATCCTCCAGCATCAGGTCCAGGCGGGAGTGTTTGCCGGCTCTGACTTCCGGCACCACCGTGTCATAATCGACAAATGCCGGAATTTCTTTCCGGAGGATGGCGTTTCGGATCAGGCGATTGGGAACCAGAGTGTTGACGCCTACCATGGATGTGGGCATGTCGATGAGTTCCCACGTATATTTGAGTTTGCGTTCGGGCCGGTCATGGCAGGAGACATAGACCCGGCGGCCCGGTTCGCAACAGGCGGTCATGGCGCCGGAGTTCGGACAGTGGGCGATTATGGTTTTGCCGCCGTCTAGACGGATATCGGCAAGGAATCGTTTATAGCGGCGGATTAAAATTCCTGGAATCAATTCGGGCATTGCCAGGCCGGGCTGCTGCTTTTCATCCATATTCTCTGATCCTGTTAAATTTCGCCATTGATCCGATTGTCATCAGGAAGGCCATGTATGTCTCGCTGTAAAAAATGAGACATAAATGTATCGCTGTGGTTCTGATCGAACCGGCATAACCCTGTCCCCACCGTATTCAGTGCCTCAACGCAATTCCGGTTGGCATGGTTGTTCCATTTTCCGTGGATAATGAGACATCACAGATGGCATGTATCCCAGAAGACAGTACAGCGCAACCGGAATGTAAAAAAAATTTTTCCGGCTGGGCGCGCCATATCAGGGAGAAAAGCAATATTATAACCCCATAGCATTATTATGGCATATTTTTTGAATCTACTGATCTCACAAATATAAGCGGGAGGCGGTTAAGCGGTGAAGCCATGTAATGAAAATATAAAAAAAGCCCTGTTCCTTGCCGAGGAAATGATCGTGCTGGCCGATACCGGCGATGCCGATCGCGAGGATGTGGGCTGCGGCATTCTCTACGGCATTTTAAGGGATTCAGCATACAAGATTAAAAAAATTGCCGAAGCGGAAAAACAGGCCCATTTTGACAAAGGCCGGTGGGATTAATTTTATCGACTTTTATCGACAGTCATAAAATTTATAAAAGATGACAGAAGACGGCAGATATGGTATTTTACATTTTTATAAAATGAATTAGAATTTTAAATATGCTTTTTTACATCAACCATATCCGCCACTATTAGCAGTTTGTTAAAGCCCGGAATTTTGACGTGACAAAGGAGAAAGTTGAATGAAAAGTGTGAAAGGAACCCAGACGGAAAAAAATTTGCTGACCGCTTTTGCCGGCGAATCCCAGGCCCGTAACCGGTATACCTATTTTGCCTCCCAGGCCAAAAAAGAGGGCTATGATCAGATCGCCTTCATTTTCGAGGAAACGGCCAATCAGGAAAAGGAACATGCCAAACGATTTTTCAAGTTTCTGGAAGGCGGGGAGGTGGAAATCGCAGCGGCGTTTCCGGCCGGCGCCGTCGGCACTACCCTTGAAAATCTCAAGGCAGCGGCCAACGGCGAGAACTACGAACACACATCCATGTATCCCGGGTTCGCCGCGGTTGCCCGGGAAGAAGGATTTGCCGCCGTCGCCGCCGTACTTGACGCGATCTCCGTGGCGGAGAAACAACATGAAAAACGGTATCGGGATCTCGCGGCCAATGTTGAAAATGGCCTTGTCTTCAAACGGGAAAAAGCCGTGGTATGGCGTTGCCGGAATTGCGGATATCTGCACCATGGCGATGAAGCCCTGGATATGTGCCCGGCCTGCGCCCATCCCAAGGCGTATTATGAACTGCTTGGCGAAAACTACTAACAGCATGATCGGCGTAACGCCGGAGTGTTGAAACCGATAACCAGTTATTGATTACCATACGGAAAGGATTGAAAATGGCATTCGATTTTACCGCAAAAGAAATTTTTGAGATGGCCAAACAGATTGAGCGCAACGGTGTCGCGTTTTACCAGAAAGCCGCGGAAAGCGTCAGCGACGCCGGTGAAAAGGAGATGCTGCTTGATCTGGCCAAAATGGAAAAAGACCATGAGGCCACTTTTGTGAAAATGGAGGCGGAATTAAAAAAGCAGGAATCAACTCCCACCGTCTTTGATCCGGAAGACCAAGCCGCGCAGTATCTGAAGTCTCTTGCCGATACCCGTGTGTTTTTTGAAAAGGAAATCGATCTGTCTTCCATCAAGTCGATTCTCAAAGCCGCCATCACCGCGGAAAAAGATTCCATTGTCTTTTATCTGGGGATGAAGGAGCTGGTTCCGGAAAAACTCGGCAAAGAGCGCATTGACGCCATCATTAAAGAGGAAATGAGCCACATCCGTTTGTTGGGGAGAAAGCTTGTTTCCGCACGCTAAAGGCGCATGCGGATTTCTTGAATCGCGGCAGCCCTGGCGAAAAACAACGTAAAAGGAGGATTTATAATGGCAGAACAATCAGGAATTTATAAATGTGAACTGTGCGGTAACATTGTCGAGGTATTAATCGCCGAGGACGGTACGCTGGTATGCTGCGATCAGCCCATGAAACTGATGGTGGAAAATACCGTGGATGCGGCAAAAGAAAAGCATGTACCTGTCATTGAAAAGATCCCCGGCGGCGTCAAAGTCAAAGTCGGCTCCGTTGCCCATCCCATGGAGGAAAAGCATTATATCCAGTGGATCGAAATTACCGCCGACGGCAAAACCTGCCGCAAGTTCCTGGAACCCGGCCAAGCGCCGGAAGTCGAGTTTATGGTGGAGGCTGCCAATATTACTGCCCGGGAATACTGTAATATACACGGCCTTTGGAAGGCATAGAAACATTGATCGAATAGCGCATCGATCTGTATGAAAGCGCGAACCCAGACACGATTGGCAGGGTCCGGCAAGATTCCGGGCTCTGCCGATAACCATTTTCACGAGAGGAGGGAATCCCATGGCATCATGGAAATGTTCCAACTGTGGATATACATTTGAAGCAGACGCCCCGCCGAACCAATGCCCGTCGTGCAAAGAAAAGTGCGAATTCGTTGATGTTAGTTGCTATACTCCGGATTGTGCAATCCAGGGAAGAGATGACCGGCTGGGCCGATCAAAACAATAAACCAGCTACTGTAAGCCATCGGGATCGATGTAACGGAAGCTGAAGACCCGAAAGGAGGCATTGTGACCACACCTCAGCATTGTCCTGGATACGAACAGTTCAAGCACTTGGAGTCATTTTCCTGCGTCTGTCCAAAATGCGGTGAGAAAAAAGAAATTTTTTCCGATGAATTCGAAAGGCCCCACCGATGCAGCGCCTGCGGTGAAGAAATCGATTTTACCCAATGCAGTCTGGAGGGGGCCGCAT
>CAZRES010000159.1:0-5831 GCA_964598885.1 uncultured Desulfobacteraceae bacterium | reverse complement strand
GTCTTGCTGGCGACTTCCTTGACCATCTGGGCGCCCATGTTTTCGAATTTATCCTCAAATTCGATTTCCTTGGCCACGGTCACGCCGTCCTTGGTTACCGTGGGTGATCCCCATGCCTTGTCAATGACTACATTTCTTCCCCGGGGTCCCAGGGTAACCGCCACTGCATCAGCGAGTTTCCGGACACCGGCGAGCATTTTTTCCCGGGCTTTATACCCATACTGAATATCTTTAACCGTCATGTTCACGAACCTCCAATTTTTTGTCTGTCAAATTTTTAGCGGATGTTTGGTTTCCACCGATTCTCATATCTTTTATTTATTCTATGATTCCCAAAATATCATCTTCCCGCATGATCAGATACTCTTGATCATTGATTTTCACCTCGGTGCCGGCATATTTGGAAAACAGGATCCGATCACCTTTTTTGACATCCAGGGCCGTCAGTTTCCCGTCTTCTCCCCGCTTTCCCTGACCAACCGCCTCGACGACGCCTTCGGCCGGTTTTTCCTTGGCACTGTCGGGAATGATAATTCCTCCCTTGGTTTTTGATTCTTCCTCCACACGTTTCACCAGAATACGGTCATACAATGGTCTGATTTTCATTTCCTTTCTCTCCTTTTTGAACATTTCGTGGTTTCATAAATCAATGGACTCGGAATAATGGGAATCCGTCTCGTTGTGTTGTGATATAAACCGTCTATGTGATACGGGTCACGGCGGTGAGGCATGCTGCCGGAATCGCGGCCGCCTGTCTGTTTCCGTCTAATCCGTGCCCGCTTTTTGGGTTTTTTCAGGCGCAGAAGCCGCCGGAGCCGCTTCTTCGGTTTTCTTTTTTTCGGTTGTCTTGGATGCTTGTGAAGACGTGTCGCCGGATCGCTTCGCATAGTCGGTCACATACCATCCAGACCCTTTCAGATGAAACGAGCTCTGGGAAATCAATTTATGGAGTTTGCCAGAGCATTCCGGGCACGCGCTGAGTGGCTTGTCCGTTATCTTTTGAAATATTTCATGAACATGTCCGCATTTGGAACATTCATATTCATAAATCGGCATAATCTGTTGCTCCTTGTCGAAATGATTGAAACAAGAATAAAAAATCCTGTAAAATCAATGAAAATATAGTCCACGAGATCGGCTTGTCAAGGGACCGGCGTTAATTTTTTTTTGCCACTCTGATTTCATCCGGCGTTTTCCGCCAGTCCGCAAAAAATGCCAGCACGGGAAACAGTCCCTCAATACTGATCCGGCTGAGTATCTCATGGGTTTTCTGATGAACCCGCATTTCCTCGGCCATCTTTTCCGGCAGGGGGGCATCGAACTTTTGCAGAAACATCCTGAACCGGACGATATGGATCAATTCATGGCAGACGATATAAAGCAGAAAGGGAAAAAACGCCATATCCGTATACTGATTCAACACCTTGATGATGGAATGATCCTGCAGACAAATCTTGTAGAAGTCCCGGATGGAGGTATCCAGAAGCGCGTCCTTCTTTTTGACCGCATAGCGAACGATTTGCGCCAGATGTTCATCCACGATCTCGGAAGGAATAAGTTCAGCGGCTGTTTTCACATCATAATTGAGCTGCGACCACTGGGTGGCCGATAATTTGTAATCATTGATCACGATGTCCTCGGCGGTTTCCACCGCGCGAGTGACGATCTGAATTTGCTCATCGCTGAAATAGAAAAGCCTGTCCTCATATTCATTCATATCATTCGCTCTTTTCAAACCCTGTTCCGCCGGCCGGTGTTTTTCAAAAACAATAACGCAAAAAAAGATGGACAGCAGATTTTTATTTATGGTATATTAATTTTTTTGATTTGCAAATATTTTACCATAAAAAGCGGCAAAGGAGGTGATGGGTTGGGTAGTGTTATCAAAAAGCGAAGAAAAAAGATGCGCAAGCATAAACACCGCAAGCTGCTGGCCCGAACACGGCATCAGCGAAGGAAAGGTAAATAAATGATTCCTGCAGAGGTGTTCATCAAATAAAAACCGGGAAAAAGTCGTCTCGCGCTGAAACTTTTTCCCGGTTTTTTTATTTCGGTCCGGCCGTCGTTATTTCCTTCAATCCGCCGCTGAAAAATTCTTCAGGTACCGTAACAGCTCCGAATCGGTGGACA
The DNA here is from genome assembly GCA_964598885.1 of uncultured Desulfobacteraceae bacterium. Lineage (GTDB taxonomy): Bacteria > Desulfobacterota > Desulfobacteria > Desulfobacterales > Desulfosalsimonadaceae > SURF-33. The sequence goes on along the minus strand of CAZRES010000159.1, from coordinate 3,701 downwards.
TCACCACCCTGCTTTTTTCGGCCAGGGATGTGCCATAAACGTCCAGCGTCTTCGTAAAGGAATAAAATTCCGGATCGACGTTATAGGCATCCGCGTAAATCCTGGTGGCCTCGGCCTCGGCATTCCCCCGGATTTCCTCGGCCACGCGGTACGCGTCTGAAATTATCTCCCGATAATCTTTTTCTTTATTACCTTCAATGCGCTGGGCTTCTCCCCGGCCTTCAGACCGGATCTTTTCGGCCATTTGATTCCGCTCGGCGATCATCCGGTTATAAACCGAGTCCCGCACTTTCTGAACGTAGTTGATCCGTTTAATTTTTACATCCAAAAGCTCGAGGCCGAATTTTTCCAGTTTCGGTTGGGAAGCCTCGACGATCTTCCGGGTCAGATTGGCCCGGCCCGTCTGGATGGTATAATCCGCATCGGATCCCTCCAATGGCACGATCTCGAGCTGCTCCAGGGATGTCATCTTCCGGTTGCTGTTGCGCACCGCTTCAATGAGTCGATGGGAAGTGATGGCATCCCGCACGGCCGGGTTGATGATCTCGCTGAGCCGGCTCTGGGCCGTGGGCATGTCCCGGGTGTTGATTATAAACGCGATGGCATCGACAATGCGCCACCGGGCAAACGTATCTACCCAGATATAGGTCTTGTCCTGGGTGATGATCTCACCGGGTTCGCCGTCCCAGGACTGGATATTTTTGGGGTAAAAGTTGGCTTCATGCAGAATAGGAATCCGAAAATGAATTCCCGGTTCGGTTACGGGCTCGCCAACGACTCTCCTGAACTGGGTGATCACCACCTGTTCGGTTTCATCCACGATATATACGGAGGAAAAAAACGCCAGCCCTGCCAGGCCGATGACAAACAATATGATCAAGTAGGTATTTTTCATTTGTTCACGCTCCACTTTTCGCCGAGATTGAGCAGCGGCAAGAGATTTTTCTGGTCCGCGTCAATGACATAGACCTCGCCAAGATTGGGAAAGACGGACGCGATCATTTCCAGATACAGCCGTCGGCGGGTGACGTCCTTTGAAAGGGCATATTCTTCGTAAACGCTGAGAAACCGCGCCGCGTCGCCCCTGGCCCTGTTGGTCCGCTCAATGGCATACCCTTCGGCGGACTTTATGGCCTGCTCGGCCTCGCCCCGGGCCTGGGGAATCACCCGGTTGTATTCTTCCTGGGCTTCGTAAATAATTTTTTCTTTTTCCTGAACCGCCTGGTTGACGGCGTTAAAGGAATCCTGAACCGGTCCCGGCACATTGGTATTGCCGAGTTCCACGGTTACCACCTCGATGCCGGCCTCGGCCTCATCGAGCTCTTTTTGAAGCCGGTCGTGGGCCTTGACGGCGATTTCCCGCCGGTCGTTGATGACTTCATTTATACTGTGGTCCCCCACCACCAGCCGCATGCTGGCCTCGGACATATCCCGCAGAAACATCAAGGCATTTTCCACATGGAACAGAAAATTATACGCGTCCTTGACCCGGTACTGCACGATCCAGGGCGCCACGCCCACATTCAGATCGCCGGTAAGCATCAGAGCTTCTTCCACATCATCGGCCGCGGGGCTCATCCGCGTGAAATCCGCCCGTCCCGTGGGCAGGCCGAAGACTTCTTTTTCCACCTTGGTGGATACTTTGGTCACCTTTTCAATGCCGGCGGGAAGTTTGAATTTCAAGCCCGCTGTTTCCATGCGGACGAATCTTCCGAAACGCTGGACCACCCCCACTTCAAAGGTATCCACGGTGTAGATCATGGAAGATCCGAAAAACAGCACCGCCAGAATAAGGATGATCAGCAGCCATCCGCCGGAAAACTTGTAATTTTTAAATTTCTGCATGATCTCATCGACTTGCGGCGGCTTCGGACCTCCGGGTTTCGATGATCGTTCTTTTTGCCGCTGTTGCAGCTTTTCCCAATCCCAGTTCATTTTTTTATCCTGATTGTTTTTTTCGCGACATGGCATTAGTCCCTGCCACGCGCCAGTTCAACGGATTCCTGCCATATCCGGGGGCGTTATGGAAAACACCAATACAAACGCTGATTAACGCGCCCATGATACGACAAAACCCATAACCAAGGGAATTCTTTACTATAACTTGAATTCAATCCTTACAAATCTAAATGACGTGGCCGATCAAGTCAAGCAAAAACGGTGGCGCCTCTGCCAGGGCGCGCCTGGCGGTCGACAGGATAAAAGCTACGCTTGACAGCCCCCCTCTGGACGGCATATATTATTCGCAAACCCGGCTTTTTACAAACGCATCAACCATCGTTGCGCCAATGAATGCAAATCCACTCAAACCAAAAGAATATGTCCATATCGGTGATGTTCTCTCCCGGATCATGGCGGGTTGCCGGCGGCCGGATAACAGCGAGATCAACCGGATTCAGCGGATCTGGAATGAATTTTTCGATGACGCCATTGTTCGCCACGCCAGCCCGGGCACCCTGGAAAAGGGCATTTTAACGATTCTCGTGGACAGCTCCATCATCATTCAGCAGCTCCGATTCCAGGCCAGGGCGATCATTGATGAAATCAACCGGCAAATGGGCCAGGGCCGGATCAATGAGATCCGATTTAAAATCCGCAATCCGTAATATCTCATGCCGGAACTAACCCACGACACCTTTTTAAACGGCCGGCTGAAGGTCCGGCAATTGAAATCCGGCTACCGGTTTTCCATTGATTCGGTGATTCTTGCCCACTTGACGCAACTGCGGGCCGGGGAACGGGTTCTCGACATCGGCGCCGGATGCGGCATCATTTCTCTGATCCTGGCCTGTCAATATCCTGACATCCGAATTTACGGCATTGAAATTCAACCGGATATGGCCGTTATTGCTGCCCGGAACATATCGGAAAACAAACTGGAAAACCGGGTTTTCATTGTCAACCAGGATATCCGGACCGTTACTCCCGAAGACGTATCCGGATGCGTGGATGTCGTTGTCTGCAACCCGCCTCATTTTGAGGCCAATTCCGGGCGCGTCAATCCGGACCCCCGGGTGGCCATTGCCCGCCACGAAATCAAGATGACCCTTGACGACCTGATTTGCGCGGCCGCACGGATGCTGAAGAGAAATGGCCGCCTGATCGTTTTTTATCCGGCCGGCCGCGCCACCGATATTATCTGTCAAATGCGGGACGCCGGCATCGAGCCCAAAAAAACCGTGATGATATTTTCCAGGCCCGGTGAAAACGCCATCCGGATTATGGTGGAGGGCGTCAAAGGCGGCCGGGCGGGAATGACCTGGGGTCCGCCGTTTTATATCTACGATACTGCCGGCCGATACAGCCGGGCCGTCCAGAACATGTTCGGGGCATGGAACGAAGCGGCCGTTTTCTGAAAGTACTTTCAATCCGCGACGCTGTAAAGCCAAACGGAAATGCAGCCGTGCTTTTTTATTTGACACCCCGACGCAAACTCGATAATGGAGTGTCAACGCATGCCGTGTGACCTGATCACATACCGGCGGAAACAGCCGGAGAGGTGGCCGAGCGGTTGAAGGCGCCGCTCTCGAAAAGCGGTATCCCTTGACCGGGATCGTGGGTTCGAATCCCACCCTCTCCGCCACCGGGCGCATGCGGCGACGGGTCTCATCCATGCTCCAATGACGCATGAATGGTTTTACAAATACGGAGAGATGGCCGAGCGGCTGAAGGTGCACGCCTGGAAAGCGTGTGTGTCTGAA
>CAZRES010000158.1:0-5877 GCA_964598885.1 uncultured Desulfobacteraceae bacterium | reverse complement strand
CGGCTCCCGAACTGGAACGCCGCATCGACGGCTACCTGCGCTATTATGACGGCTACGGTGCCATTATCGTTCAGCTCAACGTGGAAGACACCCGCAACGGCGTGGCTGAATTCGTGGTGGATAAATACGGCGACAAGTGCATCATCGAACTGAAATGGGGCCAGGGCGCCAAGGACATCGGCGGCGAGATCCAGGTGACCAGCCTGGATTATGCGCTGTTCCTAAAGGATCGCGGCTATGTAGTGGATCCCGACCCCACCCTCCCCCAGGTGCAGGAAGCTTTCAAACACGGCTCCATTAAATCTTTTGCCCGTCACAGCCGGCTGGGTGGAACAAACATCGATACCGTGGCCAAGGTGCGCGAGGATTTCATGAGCAGCGTGGATTATCTTCGGAAACTCGGCTTTAAACGTATCACGCTCAAAACAGGTTCCTACGGCATGGAAGAGCTGGCCATGGCCATCAAATTCGCCTCGGATGCCGGCTGCGACCTGCTCACCATAGACGGTTCCGGCGGCGGTACCGGCATGAGCCCCTGGAACATGATGCAGAGTTGGGGCGTGCCGTCCATCCATCTTCACTCAAAAGCCTACGAATACGCCAGCCTCCTGGCGGCAAGGGGTCAAAGGGTGGTGGATATGTCATTTGCCGGCGGGTTTGCTTTGGAAGACAGCATTTTCAAGGCCCTGGCTCTGGGCGCGCCCTATACCAAGCTGGTCTGCATGGGCCGGGCCATTATGATTCCGGGTTTTCTGGGCGCCAACATCGAAGGGGCTCTGCATCCGGAACGAAAGGAAAAAATCAGCGGAAATTGGGACAAGCTGCCCAAGACCGTCAGTAATATCGGTGCCACCGCCGAGGAACTTTTCGCTTCTTATTACGATGTGCAGAAAAAAGTCGGCAAGAAAGAGATGAAAAACATTCCCTACGGCGCCATCGCGTTCTGGACCCTGGCGGACAAACTGGCCTGCGGCATGCAGCAGCTCATGGCCGGGGCCCGGAAATTTTCTTTGGATCAGATCGTCCGAACGGACCTGTTTTCCGGCAACCGGGAAACCGCCGACATTACCGGCATTCCCTTGGTCACCGAAGCCAATGATGAAACCGCGAAAAAGATCCTGAATGCGTAATTAAATGATCGATCACTCCGATCCGGTCGTCCTCTCCGAAAAAAGGCGGCCGGATCGGGGATTCAACGCCGCACTCCGGCAGGTCTGGCTTCGTGGCGGGTTCGCAGGCGGGCGTCCCGGGCCGGGGACTGCCTCTGTGCTTCGGCAGAGCCGTCATTTTCCACCATTTTGACCCGCACGATCCGCCCGTCAAGGCTGGTATTGTTGACCGAATTGATTACCCGCCGGGCCACGGTTTTTTCCACTTCGAAAAAGCTAAACTCCCCGTTAAGGTCAATGGCGCCCACCATGCCGGATTTGATGCCGGACTGATCGCAGATCAGGCGGAGAATGGCCCCTTCATTGACTTTATTTTTACGCCCGATGTTGATGAGGACCCGCTGAATTTTTTTAAGCCGGGTTCGGGTTTTAGCGGGACCGGGTCCGGCACCGGCCCGCACCGGCAGAGATTTTCGGGCTTTGGAGGGTCTGGATTCCGTTGACGCGTTGATATCCCCGGCATGACGGTAACTCTTCAAAATCCGGTTGAATTCCGCAGCCACAAAGCGCTGAATGATTTCTTCCCGGTCGAATCCCTTCAGGGCCGCGTATACGGCCGGCAGATAATCGTCCATGGCCGCGTGGTTCACCTCGGTGCCGACGATTTTTTTTACCAGGTCCACCAACTGGGTTTCACAGATGGTTTTTCCGTCAGGCAGTTTGCTTTGCAGGAATTTGATATGGCGGCGTTTTTCGATTTCCCGGACCCGTCCCAGGTCCCGGGGGCCGGCCAGGACCATGGAGGCGCCGGATTTCCCCGCCCGGGCCGTTCGGCCGCTGCGATGGGTGTAGACATCAGGCTCATCGGGGAGATTGTAATGAATCACATGGGTGATATCATCCACATCCAGGCCCCGGGCCGCCACGTCTGTTGCCACCAAAACCCGGACCGTTCCCTGTCGGAATTTGCGCATCACGTAATCCCGCTGGGATTGGGACAATTCCCCGTGAAGGGCCTCGGCCGGGTACCCGTCTCTGATGAGTTTTTCCGCCACAGCCTGGGTGTCTTTCCGGGTGCGGCAGAAGACCAGTCCGAACATGTCGGCGGTCATGTCGATGATCCGTTTTAATCCCTCGTACTTGTTTTTTTCGTTGACCACATAGCAATGATGGGCGATCTGTTCCGGACTCGTATGGCGCGTTCCGATGGTGATTTCCGCCGGATGGTCCAGATATTTCCGTGCAATGGCCGCCACGCCCGGCGGCATGGTGGCGGAAAAGAGCCAGATATTGCGTTCGGGCGGCATCATGGAAAGAATTTCATTGATGTCGTCGAGAAATCCCATGTTGAGCATTTCATCGGCTTCATCCAAAACGGCGTATCCGATCTCCGAAAGCCGGACACCCTTGCGGCCGATGAGGTCGATGAGCCGGCCCGGGGTGGCCACGATGATCTGGGCGCCTTTTTTAATCTGGCTGAGCTGATTGGCGATGCTCGCCCCGCCGTAAACAGCCACCACCCGGATGTCCTTCATGTGAGCGGCAAATCGGGACAGGTCTTCGGTGATCTGCATGCACAGTTCACGGGTGGGGCACAATACGATGCCCTGGGGCCGGAGATTGGCCGCATCCACCAGTTGCAGCAGGGCAAGGCCGAAGGCCCCGGTTTTTCCGGTGCCGGTCTGGGCCAGGCCCACAAAATCCGTTTTCCCGGATAAAAGAGCCGGAATCGCCTTTTCCTGGATGGGCATGGGCGATGCAAACCCCATGTCCGTTATGGAGCGAATCAGCTCCGATCTTAATCCTAATGTTTCAAAACTCATTTTTCCCCCGCCTTTGTTCAGCCGAAGGCTGATTTTTCAGGTAAAATAACGATATGCTCGTCAAAAGTCGTTTTTGCGGGCGATATCGAATATCTCTCTCAACTCCCTGAAAATCTTCACGAAGCGGGCAAAATTGACTTTTTACGATCCCAATAAAAAAGCCGTCCAGTCGTTCCTGGACGGCGTAACATGTGCGCTAACTAACCTTTTTCTGCCGGACAGCGCATGTTGATCAGCGACGCCTTTCGGCGTTTATACCAGTCGGTCTGCTTTTACGGCAGACGGTCGTATTTGTCAATCACTATTTCGTCTTATGCTGCTTTGCGATTCTTGAGATATAAACCGGCAAAGCACAGATTGCCGATCAGGCTTAACCCGGCGATCAACTTCAGGCCGGTATGGGAGTGCTCCGGGGCTTCGGCACGGAAGTCGGCGCGGTTTTCCGGATCTTCTTCTCCTCCGTCCGGATCGGATTCGGCATCTTTTGGTAAGGGGTTTTTCACCGAAACGATTCCCTCGGCCCGGTGTCCCATACCGTCATTGACCACCAGGCGCCAGGTCCCGGGCTGGTGGGGATAAAAAGCAAACCGGCCTTGCTGATCGGTGCGGCCGTTCTGGTATTCGACGTCATCGTCATTCGGGCTGAATACCAGGGTTTCCGCATAACGCATAGGCTGACCGTCCGCGTAAAAAAAAGAAACGGCAATAGCTTTGGCGTCGTCGATCAAACGAAAACCGGTGCCGTGGGCAAGGGCTTGATCCGGATGGTGCAGATGCAATGCGACACAAAGACCTACATATATAAAAAGTATTTGGAATAATTTCATTTTATAACCTCGAAAATCAGAAATGCGGTGTAGCGGTGATAATCTTTTTCCGGATCATCGGGCGTGGGAACCTGGTGACTAACGGAAATCACCTGCAAACCGTGATCACCGATTTTGATGCCACCGATGCCGTCGGAATCGGTGGTAACCCTATCGGCCGGATGATCAACGGTCACCACGGCGTCCGCCAGGGGACGATCGTTAAACATCAATCGAAACGGCAGGAGTTCGCCGGGGGTGAGTTGAAACGGGCTTTTAAGGGGGATGATCTCAAACGTCATTTCCGCCGAACGGGTGGCGGCCGGCCCGTCGGCAAAGAGGGTTTTGCAGAACTGGGTGGAAAAAAAGGTGCTTAAGACCCGCAGACCCTGGTCCTGGGCCTGCTGCCGGGTAATCAGCCGTTTCCCCTGGGTGGTGTTGACCCGGTATCCCCAGTCGCAGACCACCGTGACCACAGCCGGGGCACTGTCGGTTCGGAGCCGAACGCGATCGGCGTCATCGATCCGCTCGACGGTCATAGGACCGCCCTGGGCGTCAAACGCCGTCATGGCGGTAACCGCCGCCGGATCATAGGCTTCGGTTTTATCCGGCGCATGGCCTCTTGAAACCACATAAGCGCCGCTGTCATCCGGGGCCACCCAGAGATGATGGGCATGGGCCGGCAGGATGAATGCCATAACAAAGACAAACGATAACAACGTAATAAAATAAAATCGTTTCATGGGGTTACCTTTCAAGCCAAAGCGTCTTAGGAGGTTTTTGCCCCGCCGGCCGGATCGCCCGGGCCGGATGGCGTGTCATTTTTGTGATCCACGTCATCAGGATCGTTATCGCTGGTTTCAAGATCCGCGTGAAGCTGTTTCAGCCAGTCCGGAAACGAGGGGTTTTCCGGCGCATCATAGGTGCCGACAAAAGGTTTAACATCAAGTACCGGACTGCCGTCTAAAGCCTCAAGGCCCTGAACCCGCAGAATATTCCCATCCCGTTTTACCAGTCGAACCACTGAAACCAGCACCGGGTTGGGCCGGGCCGGGCTCCGGGTGGCGAAAATGCCCTTTAAGGGGATGTCCTTTCGGCCCATGGGATGAACCTGGCGCAGGCTGCGGCGCTTCTCCGGAATGCGGTGAGGCCAGTAGAGCACCATAATGTGGGAAAAATCCTCGATTCCTTCCAGGATGCCGTCAAGGTGGGGGGCAATCACCACGTCGGCGGACATGGTTTTTATTTTTTGATGCTGTTTTCGGGCTTTTTTAACTCTGGCCCCGGGCTCGTCGTCCCCAAAAGGCAAAAACGTCGGGGCGTCGATTTTGCTGCGCACCACTCCTACCGGCCGGAGGATGAATTCGGTATGGCCAGGCGTTTGATCGAATAGCGGCATATCAGTTTCCTTTATCATAAAGATTTTTTAATGCCTAGAGGGTTTTATCAATGTTGCCTGCAAAAAGACATCGATAAAAGATTTACAACAGGGCGTTTAAAAGTCAAGGGTCAGACCCGCGCTGACGATCACGCCCGGAGCGGTGGTGTCTCCGGAAGACAGGGAGCGGAACATCGTGTATTTTTCATTAAAAATGTTTTCCATGTTCACGTGCAGGGACAGATATTTGGCCACCCGCTGGGAAAAGCCCATGTCAAGGGTCCAATAGTCGTCGGTTTTCAAGGTGTTTTCGTCATCATAATAAATGTCGGCGTAATAATTGGCCATGAGATTGAAATGAGCGTTGCCGGGGAAATAATACCGGAAGCCGGTATGCACGCTGTGACGGGGTTCATGGGGCAGATAGTTGCCTTCCAGATCCGGATTGTTTTTATCTTCGGCTACTTCCGAGATCGTATAGGTGTAATTGGCCAGCAGGGTGATCTTTTCCGTGGGTGTCCAGGATGTTTCCATTTCAACGCCGTGGATGTCGACTTCGCCGATATTGTCCAGCACATACTCGTACCGGGTTTTCCCGCCGGCAAAGGCACCGGTTCCGGTCAGCCGGCTGCCGATGTAATCGCTGGCAAAACCCTGAAAAAAAGTCAGCCTGGCCCAGACGGTGTCCGTGAAATACCGCTCCGCACCCACGTCGTAGGACCAGATTTCCTCGGGCATGAGATTTGGATTGGCTTCCCGGT
>CAZRES010000157.1:0-5919 GCA_964598885.1 uncultured Desulfobacteraceae bacterium | reverse complement strand
GCATCGCGGCGGGATCAGCCTCCTGCGTTCTGGCGGTCAATCCGGAGCTGGTCACCCCCCAGGTCAATTACTGCGACCGGGATTCCCACTTTATTTTCGGGGATGTGAGCACCGCCGTCATCCTGGAGCGCGCCGAAACCGCTGGTTCGGAAACGATCTTTGAAATTCTGGGCACAAAGGCCCTGACCCGCTTTTCCAGCAGCATCCGCTCCAATTTCGGCTACATGTCCCATGCCACGGATGCCGACCCCTATGGATGGGACAAACTGTTCCACCAGGCCGGGCGCAAGGTGTTTGACGAAGTCAGCCCTGTTGCCGCGGCCCACATCAAAGAGCATCTGGCAGACCTCGGCATCACGCCGGAAGAGGTCAAACGCTACTGGCTGCACCAGGCCAACCTGAACATGAACAAAATGGTGATCAAGGACCTGCTGGGCAGCGACGTTGATCCGGCATCGGTTCCCACGATCCTGGATACCTACGCGAATACCGCATCCGCCGGTTCCCTCATCGCCTTGCACCTGTGCAGCGCCGATCTTCAAAGCGGCGACATCGGCGTGATCTGTTCCTTCGGGGCCGGCTATTCCGTGGGAAGCCTGGTGGTGCGGAAAGTATAGAAAAAAATCGGGCCGGGTCAGTGCAGCGGCAGCCGGATGGCAAAAATAGTTCCCTCGCCGGGAGCGCTTTTGCATTCAATGGTTCCGCGGTGGGCCTCCACAATGCTTTTGACGATGGCCATGCCCAGACCCGTCCCCTGTTTCCCCTTGGTGGTGAAAAAAGGCTCAAAAATCTGATCCCGGACTTCCGGGGGCATGCCCGGCCCGGAATCCGCCACCGTCAGCACCAGCCCATGGCCCTCCAATTTTCCCGCCACCATGATGGTTCCATCCTGATCCACGGCTTCCATGCCGTTTTTCAACAGATTGGAAAGGGCCTGATGAATCAGCCCGGCATCCACGTTCATCATGGGAATGTCCGGCGCCCATTCCAAGCGGACGGGGATGCGGCGCTGTTCGCCCTCCGGCTGAAAAATATCGATCACTTCCCGGACAATCAGATCCATGGGCCTTTTCGTTAAGGAAAGTTCGGGCTTTTTGGCAAACCCTAAAAAATTCTGGATAAATTCCTTTACCCGGCTGGAATCGTTTTCCAGGATGGCCAGAATCCGTTTCCCGCGGTCGCTGACCGGTTCCCGCTTCAGCACTGCCAGGGCCATATCGGCATTATTCAGGAAATTGCCCACCTCGTGGGTCACCTTGCTGGACGCGGTTCCCAGCACCGCCAGGTTCCGGGCGTGGGCCAGGGCTTTGGCGGCTTCAATCTCTCGCTGGATGTGGTTTTGTAAGGAATCGGTCATGTCGTTGAAAGCCATGGCCAGCTCCCCGATTTCATCTTCGGTGTCCACGGAAACCTTGTGCTCCAGATCGCCGCCGCTGATGCTGACCACCTGCGTGTGAAGCTGCTCAATGGGGACCAGAATCCGCCGGGTCCATCGCCAGCCGAAAAAAATAGCGGCCGCACAGATCAGCAGGGTCACGGCCGCGGCCCAATAAATATTACGGTAAAAATAAGAAAAAATTTCCGACCGGGGCTGGCGGAGCACCACCACCCAGTCCAGGACCGGCACATGGGCGCCCAGATTATAGAAAGCGGCGCCGGCCTGGGTTTCGGTCCATTCCACCGGACCGTGAGCTCTGTGGATTTCCTCCAGGATATCGGGCTTGTCCGCCGGGGGTCGTCGGACCACTCGCTCGATTTGCCGATGCCCGATATACCGGCCGGACAGATCCATGATATAAACCTGCCCGGTTTTGCCGATGGTGATCCCTTCGAGCACATCCCATACCGCCTTTAAATTAAGCTCCGCCCACAGGACTCCGGCGGTCTTTCCCAGCCGGGAAACCGGCGCCGCCATATGGATGAAGGGAATATTTTCTTCGCCCGCCATGACCCCGGAAATCGATGCTTTCCCGGCCGCCGCGGAGATAAAAACCTCCGAATCCCCTATACCGGCCTCGGGGTCTTCAAACAAGCTGGTGGCAAGCGGCTTCCCATCCACGGCATAGAGGGTGACATAAGCGAACTGGGAATGGGAATGAATAAACGCGGAAAGGGCCATCTCCTTCTGCCAGTCATCGAGCTTGGTGGCCGACATCAAAAGAGAAAGGGATTCCAGGCTCCGGCGGGCATTGTCCATGAAAAGCTGAATCTCGCCGGCAGATGCCCGGATGATATTCCGGTAATCCTGGTCAATGGTTTTGCGGAAAAAACCATAACTGGTCACCGACAGCACAACGCCGGTGAGAACAATGGAAGCGATGAGCATCGGCAGAAAAAATGCCAGGAATTTAAACAGGAGTTTTTTCTTCTTCGCATGCTTCATGAAAGAAACATATAGAAGAAAACCAGGAAAAATGTAAAGAAATTCTTACAAGCCGGCGGGATTTTGCGAAGACGGCAGAGATGACGGCACCACCGATCTCCGGGGCACGAAAGCCGCCGCCGCCACGAACAGCGCGCCGATGATCAAAAAAGACTGAACATCCCAGAGGACGGAAACCAGGGCGCCGATTAAAACAGCCCCCAAATAGCAGAAGCCCTTAAACGCGGCCAGCAGGGACATGATCCGGCCGGTCATTTCTTCGGAACAATACTGCTGGATGACGCTTTCCCAGAAAATGTGGAGCATGGTGAATCCCGCACCGAAAAGAAACATCAGCACGGCGATCTGGATTTCGCTGATCGCCACGGGCAGCAGAACCATGCCCGCGGCAAGAATCCCGAAAACCACCGAAGCGGCCCGTCCCTGCCGAAGAGCCGCTTCCAGGCGAGGGAGCAGCAGGGTCGAAAAGAACGCCCCGCCTTGAAACGCGGACATGATCAGCCCCCATTCCGCGATACCGCCCTGAATGCCGGTTTTAAAATAAAGCGGAAGACCGATATAGAGCACGCCGCCCCCGGCGATGACGAATCCGAGCATCATAAACGCGGTTTTCATGGGATGAATACCCCCAAGCAACCAGTTTAGAGCGACGGTGATGTTCAGGAAGCCGTCCCGACTTCTGGTTTGCTCCGACGGCATCATTTCCCCTGGGGAACCAGATGGCGCCGGCATCCGAATTCCGCGGATCAACAGGGCGGAACCGGCAAAAAACAAAACCGCGATCCCCATGGTCGCATGCTGAGGGAGCCGGCTGAGCGCAAGCCCGATAATCCAGGGTGCGGCCACGGCCCCGGCAATGGCCACGCGTTCATTAAGCGAGTTAAAGGACACGAGCCGGGTTTTGGGAACAATCAGCGGCACCAGGGAAAGCCGGCCGATGGAAAAAAAAAGCGAGCCCGCGAGAAACACCAGGTAGATCGACAGTAACGCCGACCGGCCCGACGCCAGTATAAACGCGCAGACCAGAAGCGCCTTGGCGGCCGTGACCAGAACCAGCCAGGTTTTGGCGCCGAAGCGGCTGATCCCTTTTCCGGCCAAAGGGCTTAACAAAATGGCCGGGACCTGCTCGATCACGCAGAGAAGCACCAGGCTGGAAACCGCGCGTTCTCCCTTAAAGACCAGAAGATCAACAAGGGCCAGGGCGATAAACAGGTTGCCGATATCCGCGGACAGGTCCGCAAAAATGATCCGCCAGGGCGGATAGGCTCCCTCTTTACAGGTCACGCCGCGATCTCCAGAACTTCCGGTTCTTCTTCAGCCAGGGCCTCGGCGGCTTTTTCCAGCACAAAATCCCGAAGAAAATGCATCAGCATGTCATAATGGCAGTCAATGCCGGAAAAGTCGTTTTCCCGCACCAGGGCCTGAAGCCGGCACCCGCCCATGCACAAGGGAAGAAGAGCGCAGTCGTTTCTGCATTTTTCCGGCAGCCGGCGGTGCAGAAGCTGGGATTCGGCGACAAAATCGATGCCGGTTTGCGCATGACCGTAGGCCATTTCCCCTTCCTGAAGCCCCGGACAGGGAATCAGGGACCCATTGGTGTCAAAGACCAGCATGGAGCGGAAATCCGCCCGGCACAGGTTCGCCGGAGCCTCCCGCTCGGGCGCCCATCCGTATTGCCCCGCCAGTTTCATCAGATCCAGGGCAATGCCCGCGTCCCCAAGCCCGCAGGTAAAATCGCTGCTTCCCCGCTTCTGCATAATCGGGCTGAAATAGACCTCCTTGATGTCGATGCCCCGGCGTGTAAGGTCATCGAGCATTTCCGGAAGCCGCCGATAATCCTCGGAACCGCTGTCATACTGACATTCAATGCTGATGGGCACCAGGCCGGATACGGCTTGCAGGTTGGTCATGATGCGGTCATAGGTTTTACCCTGATTCCGCGTGGGTCGGAGCCGGTCATGGATGTCCCGGGGACCGGCCAGACTGACCCGGATGCCCGACAGCCCGGCAGCGCTGAATTTTTTGACAAGCTCTGGTTTCAGCAAAAGACCGTTGGTGGTAAAGGTGAACTGATAGTCGATGCCTTTGCGGCGGCAAAACGCCCTCCGCCGGGCCGCGCTTTCCAGCACCAGCCCCGCTTTCAACAACGGCTCGCCCCCCAGGTAATCGTCCATGACCCGCAGGGGCCGTTTTTCCGCAATAAAATCCACATAAAACGCATCCACGGCCCGGGCCGTTTGCGCCGACATCTCCTTTGCCTCCGGGTCCAGAATGCAGTAGGTGCACCGATTGTTGCACTTGCGGGTCACCATGGTCTTGGACGTAATAGTGGAAAAATCATGCACATGCTGCTGCATCCAGCAGTCATACACCAGACGTTCATCCACCCCGGCGTCGACCAGAAACCCCTGGCTCCAGAGCGCATCCATCAAGTCGGGATCAGCATCGGGCCAAAGGCCCTGCCCCCCGTTCCTCCATTCATCTTCCGGCAACAGGATAAACCCGCCGGTCATGGTCTGATACAGGGCGGTGAACTTATCGGAATATTGCGGATCTTCCACGGGAACTTCCACGCTAAATCGAGATGTTTTCCATTCATGCATGGTGATTGCCTTTGCTTGAAGGTGGGTTCCCCGGGGCGATGAATCCGCCCCGGGAAATATTGCGATAAAAATTAATGGCGGGAAAATGGGCCGTTGCCACAGCAGAGCATGGCGACGATTTTGGTTTTATAACTGCCGGTCTTGAGTACGATCAATTTCCTGGTTTTCTTCATTTCTCCTCCTCCTTTTAATAAATGAATGTTCAGGTGTTTTCCTCTGCCGATGAAATGATGACTTAATGTCGAGAGAAGAATTGCAATTGCAATGCCGTCAATCCAACTCCTCATAAATAATTTTAACACTATGAAATTAATTAAAATTTAAAAATGAAAGAAAGAGGAAAAAGTGCCGGACGTTACAGGAGGTAACAGATAGGAAAAATGGAGTGTGACAAGGGGCAACGACGGCGGGATTCTGCACTTATATCATGGGCTAAAGCTATAAAATTTATCATGCCGGACTTTCACAGGCCGAATCCCTCTAATCCCGAGCAAGTCTTGCATGCTGCAACCGGTAAATGCCTTCATGGAATAGGGAAAAATGAGGAAGAACAAATCGTTTGGACATCACGTCAAAAGCGGTTTTATGAAACAGAAACGTACCGGGCTGGAGGGATACAATCAGTGTATCGGCTTGGCGCAGATATTGTTTCTTCAGATCCGGGTCATGGGTGTGCAAGGCGAGACTCAATATTCGGCTGACTCCCGGATGCTCGAAACCTCCTGCTTCCGAGAACTTGGAATCTGCTGGAGTCCAAAGTTCCAGAAGATATTCTGGCCGGGTATAAACACCAGTGAATTCCGTCAAAACCGCCTGAAATTCGATATTTCGGTTGTATTTTTCATACATCTCGTCCATAGAAAGGGTGCGAATCCGCATTGGAACGCCGATATCTGAAAAACAGAGCTGAATGAAGCGGGAAACAGCTTTTTC
>CAZRES010000156.1:0-5965 GCA_964598885.1 uncultured Desulfobacteraceae bacterium | reverse complement strand
GAACAAAAAAAGACCGAAGAAGAACTGCGAAAAAGCGAGGAAAAATATCGAACCATTTTTGAAAATGCCGTCGAAGGAATTTATCAAACCACACCGGGTGGACAAATTATCAGCGCAAATCCTGCCATGGCGATCATTTTAGGCTATGCGTCGCCTGAGGAGCTTATCCAAACAATTAAAGATATTTCAAATGAACTGTACGTTTCAAAGATAGATCGGGATGAATTTATTCGATTACTTTCCGAAAACAAAACGGTTTCAGGGTTTGATGCACAGTTTTTCAAGAAAGACAAATCCCGGATATGGGTATCGATTCATGCCCGGCCAGTTTTTGATGCTCGAGGACAGCTTAGTCTTATTGAAGGAATGATCGTTGATATCACCAGACAGAAAAATGCTGCCGAGGAATTGCGAAATCGTGAGGAATATCTTCGCAAGGAAAATATCCGCCTCCGGTCCAACATTAAAGACCGGTACCGTTTTGGTGATATTATCGGAAAAAGCGAGCCCATGCAGGAAGTATATGAATTGATATTAAAAGCGTCCGCAACCGATGCCAATGTAATTATTTACGGTGAATCCGGCACAGGTAAGGAACTGGTGGCAAACGCCATTCATAATCTAAGCGATCGGAATTCAGGTCAGTTTGTGCCGGTCAATTGCGGCGCCATTCCGGAGACCCTGCTTGAAAGTGAGTTTTTTGGATATAAAAAAGGTGCCTTCACCGGCGCACACGCGGATAAAAAAGGACTTCTCGAGGCCGCGGATAAAGGTACGTTGTTTCTAGATGAACTCGGTGAGATAGTGCCCAACCTCCAAGTAAAACTTCTTCGGGTTCTTGAAGGCAAGGGATTTACGCCCATCGGCAGCACCAAGATCAAAAAACCGGATATCCGGATCATTGCCGCCACCAACAGGAATCTCCAACGTAATGTTTCCGACGGCTCCATGCGCGAAGACTTTTTTTACCGGATCCACATTATCCCCATCACTCTGCCGCCGTTAAGGGAGCGGAAAGAAGATATTCCACTTCTGATCGAGCATTTTATTAAAGCTGAAGGGAAAGAAGGGAGCCTGCCTCTCATCACAGGCGAAATGATCGAAGCCATGCTCCGATATAATTGGCCGGGCAATGTCCGGGAACTTCAGAATGTTCTTCAGCGGTTTGTAACACTCAACCAGTTTGAACTGATGAAAGAAACCAAACCCATTGATTTCGATATAAAATCGTTTATTTCACCCCTGACAGATGCGAAGGAGAAAGATTATCAAACGATCATGGACCGATTTGAAAGAACTCTGATTGAACATACCCTCCAGCATCATCAATGGCAGAGGGAAGTATCAGCAAAATCTCTTGGTCTTTCGCTGCGGACGTTTTATCGAAAACTCAAAAGACATAGTCTTGTTCGGCAGAAATAATGCCATTATTGGCATTATATATAATTTATTTATAAAATCAATTAGTTAAACATATCAATCCTCTTTTACGCCATTATTGGCAGTACCTTGCTTCTGCCAACATCCTCGCATTTTAATCACAATCCTTTGAAATAATATCAATTTATGATAACAATAACAATTGGCACCCTCTTTGCTCTATTCTAAAGAATTTATCGTATTAAATCATTTCGTCCCCTGAAAAATGCATTTTAAACAATCTCAGATTTTCTCAAGATCAAGGAGGGAGCATCAATGTCAAAAGATAACGACCGGGATTATGACTTTATCGTCATCGGGTCTGGATTCGGCGGTAGTGTATCCGCACTGCGGCTTGCAGAAAAAGGGTATAAAGTCGTCGTCCTCGAAAAGGGAAAACGCTGGAAGCCGGAAGAATTTCCAAAAACCAACTGGAATATTCGGAAAAACCTGTGGATGCCGGCCCTCGGTTGTTACGGCCCCCAGATGCTGACCCAGTTAAAGCACGTGCTTATTTTTCATGGCGGCGGCGTAGGTGGCGGCAGTTTGGTGTATGCCAACCAACTGCTTGTGCCACCGGATGAAGTTTTCAAACGGCCGGAATGGGGACCGGGCGACTGGAAAACGAAAATGATGCCGTTTTACGAAACGGCAAAAAAAATGCTCGGCGCCAACGAAAGCCCCCAGATTGGTGAGGCAGACAAATGCCTAAGACAAGTCGGCATTGAATTAACCGGCAAAGACACCTTTCATAAAAACGATGTTGGCATTTTTTTCGGCACGCCGGATAAAAAAGTGCCGGACCCCTATTTTAATGGCAAAGGCCCGGAGCGAACCGGATGCACATTTTGCGGCTCATGCATGATCGGCTGCCCGGTGGGCGCCAAAAATACACTGGATAAAAACTATCTTTACTTGGCCGAAGGGCTCGGAGTGGATATTATTACCGAAACCATGGTAACCGGAGTACAGCCATGGAATGATGGATATGAAGTATTTACCAAAAAATCCACCGGCTTTATCCATCCCGAAAAAAAATATAGGGCCAAAGGTGTTGTCTTTTCCGCCAGTGTCCTTGGCACTGTCAAATTATTAAATCAGTGCAAACAGAACGGACAGCTGCCAGAAATTTCAGATCAGCTTGGCAGTTATGTTCGCACCAATTCCGAAGCCATCCTCGGTGTAAAGTCAAGAAGAAAAGATACCGACTGGAACGACCAGATCGCAATTACTTCGGGCATCCACCCGGATAAAGACACGCATATTGAAATGTTCCGATATAATAAAGGGTCAGATGTATTGCTGAACCTGCTGACAGTGATGACCGGTAGTGGAGGGAAGATCCCCAGAGGTTTCCGCTTTCTGGGCAACATCCTTCGTCACCCGCTCCGGTTCCTGTCTTTACTGTGGCCTTTTGGTATGGCTAAAAGCACAACGGGTGTTCTTGTAATGCAGACCTGTGAAAATTATCTGGAACTTGACTACAAACCCAGATGGTGGCGGTTCGGCAGGAAAAGCCAGAATTCAAAAGTCCCCAAGGGATTGAAGCGCGCGCCGTCTTATATTCCCGTTGCCAACGAAGTCGCGAAACGGCTTGCGGAAAAAATGGACGGCATTCCGTTGAGTCTTTTACCGGAAGCTGCTTTCAACGCCATGACGACCGCCCATATCCTCGGCGGCTGTTGCATGGGGGAATCTCCGGATAAAGGCGTGGTAGATTTCAAGGGTGAGATATTCGGCTATAAAAACCTGTTTGTGGCCGATGGTTCCGTGGTGCCGGCCAACCTGGGGGTCAATCCCAGTTTAACCATTACTGCGCTTTCCGAATATATCATGGATCAGATGCCGGCAAAAAAATAAATCGGTTTTAACCGGTAAAATCGTAACGCATCTTATTGATGAGGCCGCGAAACAATTAAACCACAGAAAGGAAAACAGGCATGAAAATTAATATCGGTTATTTGTTGTTCAAGCGGGCGCTGTTGGAGCCGGAAAAAGAAGCCCTGGTGATCGGGGATGTTCGCCGCACATACAAAGAACTCAACCTGAGGTCCAACCGGCTGGCCCATGCCATGAAAAGGCTTGGCATCCGTCCCGGCGACCGGGTGGCGGTTCTTGCGTTAAATGAACCGGAATACTTTGAACTCTACTTTGGACTGGGAAAAATCGGTGCTGTTATGGTGCCGATCAATTATCGCCTCGCCCCGGCGGAGGTGGAATACATCATATCCAACTCCGGCGCGCGCCTTCTCGTGTTCGGTCCTGAGTTTGCTTCCGTTGCCGAAACCTTACGCATAACAAATCCTGGTCTTATTTTTTGGGGACTCATGGATAGCGTTCCGGATTGGGCAGCGTCCTATACGCATCTGACTTCCGCTGCAGACGAGGAAGAACCCGAACATACTGGCGGGGATGATGATACCCTGACCATTTTATATACTTCAGGGACCACGGGAAAACCCAAAGGCGCGGAATTGACGCATGCCGGGTATTTTCATAATTCGGTGAACCTCATGAGCACATTCGGAGATATCGGCAATCGTCTGCTCATGCCGCTCCCCCTGTTTCATATCGGCGCGCTGGCCCCGGTTCCCATGTGCGTCCATTTCGGCCATACCATGATCTTTCAGAAAGCATTTGACCCGGCAAATTTCCTCAAGCTGATTCTGACTGAAAACATCTCATGGTTTGGTTCCGTACCTCAGGTTCTTATGTTTTTAAGTTCGGTGCCGGAATTTAACTCCTTTGACTGGCGGCAAATCAAGATGGCCCTGGTTTATGCCGCCCCCGTACCGGTTGCGCTGATCAAGGCATTTGCGGAAAAAGGAATGGAGGTCCGGCAACTTTATGGCATGACGGAATGCACTGGGCCGGCCACCGTCATTGACGGCGCCCACGCCATAAAAAAAGCAGGCTCCTGCGGGCTTCCTTTTTTCCATACAGACGTCCGGGTGGTTGATGAAAACAACCGCGATGTTCCGGTGGGAGAAATCGGGGAAGTACTGATCCGAACCACTCATCTTATGAAAGGCTACTGGAATAATCCATCTGCAACGTCTGATACGATAAAAAACGGTTGGCTCTATTCCGGAGATATCGCAAAACTGGATGAAGACGGCTTTCTATACATCCTTGACCGGAAAAAGGACATGATCATCTCAGGCGGAGAAAACATCTACCCGGCTGAGGTGGAAGATTGCCTTCTTAACCATCCCGGTATAGCGGATGTGGGCGTTATCGGCACTTCGGATGAAAAATGGGGAGAAACGGTCAAGGCCGTGGTAGTAATCAAGAAAGGGGAAAACGTCACCCAGGAGGAAATCATCGATTGGTGCAAAGGCCGTTTGGCCCGGTTCAAGACCCCCAGACAAGTGGCCTTTGCCGAAGAAATCCCCCGGACGCCCACTGGCAAAATCCTCAAACGGGTTTTGAGGGAAATTTATAATTGATAAGCATAGTTTATTATGCTCATCTGGATGACGTTTTTACTTAAATGATAAATTTTGAGGCAAATTGACGCCTTTGAAGGAGACACGATGTCAAAAGCTTATATGGGTCGAGTTTTAATGGTCAACCTGACCGATGGAAGATTTGAAGATCAGCAGATCCCGGATTCCGTATACGAAAAATTTTTGTCCGGGTCGGGTCTGGGAGGCTTTATCCTGTATAACAATATTCCGGTAAATGCTGATCCTTTAGGGCCGGATAATATATTGGGATTTGTTTCCGGGCTGTTAACGGGCACGGGCAGCTTGTTTACCGGCCGATGGATGGCCGTGGGCAAGTCCCCGTTAACCAAAGGCTATGGAGAGGCAAACTGCGGCGGCAACTTTTCCCCTGCCATAAAGCGTTGCGGATATGACGGTATATTTTTTAAAGGCATCAGTGAAAAACCGGTATATTTATACATTGGAGATTCAGGACCGGAGCTTCGAGATGCATCTTCATTATGGGGAAAAGATGCCATTGAAACAGAAGAACAGCTGATTAAAACGCTAAAAGAGAAACGAAAACCAAAAGTTGCCTGTATCGGGCCGGCCGGTGAAAAACTTTCCCTGATATCCGGTATCAGCAATGATCTTGGCCGCATGGCGGCAAGATCCGGGCTTGGCGCCGTCATGGGGTCAAAGAAATTAAAAGCAGTCGTCCTGGATGGCAGCAACCGCATTGAGGCGAAAGACAAAGAAGAAATTAAAAAACTATCCCAGAAATGCAGGAAATGGGTACAATTTCAACCCTGGTTTTTATCCGGCAAAGGATTACGGATACTGGCGGCAATTCTGAGGTTTTTGCCATTTCAGACTGCAATGGATGGCATGCTTTGGAAAATCATGCTCAAAAAATGGGGGACAGTCGCTCTCAATCAATATTCTACTGAACTTGGCGATGCACCCATCAAAAACTGGGCAGGATCCAATCGTGATTTTGCAAAAGACAAATCAAACGCCATCAACCCGGATACCATTCTTGAAAGTGAGACATCAAAATATTTCTGTTTTTCCTGCCCGTTGGGATGCGGAGGAACGTGTAAAGGAAACTTCCCGAA
>CAZRES010000155.1:0-6042 GCA_964598885.1 uncultured Desulfobacteraceae bacterium | reverse complement strand
GATTCGCCGAATAATTATAAGGCATCAAAGCAGGCGGACGTCCTGATGTTGTTTTATCTGATGTCTGCGGAAGAACTCTCCGAAATTTTTCATGATCTCGGCTATCCGTTTGATCACGACACGATTCCCAAAAATATTGACTATTACTTGAAACGCACGTCGCATGGATCCACATTAAGCCGGGTCGTTCACGGATGGGTATTGGCCCGGGGGAATCGCACCGGATCCTGGAAAATGTTTTTATCCGCGCTTCAGAGTGATGTCGCGGATATTCAGGGCGGAACCACCCCGGAAGGGATTCATCTCGGAGCCATGGCCGGCACGCTGGATCAGCTGCAGCGGGGATACAGCGGATTGGATATCCGGGACGGTGTGTTGTGGATTAATCCTTGTCTGCCCTGCGAACTGGATCGTCTGTGTGTAAAAATACGGTTCCGCGGTCTTTTTCTGAAAGTCGATATTTCACAGAAGTTTGTTTCCATCAAAACGCTGCATGCATCGGAAGAATCCTTTCAAATTGGTTTTCAGGACAAAATTCATACGCTTTATCCGGATTCGGAGGTTCGATTTCACACCGATAGATCGGAATGCCTTCAAGGGAATGATTCCACGGAACAAGATCCTCACGGAGCGAAAGCGTAAATAACAAATAGGTGTGAATTACAGGAGATGATGATTATGAATGAACCGTTTGCCGTCACCGACTGCGCTCTTGTGGTTATTGCAACCGGGGAAAAAGCACATAATCTTCGGGAGTTGTTGGACCGATTGAATCGAATGGCCAATCCGGATCTGATGTATTTTCATTTCTGGGCAGGATTGCTGCGACCGCATTTCCTGGATCCGGAATATCCCAATGATTTTGGAGCATGGGCGTACCATTCCCTTCATGACAGAATTCTCGCGGAACGTCTTTCCATCATCAACCCCGCGGACTTTGAATCTCTGGAAGAAGTCCGACATCGGGTCATTGCGATCGTTGAGGACCGGATGGAGGAAAATTATTTTGCCGTTCCAAAGGAAGCGGAATATCCGTTCTATTTCCAGCGCTCCCAGATCGTTGTTTTTGATACGCATCTGCGGATACAGCATCCCCGGGAACTGGCATCCGTTGTCCCCCGGATGACCTTTGAAAGTGTTTTTTATCATTTAATTGACGCCAGACGGCGGACCCGATCCGGATTGAATGATTTCAGCGAATGGTTAAAGGCCTGGGGCGCGCCGTATGATCAGCTCGGCGACAAAATCGCCGCCATTGACCCGTTTTTTGCCACACTGATGGATCTGCGCAAGGCACTGCGACACACGACGGAAGAATTTCTGAAAAATGAGGAGGTTGTATGAGCGGTTTGCTGAATCAGTATACTCCCGTTGTCGGCGAAGACGTCATCGAGCATCTCTGCCAGCTTGCTGAACCGCTTCAGGGGGTCAAGGTTCTGCATATCAATTCAACCCGGGAAGGCGGGGGAGTTGCGGAAATACTCCAGCGCCTGATTCCGCTTAAGCAGGATCTGGGCCTGAATGCCGATTGGGAGGTGGTCACCGGGGATGCGGATTACTTTCAATGTACGAAAAAAATGCATAATGGTCTTCAGGGCAACCGGGAACCCATCTCGGATGCATTGCTGAGCCATTATGAAAAGATCAATGCAAAAAATTATGAACGTCTCCAAAATGAGTTGAACAATGCGGATATTGTTTTCATACACGATCCCCAGCCGGCCATGTTGCGCGAGCTGTGCGAGAATCAGCGGGCCAAATGGATCTGGCGGTGTCATATCGATGTCAGTCGGCCGTTCCGGGCCACATGGCGATATCTGTCCCGATTTCTCGATGGATACGATGCCAGCATCTATTCTCTGCCCGCCTTTGCGCAACCGCAAAACCATCCATTATACATCATTCCGCCAAGCATTGATCCGTTGAGCGAAAAAAACATCCAGTTGGAAACTTCGGAACTCAACGATCTGTACCACCAATATGATATTGATCCGGACCGTCCGGTGATCAGCCAGATTTCGCGATTTGACCGGTTTAAAGACCCGGTGGGCGTGATCCAGGCGTATCGAATGGTCCGTTCGTTCGGTCCTCCCTTGCAGTTGATTCTTGCCGGCGGCGCTGCTACCGATGATCCGGAGGGAGCTGAGGTGCTCGAGGAAGTGCAAAAGGCCGCCGCTGATGATCCGGACATTCATATTCTGCTTCTGCCGCCGGATGCCCATCGGATCATCAACGGCATCCAGCGTATTTCCGACATTGTGTTGCAGAAATCCCTCAAGGAGGGATTCGGTTTAACCGTGACCGAAGCCATGTGGAAAGAAAAACCCATTATCGGCGGCAATGTGGGCGGCATTCGCATTCAGGTTGTGGATCACCATACCGGGTTTCTGGTCAACACACCCGAGGGCGCTGCTCTGCGCATCCGTTATCTCTTAAACGACCGGGAGCATCTCATGCAAATCGGGAAAACCGCCCGGAATTTTGTGCTGGAAAATTATCTTCTGACCCGTCACTTAAAGGAATACCTTACCGTGATGCTGGCGGTGCTTCGCGGGAATGCCGGCATGGAAGTCAAGATCGACATCAGCAAAAAACTATGATTTCCAGTTCAGGTGGGTTGCCGCGAAATCCGCCATACCATAAAGCGCCGCATCGGGTTTATCGATCACCCTTACGGATATGTCCGACAAATATCCTGCAAAACGACCTTTATGGAGAAAAGATTTTTGGAAAAACTCGGTTCGGAGAAAATCAAGGATACGGGGCGCAATTCCTCCCCCGATATAAACGCCCCCCAAGGCATTGAATTTCAAGGCCAGGTTCCCGCATTCGGCCGCCAGAACCGAGATGAAAATTTCAATGCTGCGGCGGCAGATGGGTTCCGGCTGATCTGATTTCGCATAATGCATTATCAGGGGTGTGGGATCACCCGCGCTGCGAATTTTTTCCGCCAGCCATTCCGGCTCTTTGCATTCTCCGCTTTCTTTCAGGAATTGATAAACATTGGATATTCCGGGACCGGAGCAGACGCGCTCATAGCTGACATGATCATATCTGGCCATCAGATGGGACAGCAGCCGGATTTCCAATGCACTGGTGGGGGCAAAGTCCGTGTGTCCCCCTTCGGAAGAATGGACCTGGTTGATTCCGTTATGCCGGGTCAGAAATGCTTCGCCCAGGCCCGTGCCGGGCCCGACCAGGACCTTGTTTGCGGTTTTACCGGCTTTCCCGGCATGAATGACGGCGAGTTCTTCATCTTTTAGAATACCGACGGCATGCCCCAGAGCTTCCAGGTCATTGAGCAGCGCAACAGAGCGGAAGGAAAAATTTTTTTTAAGTTTTTTTTCCTGTATGACCCAGGAGAGATTGGTGGCCGTCCCCTGACCGTCTCCAACAGGTCCGGGCACCCCGATTACCGCATGAGCAATGGGTTCTTTACTATCTTTTAGGTAATTTTGAATTATCGTCTCCAGATCGGGATAGGCCTGGCTCTGATAAACCTTGTAAGAGGCATAGGTGCTCTTGGCATGATTTTTAAATACGGCGCATCGGGTATGCGTCCCGCCGATATCGATAGTCAGAAGCATTGTGGAATCTCAAATTTGGTTTGTACCAACGGCATTTTTACAATCTATTCTGTTCATATATCATATCCGCCTGTTACCGTAAAAAAACACGTTCCGCCGCGATTGCCGGACGTACTCCGGAACATAAAGTGGGCCAGCCGGCTTATTCTTCCGACCGGGAGGTAGAGGGCCGAAGGCGCCGTTTGATCCCTTTTTCTATTTCGACGAGCAGAAAAACGGCGAGTCCGGCGGCAATGCTCAAGCCCCATTCCGCAAGGGAAATCGACGCCGTACCGAACAACTCCTGCATGGGGCTCAGGTGGGCAAAGGCCGCCTGCAGGACCAGAAGGACGACGACCGAAATAAGGGCTTTTTTATTGATCAGAAGTCGATTTAAGCTCAAGGAAGACCGTTCGATAAAGCGGCTGTTGAACAGATAAAAAAGTTGTCCGGCCACCAGAGTGTTGACTGCCACGGTCCGGGCAACAGCAAGGCTCGCCCCGCCGGCCCGCATATAATTGAACAGCATGATGGACGCCGAGGCGATAAGCACCGCCACGAATAGGATCCGCCAGAACAGGTAAAGCGAAATGATCGGTTCGTCCGGCGGCCGGGGCGGACGCTGCATGATCCATTTCTGGGGCGGCTCAAAGGCCAGGGAAACGGCCAGAGTCACCGCGGTGACCATGTTGACCCACAGGATCTGCAAAGGCGTGATGGGCATGACTTCAAAAAGGATGACCACCGCGCTGATGATCATGAGCGCTTCGGCGCCGTTGGTGGGAAGGACGAAAAGAATTACTTTGACCAGGTTGTCGTAGATGGTTCGGCCCTCTTCGACCGCCCGCTCGATGGTGGCGAAATTGTCGTCGGCGAGCACCATCTCGGAAGCTTCCTTGGCCGCTTCCGATCCCTTGATCCCCATGGATACGCCGACATCAGCGCGTTTGAGCGCCGGCGCGTCATTAACGCCGTCTCCGGTCATGGCCACGATCTGCGCCTTTGACTGCAAGGCTTGGATCATGTGCAGCTTATGCTCCGGACTCGACCGGGCAAAGACGTCATATTGATTCACCTGACGCACCATTTCTTCCTGGTCCATGTTTTCCAGATCCCTTCCGGTGAGCACGTGTTCACCGTCGCCGATTCCCATGGACTTTCCGATGCTGCCGGCCGTGAGCGCGTGGTCGCCGGTAACCATTTTGACGCGGATGCCCGCGTCCTGGCATTTTTTAATGGCATCGACGGCTTCCTCGCGGGGGGGATCGATAATGCCCACAAGCCCGAGCAAGGTCAGATCCTCAATGTCGTCTTCCTGGATCGATTCGACCCCATTCATGGGCCGGGTTGCCAGAGCCAGCACCCGGTGTCCCGTGCCGGCAAGTTTTTCCTGCCTTTCAAGCCAGGCATTCCGTTCAATCGGCGCGACGTCATGTCCCGTCCGTTGCTGGGAGCACATGTTCAGAACGCGCTCAGGAGCGCCTTTGACACAGAGGATGGGCCCGGCATCCGGATCCTTGTTCAACGTGGCCATGAATCGGCGTTCGGATTCGAAGGGGAGCACGTCGAGTCTGGGGCGCTTTTCCTGCTCGTCCGTGCGGGTCATGCCGGCCTTCCGGGCCAGAACGACGATGCTCCCCTCCGTCGGCATGCCGTCAATTATCCAGCTGCCGTTATCCTTTCGCAGTCGGGCTTCGCTGGCCAGAAGTCCGGTCCGGGCCAGTTCGGTAATCCAGGGATGCTCTTCCAGTGATATCTTGTTGTTATCGTCTCCATCGTCGGTGATTTCGCCTTCGGGTTTGTACCCGGTGCCGCTGACCGAATACATGCCATCGGCGGCGGCAATTTTGACCACGGTCATTTCGTTTCGCGTCAGTGTGCCGGTCTTGTCCGTGCAGATGACGGTAACCGAGCCGAGGGTTTCCACCGCCGGCAGCCGGCGTATGATGGCGTTTCGTCGGGCCATTCGCTGCACGCCCAGCGCCAGGGTAACGGTCATGATGGCCGGCAGACCTTGTGGAATGGCCGCTACCGCCAGGCTGACCACCGCCAGCACCATCTCCGAAAAGTCGAAACCGCGTAAAAAATATCCGATAACAAAAATAATGGCGCTCAGGAGGATAATGAAAACAGACAACCCCCGGCCGAAACGGTTCATTTTGCGAACCAGTGGAGTCGTGATATCTTCGACCCGGGAGACCATTTCGCTGATGCGTCCGATCTCGGCATGCTCTCCCGTGGCGGTCACCACCCCGCGCAACTGGCCGCTGGTCAGGACCGTGCCGGAAAAGACCATGTTCTCGCGGTCGCCGATGGGTGCATCCTCATCAACGGGATCGACCCGCTTGTCGACCGGTTCGGATTCTCCGGTGAGCAGGGCTTCGTCAACCTGTGCATTGCGGGAGTAGATGATCCGCATATCCGCCGGGACCCGGTCCCCGGAGCCGAGGATCACGATGTCGCCGGGAACCAGTTC
>CAZRES010000154.1:0-6064 GCA_964598885.1 uncultured Desulfobacteraceae bacterium | reverse complement strand
CCAGGGAGCCCAGAACAAAACCGATGATTTCCGGCCGCAGGTACTGCACCACGGCAGCCCGGTGGAGGCCGAGCGCACCGGTGATGTCTCTGACAAAGCAGGCCACACAGATGCCCATGTTGCCGGGATTCCCCCATTTCTGGAGCAGCGCGGCGATAATGCCGATAAACGCGCCCACACCGATGATACCCCATCGGGTCGCAAATAGATTTTTCATCTGTTTTTCCACCTTTCCCGTCACGCGGACGGCAATGCCTCTGGTTTTCTCCTATCTGGATTTCAAAAAATTCCCGCTAGTGCGGATCAGCTATCCAACTTACTGTTATTATATTCAATCGGATATAATCCCACAGTCATATTTTAAGATATATCCATTAATCGGTATATTTCGATATGTCAAATTGATAATTTCTATATTATTTGAAATACTAGATTGAAATTTTCAATAGGATAAAAAATAATTGAATAGATTCTTTTATTGACAAAAGCGCATTAAAACAGTTACGAGAAAAAAAAGCCGGGGATCCCATGCGCGATAGGAAATTGCGCGGTCGCCGGTCGTTTCTGTCTGATTATAAGCAATACAGTTAACGCATAATAAAAGCCATGAAGGCCCTGAACCGATGGATCGGGACCGTCATGGCTTTTTTGTTTTTGCGGTCCATCATTTTTTATCGCTTATTTTTCTCGGAGAAAGGAGAGCAGATGAAGTCAACGAACATGCTATTGGGTTTGGTTGTCGGAGCCATGCTGCTGTTATGGTCCGGAGCCGCATCGGCCGCCGATGACGCCGATACCTGTCAGGAAACCGTACAACTCGAAGAAATCCGGGTGATGGCCTCGCCGATCATCCAAGGCAATGTCACAGACAAGTATGCGGGCCAGAAAACCGTGGTCAGCCGGGAGCAGATCGAGGACTTAAATGCCCAGGATGTCAGCACGGCCCTGCGCAAGACCCCGGGAGTCAACATTTCCCGTTTCAATTCCGTGGGCGCTTTCGGAGGGGGAGAAGGGGGCGGCGTATTTATCCGGGGCATGGGATCGAGCCGGCCCGGCGCGGAAATCAAGACTTATGTGGATGGTGTTCCCATGTACATGAGCGTATGGAACCATCCGCTGCTCGATTTGCTGGCCATTGATCCGGCCGGGGCCGTGGAAGTCTATAAAAGTCCCCAGCCCCAGCATTTCGGAAACGCCGCAGGCATCGTCAACATTATTCCCGTGCAAAAAACGACCCCGGGGAGCCAATCGCGGATCCAAATGGCCGGTGGGAGCTATGATACGTTTGTCGGCAAGATGGAAGCCATCGGAAAAACCGGCACCCAGCATTACGCGATTGGCGGAGGCTTCCGTCAATCCGACGGCCATCGGGACCATGCCAACGGCCGGACCGGCAATTTTTATGGCAATATCGGCTACCAGCTCTCGGATGGATGGGATATCCGGTTTTTCGGTCTGTATACGGATAACACCGCCGATGATCCCGGCGTTGAGGGCGCGGACCCGGCGGAGCGAAAAGGAACATATGAAACCCGGGCCGCATTGGCCGCCGCCACCCTTTCGAACAATTACGGATTTGCCGACGGCTTTATCAAGGTATACCATAACACCGGGGAAGGTGACTGGCTGGATCAACCCACCTCAATGGAAAATGTCCGTGAAAATTTATATAATGATTTTATTTATTACGGTATAAAGGCCCGGGAAGCCTTCCGGCCATGGACCGGCGGGGAACTTCTGGCCGGTTTGGACTGGGAGTATACCGAAGGCGATTATGACAAACATTTTACCGACGGCACTGTCGATCGCTGGGAAGGAAATGATTTCACGATATTTTCTCCGTATGGGGCTGTCAGCCAGACCATAGGGGATGATACCGGCTTTCTGGTAACGCCATCAGCAGGAGCCCGGTATTACGATCACAGCGATTTTGACGCCGAGTGGGCGCCCCACGCCGGCCTTATGGCAAAATACGGTGCGTTTTCCTGGCATGCGGGATACAGTCGGGGAGTGATTTATCCCGGTCTGGATGTGGCGGTGTTTTCGGAAAAAGTGCTTCCTTTCCTGGGCGATTCCTGGAAGGATCTGGATCCGGAAATCGTGGATCATTATGAAACCGGTGTTTCGTATCTGTTCGGCAGCCTTGCTGCTGTGGATCTCACCTGGTTTTACAATAACGGCAAAGACCGTTATGTAGTGGTTCCGCCGCCGCCTCCGCCGCCGGCATATGAAAATGTTGAAACTTACGTCACCAAGGGCGTGGAAGCGGCCCTGCGGGTATCGCCGAGGGCCGATCTTTCCCTGTTTTTGGGCGCCACGTTTTTGAAAAGCGATCCGGAAGATCTTCCTTACGCGCCGGAAACCACCCTGAGCGCGGGCGTCAACTGGCGGTTTTTAAACGCCTTTACCCTGAATCTGGACGGTCAGTATCTCGACAAAATGAACGTCAGTCCCATGCTCCGACGCGCCGGAGCGGAAAACGACAGCACGGTGGACGGCTATTTTATCCTAAACGGCAAGCTCAGCTATGATTTTGCTCTGGCGCAAAAGGGACTGTCCGGCACGGTGTTTGTAGCCGGTGAAAACATCACCGACACGGAATATGAATATCTTCCCGGCTATCCCATGGCCGGCATCAACGGCATGGCGGGGATTTCCCTGATGTTTTGATCAATAAACAAAGGAGAAAGCTGAATGAAGCCAAGACAAAATCCCATAAAAAAATTCCTGCAGGCCCTTTCGCTGCTTCTGCTGTTCGTCTGGGCCGGCGCCGCATGGGCCCATGACGTTCATATTCCGGTGATTGTCGATACGGACGGGGCCGCCGATGATATCCGGGCCGTTGCCATGCTGCTCAATTCCGGCATGACCGATATCCGTCTCATTGCCGTATCCGACGGCGCGGTGGCTCCGGAAACCGGGGCCGCCAATATGGCTCGTCTTTTGTCGGCCTTCGGTCGAAGCGACATCCCCGTGGCTGTCGGCCGGGACCTGGGTCTGGAGCCTCCGCCATTCCGGAAAACCAGTAAAAACCTGACCTGGCCGGACACGACAGCGTTAAAAGACGCGCCGGCGGGATCCCTGCCGGGCGCGGTGGAAGCTATTGCCGCGGTTCTTGAAGATGCGGATAAAAAAAGCGTCATCTATCTCTGTCTCGGTCCGTTGACCAGTCTTGCCGATGTCTTAAAAAACGATCCCTCTTTTAAATCGAAGATCGGTCGGGTGGTGTACGCGGGAACATCACCGGAAAAAGCCGATGAAAGCTGGAACACTTCCCGTGCCCCGGAGTCGGCGGAAACGGTTTTTCAGGCGGGCATATCGATTTATGCCGTCAATATGGCCGATGAACAACGCATTGTGTTTGACAAAACCATGTATGAAACCCTTTGTCAGAAGGAAACCGCCGCGGCTCGTCTGCTGTGCGCCATCCATGACACCGCCGATATCCAGGAAAAAATCGCCTCCGGCCACATGAAGGTCTGGGATGAGATGGCGGTGATTTACATGAACCGGCCCCAGAATTTCAAATTCCTTCCGGACCCGGGGTTTTCCGGGGTCATGCGGCTGGTGGATGTGGATGCCGAACCCATTAAAAACGCATGGTTCAAACTGCTGGGCCATCCGGCTGATTTTCACGTGGAAACCCGGGAAAGCGTGGTGCTGGCGGAATTTCCCACGGCCCCGGCTCTGTTTAAAGAGGATGTGGCCCCGCATGTGGCCGATATTATCGCGGCTCACGGTTATGAGGAATGGAAAGCCTGTCTGCTCACCAATGAACTGCACCGCCACCTGGGCATCTATTCCCTGGTTGGCGCGAAAATGGGAATTTATGCCCGGGAGCTGCTGGAAGCGCCGTTTGACGCTCTTGAAGTGGTTTCTTACGCCGGTTCCAGGCCGCCATTGAGCTGCGTTAATGACGGTCTTCAGGTCTCCACAGGCGCCAGCCTCGGCCGAGGCACCATCAAGGTGGAAGAAGAAGCCCGACCTGCAGCCCGGTTCATTTACCGGAACCGCACCCTGAAGCTGACCCTTAAATCCGAATACGTGTCCCGGATCAAAACCGATATCGCCGCGGCCGTGGACCGGTTCGGCGGGTTAAATTCCGCCTACTTTGCTCACGTGCGAAAACTGTCCATCCAGTACTGGAAGGAAATGAATCGAACAACGATTTTTGAGGTGATTTGGGGCCGGTTGGAGCAAAAAAGCATAACCACAGAATAAGAGGATTTGATATTGCCTGAATAAAGCGGAGATTACAACTCCTCGGGCGTAAATGCCGTAACATCGTCGATGCGTGCGGTATCGCACAAGATCATGACCAGGCGGTCGATGCCCATGGCGTTTCCCGCCGCCACAGGCATAAAGGCAAGGTCCCGGAGAAACGGTTCGGGAAGCGGATAGACGGATTGGCCGGTTTTCAGGCGATTTTCATGTTCCTGCAGGAATCGGCGCCGCTGTTCTTCCGCGTTGGTAAGTTCCGTAAACCCATTGCAGACTTCCACACCGCCGATATAGAGTTCGAACCTCTGGGACAGGTCGGATCGGCCGGGGATCGGGGCCGCAAGCGTATTGAAAGCCGCGGGATAGTCATGGAGAAAGACCGGTCGGTCAATGCCGAGGTGGGGTTCGATGTCAAAGGCCAGGACTTCCTCGAACCGGTCAGCGGCGAGGGCTGTGTGCATATCCATGGACCCGTAGTGTTCAAAGGCGTCTGCCACGGTGATTTTCGGCCAGGGCGGGGCCAGACGGATCTGATGGCCCTGGTAGGGGATGACGCCGTCCATGCTCATCTGCTGCCGGATGAAATCAACCAGTTCCCCGGTCTGCTTCATCAGCTCCATGTAGGTGATGCCGGCCGCATACCATTCCAGCAGGGTAAATTCCTCCAGGTGCCGCCGGCCCCGCTCGTTTGCGCGAAAACACTTGCAGATTTGGAAAATTTTCGGGTATCCGGCGGACAGCAGTCGTTTCATGCAGAGTTCCGGCGAGGTCTGGAGATACCAGCCGTCAGCGGCAACGGCCTGGATATGGGGTTCGGCTGCGGGCGCGGGAATGCGCAGTGGGGTGTCGACCTCGAGGAAGTTTCGTTCGTGAAAGAAATCACGGACAGTCTTAATAATTTCCGCCCTGAGCTTCAGGTTTCGGGCGATTTGCGATTGTCTGAAGGTGGTCATGGATTGTTTGAATGAAAGCGGCTTCCGTTATCGCCGTTTCCGCTCCACGTAGCTGTCGTCCACTCGATTCTGCAAAAAGATGAAATCATAACTGCGGGCATCAGCGGATTCATACCACGTAAAACCGAGCTCCCGGCAGTTTTTGCAGGCTTTTCGGGGAATATGGACGGCCATGGCCTGATAACCGGAGTCGCACCGGGAAGCGATTTTGAGAGCTCCGTTGCACTCCTCGCAGATGCGCAGCGTCTCGGCCTGTGTTTCGTGCAGTCCGTCGGTGTCATAGAAGATGCTGCGCCGCCGTTCGGCGAATTTATTGCCCCCTTTCATATGTTGTCGGATGGCTTCCCGCTGGCGCCAGTTCTGCAACACCGTTTTGCCTGATTCTTCTATGATCCGGCTGATCTGGGGCGACTGGCGGAGTTTTTCCAGGTCATATCCCGGTTCCCGGACGTGACTGTAGTCCACGCCGGCCATGGCCAGAATGATGCCGAGGTTGACGTACGGCAGGGCGCCTTCAATGGAATAGCCTCCTTCGAGCACGGCGATATCGGGCTTTAAGATCCGGGTCAGATCCGCATATCCCTGAGCAGAGAAATGCATGTTGGTGAGAGGATCGGTGAAATGGTTGTCCTGGCCGGCGGAATTGATGATCAGATCCGGCTTGAATTCATCGAGGATCGGCTGCACCACCTCCCGGATGACGTACAGAAAGCCTTCTTCGGAAGTATGCGGCGGCAGGGGAATGTTCAATGTAGTGCCCGCGGCGGTGGGACCGCCTATCTCATCGGTAAATCCGGAACCGGGATAAAGGGTCCGGCCGTCCTGGTGAAGGGAAATGAACAGGGTATCGGGATCATGCCAGTAGATGTCCTGGGTGCCGTCGCCATGAT
>CAZRES010000153.1:0-6102 GCA_964598885.1 uncultured Desulfobacteraceae bacterium | reverse complement strand
GCAAAGACCGGAAGCTTGCGATGACGGAATCCCTCTAAGGTCTGGTCGTTGAGATTGATATGGGTGATTTCGACCTCATGGGGATTTAAGGTGCCCGGATCCACGACAAATCCGTGATTCTGGGAGGTGATCTCCACCCGGCCCGTGAGCAGGTTTTTCACCGGCTGGTTGGCGCCGCGGTGTCCGAATTTGAGTTTGTAGGTTTTGCCGCCCAGGGCCAGTCCCAGAAGCTGGATTCCCAGACAGATGCCGAACATGGGCCGAAACTCCAGAAGTTCTCGGATGGTGTCCACGGCATAGGCCAGGGGTTCGGGATCACCCGGGCCGTTGGACAGAAAAATGCCGTCCGGCGCCAGGGCTTTGACCGTCTCCGCCGACGTGGATGCCGGTACCGCCAGCACGTTGCAGCCGGCAAGTTCCAAGCATCTTAATATATTGTATTTGATTCCGAAATCAAAGGCGACCACCCGGAATCGTTTCCCGGAATCAGCCTTTGCTGAAACAGATGGAACCGCGTCCCAGTCTTGTCTCGGCCCGACCCGGCCGTTTTTCCAGCAATAGGCATGATCCGAAGAAACCGTGCTGGCAAGATCCAGTCCTTCCATTTTCGGCAACTGCCCGGCCCGGGCAACCAGAGAAGCCGGGTCCAGGTCGGTGGTGGAAATCATGGCCCGCATGGCGCCGGCGGTGCGGATATGACGGGTCAGTGCCCGGGTGTCGAGGCCGTGGATGCCCATCACATTTTGGGCTGCCAGATACTCTTCCAGGGTGGCTGTGGACCGGAAATTGTTCGGATAGGGCTGATATTCCCGTAAGATAAAGGCCGAGGCCTGAATCCGGGCCGATTCCACGTCCTCGGGATTGGTCCCGTAGTTTCCGATGAGCGGATAGGTCATCGTCACCATCTGGCCCCGGTAGGACGGGTCAGTGAGGATTTCCTGGTAGCCGCTCATGGAGGTATTGAACACGACCTCGCCGCCGGCCTCGCCGGGGCCGGTGAAACTGCGGCATTGGAAACTCCGACCGTCTTCCAGCGCTAACAATGCTTTCATAACATATGGCTTTCTTTTATCTTTCTGTTATTCTGCCAGGGGTTCGTTTGCCGTCAGATCCCAGACGCCGCAGGGGCACGCCCCCACGCAGAATCCGCAGCCGATGCAGCGGGTCGCATTCACGACATATTCATAACCGCCGGTCAACAGTTCTCTTCGGGAGATGGCCGCCTGGGGGCAGATTTCCACGCAGATGCCGCAGTCCCGGCACGCGCCGCAGGACGCGCATTCCGCGCCGCATTCATCCACATCATGAAATTCGGTGACGCGGGGATCGAAATATTCCAGCTTGACCCGACCCTTGTCCATCACCGGCCGGTCATCGAACGCAGCCGCGTGCACTCCGCCGTATTCCGATATCCGGTCCTGGCCGGGTTGGGATTCTTCCAGAATGACGGCTTCCGCCGGGGTTTTGCCCTCGAGCATGCCGGCAATGACCGCCGCGGCCTTGCGGCCCGCGCCGATGGCGTCGGTCAACAGGCCGGGCCGGACCATGTCGCCGATGGCGAAAATGGCCGGGTCCGTGGTTTGAAAATAGGCGTTGACCGTCACGAACCCGTCGTGAGTTTTTACGGTATCGGGAAGAAAATCAAGTTCCGGCATGTCGCCGATGGCGATCACCGCGGTGTCGGCGGGCAGCACCTCTCCGGTGGCAAGCACCACGCCTTCATCGGCGATTTCTTTGGTCCGGCATGGCCACCGGAACTCAGCCCCTGCGGCTTCGGCGTGGGCCTTTTCCTTTCCGAAGGCGGCGGGTTTTTGCACATCAATGAGCAGAATCGATTCCGCCCCCAGGCGGCGCGCCTCCACGGCCACGTCGCAGCCCACGTTGCCGGCGCCGATAATCACCACGGATTTTCCGGGATCAATGCTGTCGGCTTTGGCCCGGCGCAGGAATTCAAAGGCCGGGATCAGCTTTTCGCCCCCCGGAACCGGGATGGTTTTGGGCTTCTGGGCGCCCGTGGCGATCACCACGGCGTCAAAATCGGTTTTAAGACGGATCACATCGTCTCTGGTCAGGGCCTGCTGAAGATGCACGTGGGGGATCAGGCCGCGGACCCGTTCGAGTTCCGCGGCCACCACGTCTTTGGGAATGCGGGCTTCCGGGATCACGGAGATGATTTTGCCGCCGATCTGTTCGGAACGGTCAAACACCGTCACCTCATGGCCCCGGAGCCGGAGCTGCCAGGCCACCGAAACCCCGGCCGGACCGCCGCCCACCACGGCCACGGTTTTTCCCGTGGATGCCTTCGGTGTCGGGGTTTTGGCCTTTACGCTAGCCTTTCCCAAGCGAGTGATGTCCACCGAGGGCATCATGGCGTCCTGACGGGTGCAGGCGCTCATGCAGAGGTTCGGGCAGAGATAGCCGCAGACCGTGGCCGGAAACGGAGTATAGGCCAGGGCCATATCCACGGCTTCGTTCAGGCGTCCCTCGCGGATCATCCGCCACCGGTCATGCACGGGAATCCCCGTAGGACAGGCATTTTCACAAGGGGCCCGGTATTTGCGGTCGGCCCACACCGGCACGTAGCGCCGCAGGTCCCCGGTGGTGATCAGGGGAATTGTTGTTGTTTCGGCTTGGATCAGGTCGCCCACCAGGCCGCCTCGCCCCAGTTCCCGGTTCCAGACATCCGTGTGGAATTCGGTCATGGACCGGATCTTCCGGATGACCTTGTCCTTGGGCCCCCGGGCTGTGATCATCTGCCACCGGTCCCGGTCGGCCACTTCCGGGTACCGGTCGGAGTGGTCCACGGCCGCCAGAAATTTTTTCAATCCGGCATCCAGCCACGTCCAGTCGTCATCGGAGATGGGCGTCATGCGGGCGTCGATCTTGCTGTAGCCGTCATGGGAGCCGCGGAAGAAAATCCGGCCTCCCACCATGCCCACCAGGGGCCGGTATCCAAGAATATTTTCCGGGGTCTGGGGATCGATGCCGCAGATCACGGCCACGCCGCCGGCCATGAATTCGCCGAAATAATCGCCCACCGATCCCAGGACCCATAATTCGGGCGGGTCAAACCGGGGATTCTGCTTGGTCATGGTCATGCCCCGGGCCCCGATATTGCCCCCTACATAAATTTTTCCCTGGGACATGGCATTGGCCGCGCCGTTGCCCGCGTTGCCGCGCACGATGATGTCGGCTCCGGCATTGAGCCAGCCCACGTCATCCGAAGCCGGGCCCATGACGTCAATGCGGGTGTTGGGAAAACCCATGGATCCCAACCGCTGGCCGGAATGGCCCGTCACCCGGACAACGACGTCATCTGTTCCGGCCCGCCAGAGCCGGCCGCCGATGCCGTGCTGGCCGTACGCATCCACCTGTATCCGGCGATGGCCGGCCGCCACCGCCGTTTGAATTTTTTCCTCTAAGACCCTGGATTCGAGACGGATGCCGTTTTCAACTCCAGGGATCTGATAATAGTTATTTTCAGCCATATTCTGCTCCGTCTGACTTACACCACATACTTGATTTTCAGCCGCTCGGCCACGGCCGCGTCATTGATGCCCAGGGCGTCGGACATGCCGATGGGAAGGGCCGTGGACCGGCCCAGGGGCGCGACGATTTTGCGCAGTTCGGTGTCAAAGGCCACGTAGACGTCCACGATCCGCCGGGCCACATCCTCCGGATCGAGCCGCCGGTACAGGCGCGGGTCCTGGGACGTGATGCCCTTGGGGCACAGGCCGATGTTGCAGATGTTGCACCGCGCGGTTTCCGAACCCAGACACCCGGCCGCGGCCTGCATGATGTATTTGCCCACCTGGACTCCGCTGGCGCCCAGCATGATCAGGGCCGCGGCATTGGCGGCCAGGTTGCCGTTTTTGCCGATGCCGCCCCCGGCAAACAGCGGGATCTCGTTCTGCTGACCCACGGAAACCAGGTTGAGATAGCAGTCCCTCAGGGAGCTGGCAATGGGATGGCCCATATGGTCCATGGACACGTTGTAGGCGGCGCCCGTGCCGCCGTCCTCGCCGTCAATGGCAAGCCCCGCGGCATAGGGATTCCGGGTCAGGTTGTTGAGTACCGCCAGGGCCGTGGATGAAGCCGATATCTTGGGATAGACCGGCACCCGGAACCCCCAGGCCATGTACATGGACTGGATCATCTTGGCCACGGATTCCTCGATGGAATACTGGGTCTGGTGAGTGGGCGGGCTGGGCAGACTCACTCCCGGCGGGACCCCCCGGATGGCGGCAATGAGCCGGTTGACTTTGTGCCACATGAGCAGACCCCCGTCGCCGGGCTTGGCGCCCTGGCCGTATTTGATTTCAATGGCGCACGGGTCCACCTTCATTTCGGGGATGGCGTGGATGATCTCATCCCAGCCGAAATATCCGGAGGCGATCTGGAGGATCACATACTGGAGAAACCGGGACCGCAGGAGTCGGGGCGGACATCCGCCCTCGCCCGTGCTGATCCGAACCGGCATGCCCAGCTCCTCGTTGAGATAAGCCACTCCCATCTGGAGCCCTTCCCACATGGTGGGTGACAGGGCCCCGAAAGACATGCCGCCGATGATCAGGGGATAAATTTCCCGCACCGGCGGAATCCAGCCGTGTTCCCTTACGAATCGGATGTTGTCTTCGGGTGCCAGGACCCGCCCCAGAAGGGTCCGGACTTCAAATTCATGCCGGCCGGCATCTAAGGCCGGGTCGGTGAGCATGGAGATCCGGATGAATTTGATTTGATCCAGAACCCCGCCGGGCGCGTTTCGGCGGCCGCCCCGGCGTTCGGGCTCGCCCCCCTGATTGATGTGGAATTTGAGTTTATCGGCCTCGTCGCTTCGCATGGGCATGATGGCGTCATTGGGGCAGACCATGGCGCACATGGCGCATCCCACGCAGTGATAGGCCGGGGCCGTTTTCTGGCGGATGCCGTAATAGGTGGAAAACCGGGTTTCCGGCCGGGCCTTTACCCCGGCCGACGGATCCACCACCCGTTTGCGGAAGACCGCCGGTTCGATGGCATGGACCGGGCATATGGCCGTGCATTTCCCGCACAGGGTGCATTTGTCCATATCCCAGGCGATCTGCCAGGGCAGGTCCTTGATGCTTAATGAAGATGGGATAATCGCTGCATCTGATGACATATCTTTACCTCCCGGCGCGCCGGATCGATGACCACCGTATCTAAGTGCATGGGTTGAAAATCATTTTTTTTGTCGCGTTCCGGCAGAGCGGCGTCCAGGCCGCAGATTTCCGACGACATCATGACGACTCCCGGCCCGCCGCCCACCACCCCGGGCCGGAGTTTCTTGCGGTCCTGGGTCATGAACAGGGTGTTGTCCGGCATCACGCCGATGACGCAGTTGGGTCCGTCGATGATCAGTTTCCGGCAGGAGTGCTTCAGATGTTTTAAAAACATTCCGTCCGGGTGCTCCTGAAGGGCGTCGTCCTGGAGCGGGGTGATGATGTGCTTGTAGGAATCGATGCCCAGCCCCAAACGGGTGATCGTGTAATGGAGGATATGGACAAAGACCTCGGAGTCCGAATAAAATCCGGTGTATCCCGGCACCTGCCGCGACATCAGGTATTCCCGGATGGGAACAAAGGCCGTGTTTTCACCGTTGGTCATGGTGGAAAAGCCCTGTATGAAAAAGGGGTGGCACGCGTACAGGTCAATGGCGTAATTGGTGTTCTGGCGGCCCTGGGCCAGAATGATCCGGGCGTTTAATTTTTTATCTCCCAGCTCCAGATAGTTGCCCACGGTCAGGGGATCCCCGATTTCCTTGATAGTGATGGTGTCCGGCCAGAAGGAAAAGACGATCATGTCCTTTTGCTCCCGGCCCATTTCCTGGAGCGAAAGCCGGAGCATCACCAGGCGCTCGTGTTTTTCCGCATCCGACAGATGTTCCCATTCCTCGGGATATTCATAGGCCCGGATCAGGTAGATGTCCCGCTTGGGGGTTCCCGGCGGCGGGATCTTGGGGGTTTTGATGGTGATCCGGTATTTGGTTAAAAATCCGAGATCGATCATATAGGCATCCAACCGCTTGATCCCGCTTTCCGTGAAAATACCCGACAGGATGGGCGCGTCCTTCATTTCCTCAAA
>CAZRES010000152.1:0-6272 GCA_964598885.1 uncultured Desulfobacteraceae bacterium | reverse complement strand
CTAATGCGGCAGCACGCGGACCTGAAGCAGAACCGGGACGTGATCCGATGAAAAAAACCCGTTTAGTTTTCGACACGCGACAACCTCGAATCCCCGGCAGAACCAGCGGTCCAGGGAGGCGTCAAGCTGATCGTGCAAAAACGGCTTTACTAACAAAAACCAGGAAAACGGCTCGTTGCCGGGTTCATTAATCGCAAAGGCCTCCACCATGTCAAGGCGATAAGCAAACTCCCGAACCGCTTCCAGCCGGGCGTTGCTCCATGTGTTGAAATCGCCGCCGACGATCAGCGGACCGTCATGGTTTTGCGTATAATCGTACACCACATCCAGATATTTTTTAAGCTCTGTTATGGGAACAAAATTAAGCATATGGACGTTGACGAGCATCAACGATCGACCGTCCGGCAGATCCATAAAGGAAATCAGGGACATCTTGGGCGTAAACAGAAATCCTTCCCTGCCGGGAGATGCAACATGGATTGGATTTTCCAGTTGAAACCGGGACAAAGTCTGAACGCCGGTATAGATATCCGGGTCGGTTTTTTTCCAGCTTGGAGCGAAAAGGCACTGCTGGAAAGAGGGGCCGAAAACATCGCAGGAGGCGCTGAGGCCTTCCTGGATCATCAGAACATCCGGAGAATAATCCGAGATCAGCCGCTTGATTTCCATATTGTTTTCAACATTCTTTGCAATATTCCAGGTAATCAGGGTCAGCTCGGCTTCCACCGCCGGTCCCGCCGTCCTGCTTTGATCGGTATCAATAACGCCCAGGCGACCATACGATAAACAGCCGGCGGAGAAGACCCCGATAAAAACGAACCAGAATACAATAATCTGTCTGAGTTTCATTACTATTCCGCCATCCAAAGTTACTCCGCGAAACACCTTGCCTGATCGGTTCTCCGCATCTCGGATAATTTTGTGAAATTTATGATTTGTCGTCCGCAAAGTCAATATAAGTTCATCAGAATAAACGGATCTTTTTCGCGGGGGCATTCACGGGCGCATGACTTGACATGGCAGGCAGCACCGGCGTCTCAGGAGACACATACGTTCATCTGGTTATTGCGGAACCCGGATAGTGGGAAGACGGCTCATGGCCGTGTGTTCTGCTCTTTTCCGCGTATGGCTGCAAGCACGGCATCCGTGCTTCCGCATTTGCTCAGGTACCCTGCCGCTCCGGCCTCGAACATGGCATGGGCCTGATCCTCGGCCGCGTTCATGGAAAGACCGTAAATCCGGATGTCCGGCATCTCCGTATGTATCCGGCGGGTGGCTTCCACCCCGTTCATTCCCGGCATGTTGATATCCATGAGAATAAC
Organism: uncultured Desulfobacteraceae bacterium; assembly: GCA_964598885.1. GTDB lineage: Bacteria > Desulfobacterota > Desulfobacteria > Desulfobacterales > Desulfosalsimonadaceae > SURF-33. Next base: position 4,950 of record CAZRES010000152.1, on the reverse strand, counting down.
GTCAGGACTGAATCGTCTTGCCTGCTCCATGGCTCCTTCCCCGTTTGCCGCTTCCCCCACGATCTCAATGTCACCGGAAGCGGAAAGAAGGGAAAAAAGGCCCTCACGCGTTAATGAATGATCATCCACCAGCATCACCCGGATTTTGTCGCTGGACGCGGAAAGCTTTTTTGCCGAAGGTTCCGGTGCTTCCCGGAATTGATCAGGGATCGGGGGACAATGCTCCGGCTGCTCATATGTCGGCGACTCAATCGGCAGAAAGATGGTTGCGGTGAACCCGGCATCCGGTGCACATGAAACCTCCAGATTTCCTCCGAGGAATTCCAATCTTTCCCGTATGGCAAAAAGCCCGAATCCAGCGCCCTGGCCCTCGCTGGCCAGACGTTCCGGATCACAGCCGCGGCCTTGATCGCTGACCGTGATCCGGAGGCCTCCGTTTTTCTCCTGCACGGCCACTCGCGCATTCGATGTTTTCGCATGCTTGACCACGTTAAAGAGCAGCTCACGGATCGTATAAAAGAGAGGCACCCGGAGTTCCTCCCGAAGAAAAGGAAAATCATCCGGCAGATCGAGCGCAACCTCAAGCCGGTGGGTCTCGGTCATCCACTGGACCAGCCATCGGAGGGCTTCGGGCAGTTCCTTCTGAAAAAGCACCGGCGGTAAAAGTTCCGATGACAGCGAACGGGAAGCTTCTATGGCATCCGTTACCAGGTCATATACTTTTCTGTATGCCGGTTTATCCTCCATGCCCGTCTCACCGGAAAGGATTTCCAGGTGAAGCCGGACGCCGACAAGAAGCTGCTGGAGATGGTCATGTAAAACTTGAGCCAGACGCTTGCGTTCCCTTTGTTCGGTCATGATGAGCTCGCTGGTAAGCCAGGCAAGCTGACGATTGCGCGTATGGAGTTCGACCGTCCGCTCCTGCACCCGGTCTTCCAGTTCATATCGGACTTTTCTCAGGGCGTTTTCATGGTTTTTCCGTTCACTGATATCCACCAGAGCCAGGCGCCATTGGCTGAAGTTTCCTTCAGGATCTTTTACAGCCGATGCCTCGATATGCACATGGATGATTTCGCCGTTTTCCCGGACAAGCCGGAGCTCGCGGGACGAAGCGCTCCCGGCATACGCCGCCATCGACCGGGCAAGGGAATAATAGATATACCGGTCATCCGGATGGATACGGGGCAGAATCGACCGGCCGCTCATGGGATGCCGGCTTCCGGTGAGAAGACGAGCGGCAGCCTGGTTGCATCGTTCGATCACACCCGATGTATTCAGAAGGAGGAAACCGACCGGAGCGGCGTCAAAAAGCTCGAACCATTCGTTGCGGGCGGTTTCCAAATCTTTTGCCGTCCGTCGCAGCTCCTGGTTTTGAAGCTCCAGTTCCATCTGGTACACTGTAAGCTCGTTGTTCAGGCGAACCAGATCAGAATCGTCCTTTTCAAGGCCGGCTTCCTGCGGTTGTCCAACAATCTGCTCCGCTTTTTTTCGTAATTCCGGGAAATCAAAATCTCTTTTACTTGCGTCAGGCACGTTTGCCGCTCCCTTCTTCATTTGTCGAATGCTGCGCTGGTTCAGCAATCTCTTCAATAGCCAAAAGAATACGACCCTGTTCCGGATCTTTATCCCGGAGACGCCGGGCATTCAGCCGCATCCGTTTGTACCCGATGGTCTGGAAATGGTGCGCTATTTCATAGTCCTGGAAGGCACGATCCTGTTCTGCGATATCGTCCAGGAGTTGACGGAGTTCCGGGATGTTCCACTGACCATTACCCAAATCATATAGATAACGCTTTTCTGTATCTTCCGGTGATGTCTGGAACGTTTCATAAAACGCTCGGTTCGCCATAACGACCCGTTTATCCGCATCCAGCACCAGAAGCGATTCCCTGACCGTGTCCACAACGGCCCCGGTAAACCGTTTGGCCGAACGAAAGGAACGATCCAGCTTTTCCTGAACCGCCTTCTGCGGATCGATATTGATGAACGTCAGAACCGCTCCTTCGATATGGTTTTTGCCGGTTCGATGGGGCATGATGCGCATCCGGTACCAATGACCATCCGTGGTCCGAACTTCTTCTTCACGGTAAGACAGTTTCTTGAGCACCGAACGGATCATCTCCGTTACGTTGTCAAGATCCAGATTGTGGGAGATGTGATCAAGCGGACGGCCCACATCTTTTTCTATCAGATTGATCAGGCGGGTGGCCTCATCGGTGAACCGTTTGATGCGAAGGTCGTTGTCCAGAAACAAAATGGCGATCCCGGTGCTGTTGAGCACATCGGTGATCCGGCTGTAAGCGTCCTGGACCTCGGCAATCTTCTGGTGAAGCTCGTTATTAACCGTGGACAGTTCCTCGTTTAGGGATTCGAGTTCTTCCCGGGATGATTCCAGCTCCTCATTGGTGCTCTGGAGTTCCTCGTTGGAAGAATACATTTCTTCGTTGGCCGATTTGAGCTCTTCATTGGAGGTCTCCAGCTCCTCCTGGGTGGTCCGATAATCCTCTTTCAGATCGTCCAGTTCCCGCTCCAGAACAGCGATCCGCTGAGCCGCCTCCTTTTCCGAAATCTCTTTTGCTCCTTCCGCCTTGTCTTCCCAATCAAAAAAAGATTCCGGCAATTCGGAGAAAAGAACCATGAACTGATCATTTGCTGAAGATTCGGTAAAGGGCTCCACACTTAAGTCAATATGCACATGGCCGCCGTTGGTTTTTACCCGGACACCGGATTCAACCGCTTTTTCGTGGTTTTCCACAGCTCTGCGCATGGCTGCGGCCAGCGCATACCGAAGTCCTTCCCGGGTCATCTCCGTGATCCGGAGATTCGGCTTGCCTTGCGCATGCTCCAGGTATTTTCCGGTTCTACCGTGGAAATAAATGATGTCGCCCTGAGCATTGATGATCACACAGGCCGGCGTATGATTTTTTAAAAGTTTCTTTTCCACGGCCCGGGCGATGTCCTTGATTTCAGCATCCTCGACTTGTCGCTGATGACTCTTGGGAAAGTCGGACTGGGTTGCTTTTTTTTTGCCGGTGGGGAAAGGTATCGCATGCTGTATGGGACTTCTCAGGTCCCGTTTTTTATAGATGCTGAAGCGCTTGTGAACGGGGGTGAACAAATCCGCAAACCGGCCGGGACTTTCAGAGGTGCCGAGAAACAGAATTCCGCCGGGTTTCAGATTGTAATGTAACAAGGGGATAAGCTTGTTCTGGGCGGCCGGCTCCAGATAAATGAGAAGATTGCGGCAGACCAGCATTTCCAGGTGCATGAACGGAGGGTCGCGAAGGACATTCTGTTCGGCAAAGACGACGCGTTCCCGGATGTCCTTGTTAATCCGGTAGTAGTTTCCCTCTTCTGTAAAAAAATTATCAAGACGGTCTTTGCTGACGTCCGTGGCGATATTTTTGGGATAAAGCCCCTGTCGGGCTTTATTAATGGCGTTTGCATCGATATCGGTCGCAAAAATCTGCAAAGAGCGATTGACGCCAAGCTTTTTCATTGCTTCCAGGATAATGATCGCAACAGAGTATGTCTCTTCCCCGGTCGAGCAAGCCGGAATCCAGACCCGGAAATTTTCATTACTTTCTCCTTGAGAAAAAAGCTCCGGGAGAACTTCTTCCTGAACAAAGGCAAACACTTCCGGATCTCGGAAAAAATTCGTCACCCCGATGAGCAGATCCTGAAACAACAAGCGGGTTTCATCCGGGTTGCGGTAAAGATATTTGAGATAATCCTCCATGGAGCGGCAGCGGTTGACGCTCATCCGCCGCTCGATTCGTCGGATCAATGTGCTCTTCTTGTACTGGGAGAAATCATGGTCCGTCCGCTCGGCCAGCAAGGAAAGCACCCGGGACAGGTGCTCGGACGTTTTTCCGTTTTTCCGGGTCTCGGTCTTGATTGTAGCCGGGTGTTGAAAGTAGGCAATCAGCTGTTCGGCTATTTCCCGTGGCGCCAGGACATAGTCGACCATCCCCGTCTCAATGGCGCTCGCCGGCATTCCCTCATGCCGGGCTGTTTTCAGGGTCTGGGCCACGGCGACCCCGGCTTTTTCCTTAATCATGCGAAGACCGCCGGTGCCGTCGGTTCCCGTACCGGATAAAATAACACAGCCGGCTGCATCGCCTCTTTCCTTGGCAAGAGATCGCAAGAAAATATCAATCGGCATATGCACGTCCGCCCGCCTGGAACGCTCCTGCAACCGGAGTATGCCATTTTCTATCATCGTATCCTGATCCGACGGCGGGACATAAACCGTATCCGCTTCAACTTTCATTCCATCTTCGATGAGCACAAATTTAACAGATGATTTTCGACTGAGCAGTTCCGGCATGCGGGTGGGGTGATCCGGATGGGTATGAGTGACGATCACAAAGGCCATGCCGCTTTTTTCCGGAAGCCCGGAGATAAACTGCTCCAGGGCTTCAAGCCCGCCGGCGGATGCGCCGACGCCGACCACCGGAAACAGCTTCCGTTCCGGAACCTTTGGTTGCTGATCTTCAGCCTGGGCGGATTGGTCTTCCAAAAGGTCTTTTTCTGTCATAATCCTTACCGCATATAATATGATGCTTTTGCGTAGCGGAGTTCGGAAAAAAGCAGGATCCGGTGACATCAAAAACATGCACGGTCTTATTATTCATAAATTTCACCCCAGCATAACGGAATCGGCTATTTTTTTCAAAGTTTTTATACCCGTCACCAAATATCGGCTTGACAAATCAAAACCCGTCACGAAAATAATCGCTGATATTTTGTGCGGCAATACCGACGATCACGCGCGGAACCATTCGGCGCTCTGGTGCGGCAAGGCGCTGACTCTGACGCCGGCTTATGATATTTGCCCCCAGGGCCGCACGGGCCATGAGGCGTCGCAGGCCATGCTCATATATAGAAAAGGCAAAAGGAATTGAATCGCTGGGAGCGGGCGTTCCCCCATGCCCGCACGGTGCGGCT
>CAZRES010000151.1:0-6432 GCA_964598885.1 uncultured Desulfobacteraceae bacterium | reverse complement strand
AATCCTTTGATCAACAGGTCCGGATTCTCATTTTTACCATGTCGGTTTCCAAAGCCCATGCCACCGCCTTGTTTACGGCCGGGGTGGGGGGGTATGTGCTCAAAAGCGAACCATTGGATGAACTGCTGCTGGCGTTACGGGCCCTTAAAACCGGGGGCACGTTTTACAGTCGTTCCGTGCAAAAGATCCTGCAGGAGCATATGAAAGAACTGGAACTGGGAGAAGCAAAGAATGTCGCCGGCGTGCAAAACGGCATTGCCAAGCTGAGCGTAAGGGAAAAAGAGGTGTTCGCCCTGCTGGCCGACGGCCTGACCGTTAAAGAAACCGCCCACCGGCTGTCCATCAGCCCCAAAACCGTTGAAACCCACAAGTACAATATTATGGATAAGTTGCAATTGAACTCTATTGCCGAGTTTACCAAAATCGCGCTTAAAAAAAATCTGATCTCGCTGTAAAGAACGGTTTCGCCAGAATCCGGATAAAAAGGATCCCCTGATCCGGAAATACCGGTCCGGACGGCGTTATCCGGACCGGTGTTCGTTGCGCGTTACCGGAAGCTGCTAACCGCGTTTTTCACTCCCTCCGCCAGGCTGTGCCATGCCTGGGATGCATTGTCTTTGAATGTATGCCAGTTGTCTTCTCCGGACTTGCGGATATCATCGAGTCTGGATGTGGTTTCCGCGTATTGCTGTTTCACGGTTTCATTTTTCTTGTCAAACTCGGATTTTGCCTCTTGTCCCAGGGATTTGCTTTTTTCCGCCATTTCATCCATCATGGATTTTAATTTGTTGACTTTGTTTTCCATGGTCCGGATATACGCTTTCCGGTCCGTTTCCGAGGCAATGGTTTCTGCGGTGGATGTTTCCAGATCAATGTCGTCCATCAGCTTTTGTCGGAACGCTTTTGCGCCCATTACACGATCTTCCGTCATAAAAATTCCTCCTTTGGTCGATAGTTTATAGCGGGGGTAACGCTTTTTTGGCGATCGGTGCCGCGTCGGTTCCGTATAAGCATGAAAAAAAAAGCGCGCTTTCACAATACGGGTTTTTGTGTATATGTGCGGTAGACAGCATGCAGATCCGTTTTGTCGAAAAGCCGGCCATGCCCGGCCCGTCCGGCCCCGAAAGGGCAATGATTTTACCGGCAATAAATCGATTGTGTACCGGATGGTTTTGCCGTACTTTCAGATAAAACGGATCCACAGGCAAAAGAGGCGCACCATCGGATGATGTAAAAACCCTGGCAAGGATGCTTTCGTGTTTTTTGAAGACGTTGAACTGCATAATATTGAAGATCTGATTTCCGTTGCGGGGCGGCCGGGGCTTCGGATGCAGAGGGTTCCCGAATCCGTGCGGAGAAAACTCAACGACACAGCCCAGATCCAGATGTGTCATCCCACCTGCGCGGAAATCCGGTTTGTGAGTGATCAGCCGGTGCGTATCGAACTTTCGTGCCCGGAAGGCGTCGGCGACGTGGAAGTGTTTTACGGTCCGTTTCAAAGCCGGGAACGATACGCCATCCGGCAAGACAACACCGTTATTACCGTAACCATGCCCGATCAGATGAACCTGTACGATCCATCCAAACTGCCGCATTTTCACTTTGCGCCGGATGTCTGTCGCCTGCTGATGTCCGGGGACTGCATGTTTCTTCACGGGATCGAGGGAACCCATCGCCGACCCCCGCACAGAAGCGAGCTGCCGAAAATACGATACCTGGCATACGGGACCTCCATCACCCAGCAGGGCAACGCCACCGGCCCCCATCTGACGTATGTGGAGCAGGCCGGCATCCGGCTCGGCGCGGACGTCCTTAATCTGGGAACCGGCGGATCCGCGTTTTGCGAACCGGAAATTGCCGATTATATGGCCGGCCGGCCGGACTGGGATCTGGCCACCCTTGATATTTCCGTAAACATGCTCAAATTCCCGGTGGATTTTTTTTACCGGCGCGCATCGTATATGATCAACACCCTGTGCCGCTCCAATCCCCATCGGCCGGTGGTATGTCTTACCCTGTTTCCCTATGCCAGAGAATTCGGCGATACGTTTATGGGGCTTGAGGATCAGGGTTCGCCGGACGATTTCCGCCGGGCCCTGCACCAGGCGGTTGCGGACTGCCCCCATGAAAACATCTATCTGATAAAAGGATCGGAAATACTTGATGATATCTCCGGGCTCTCGCCGGATCTTCTGCATCCGGGGGATCAGGGGATGATATTTATGGGGGAAAACCTGGCCCAACGCCTCAAACCGCTGATTCACAAGTATTTCGGATAAATTTTCGCTAAAAAAAAGCCCGGCGCCGCGCCATCTGTTGCTCCATAGGTATTGGAAAACCGTAAAATACGGGAATGCCTGTATTTAACGAATGGTTTTCGTTGGTAAGATTGCAGGAATCGAATCGAAACAAAACAAATGATGCCGGCAAATCCTTATCCGTTTGGATCCCGCGCAAGGAAGTGATTTGAGCGGTTTGGCGGACTTCCATTGACACCGGGGGGAACGCCCGGAAACGTCACCATCAGGATGCACGCATATGCGGGCGCAAAGCCAACGATCGTCTAAAAATCATAACCGGCAAACGGAGCAAAACAGCCCCGGGCATCAGGAATCTGCCGATATTGTCCTGATATATCCCTACTATTACACCCACGCGCCCCAGGCCATGCTTTTTCATCCCCTTGGCATTGCCCGGCTGGCCGCGATTCTCAGAAGCCGGGGCATGCGGGTCCGGGTCATTGACGGCACCTTTGGCCGTCACCAAGCGGTTATTTCCGAAATTGTTGATGCCCGGCCCCGGATCGTCGGAATTTATGCCATGCTGTCCATGTCGGAAAATGCCCTGGCCATCGGTCGGGATATTCGCCGAAGGCTTCCGGAAATCTTACTGGTATCCGGCGGGCCCTTGCCGACCCTGCAACCCGATGACTTCCTGCCGGTGTTTGATGCGGTTTTTGGCGGCGAAGCAGATGCGTCGTTTCCGGATTTCTGCCGGGATTATCTGGCCGCCGGCTGCCGGCCGGATGATGTTTTTCGAAAGTTAAACCATCCCCAAACGTATCCGGGAATCCATTACCGCAATCCCGGGGACGGCATGCCGGTTTCGAGCAAGCCGGTGCCCTCGGATGAAACCCGGCTTGACGAACTTCCTCTTCCGGACCGGAGCGATTATGACCACGCAACGTATCAGAAATTCTGGATAGAGCGGGAAGGATTCTCCCTGGCCGGCATCATGACAAGCTATGGCTGTCCCTTTGACTGTGAGTTCTGCTCCAAACCGGTGTTCGGCGCCGATTTCAGACAATGCCGCATGGACAAGGTGTTTGAGGAGATCAAAGATATCAAGGATCGGGGATATGAGGGACTCTGGATCGCCGATGACTGCTTCAGCCTGGACCCGGCCTATACCCGCCACTTCTGCCGTCGCATGATCGCGGAAAAAATGGACATGAACTGGTTCTGCCTGTCCCGGGTGGACCGGATGACCCCGGCGGATATCGATCTGTGGCAGGCCGCCGGATGCCGCAAGGTCTTTTTCGGACTGGAGTCCGGCAGCAATGACGTTCTTCAATTAATGAATAAAAAGACCACCACCCAGGCCGCGGAAAAAACCATTCATCGCTTTGCGCAAAGCAATATCCGGACAGCGGGGTTTTTCATGGTGGGATACCCCGGCGAAACCTATGACACCATTGAAACCACGTTTCAATGGGCGCTTTCCCTGCCTCTGGATGAAATCTCGTTTACGGTTCCCTATCCCCTGCCGGGAACCCGGCTGTATGAGCGGGTGACCCCAAAGCAAGAGGCAACGGACTGGCAGTATGAAAATGAAAACCGTCTGGTTTTTCAATCCGAGTTTGATGAAGCGTATCTGAGAAAACGGATTGACCGCGTTTACCAACAGTTTAATGCCGCCCGGGGAAGGGCGGATACGGTGAACGCGGATCAAACCGGGATCGCGGCAGCCGGCGGAACCGGCAATACAGGGGTGTAAGTGCTAACACTTACGAATAATTTGTTTCTGACCCATTCATCCTTTGACGGGCAGGGCAAAACCCGGGAAATGGCAAAAGGTCTGATCCTGTGCCATAAAAACGACATATTTGCCGGCGAGTCCGCCGGGTTCGGCCTTCCCGTGCTGAAAACACCCGGGCAGACCATATTCCCGTCCCTGTGTTCCACATCAATGCAGAGCCCGCAGACCATTGACGCGGTTTTTCATTTCAACCGGATCAATGCGTGGCGGATGGGAGGCCTGGCCGCACCCTCCGGTTTTACCAGGGCAATGGAAAAACTGACCGGTTTTTATATGCGCCGGCCCATGTTTCAGTCCTCCGGGCTGATGATCCGGAACGCGCTTTTTACCTGCCTCGGGATTCACAGCACCATGACGCTGGGGAAGAGTTTCGGATACTGCCGGGTGCGGTATCAGGCGGAAAAACAGCGACTCCTTGTCAGCGTCCACGCGGATCGTTTAAACCAACCGGCCCGGCTGATTCTTTTAAACGAGGTTCCGGGCACCCACTTTACCCGACTGGTTACCCGCGGTAAAAACAGCCCGCAGAATGTCGACGGGAAAAAATTTCTTCCCTGGGGCAAATGCCGTCCCGGCACGGCGGTTGAGAATCCCGCCCAAGGCATCGGATTTTTCCTGTCTATTCCCGACAGCTCCGGCGCCCCGGAAATGGAGATGACCGCCGGCCGGGAAGTCGCAAAAGATCTTGACTGGGCCGGCTTGTCCATTATATCGGAGCACAGTAGATTCACCTATTGTGTCAACTTTTATGTGTCACCCGGCGGTCGTTCTTATGATGGTTCCACCCCTGTTTGTCATCTTGTCGGCGATCTTCATCGTTTACGTGGGAATGGGCATCATCGTGCCGATTCTTCCCCTGTATGCCGCCGAGCTGGGGGCCACCGGGCTTTTTCTGGGGATTATCATCGCGGTATTCGCATTGACCGGAGGATTGCTGCAGCCCTTTGTCGGCGGATTGTCGGATCGCTACGGCAAAAAAGGGTTTCTCATGGCCGGTCTTTTCCTGTTCGGCATCACGGGCTATACGTACACCCTTGCCGCATCCGTTTCCGATCTGATTTTGATCCGCATCCTGCATGGAGCCGGCTCCGCCATGATTCTCCCCATGGCCATGGCCTATATTTCGGAGCTTTCGGTGGGAAAAACCGGAAAACATATGGGGATGCTCAATATTGCCATTTTCGCCGGCATCGGGGGCGGGCCCCTGCTGGGCGGATTGTTTCTGGATACCTGGGGCCGTAATTCCGGATTTTATGCCATGGGACTGCTCAGTATTTTGTCGGTCATTCTGGTGGGCGCTGTTCTTCCAAGACAGAAATCCAAAGCACGGATCCAAAAAAAAGATTCCATGGCCAGGGTATTCGGCCGTATGCTTAAAAACCGCCGGGTGATGGGAATTCTGCTTTCCCGGACGGCCACCATGATCATCATCGTTCCCACCTTTGCGTTTCTTCCGATCCTGATGATGCGGCACATGACCGCCAGCGGCACGGAGATCGGACTGGTGATCGCCACCCGAACCCTTCTGAGCGCTTTTTTTCAGGTTCCCTTTGGCAGCCTTGCGGATCGGTGGAATAAAAACGGGCTCCTCTTTATCGGCGCCATGCTGGTCAGCTTCGCCATGATGGCGGTCCCTTTTGCCCCCAGCCTTTCCATCCTTTTGCTGTTATTTGCCTTGATCGGGCTGGGGGAAGCAATATCGTGGCCCGCACTGGGCGCCCTGGCCGCAATGGAAGGCCCGGTATATGGACATGGGGCCATGATGGGGATATTTAATATGGCCATTAATCTCGGGCTTTTCATCGGGGCGATGGGGGTCGGAGCCGTGGTCGATGTTCTGGGGATTGCCTGGGCCTTTTACATGGTGTCGGCATTTCTTTTCATGAGCACCATTGCATCGTGCCTGATGATCCAAACGCCCGGGAAAACCGACCAACAGCCGGATCGCCGGGATCTGCAGAACAATAAGGGATAACGATTCAGATCCTACCGGAATGCTTCCCCACCGGCCCATGAAACGAACGGGCATCCGGAATGCAACAACAGTCGCCGACCGGCTTGAAATTTACTCCGATCAACATCAGGAAAGAAATTTTGTCAGATCCCCCATGGCCTTTACAATGTCAAGAATCGCCTCGTGCATTCCTTCTGCCCCATAGCCGGTGTCCGGGGCTTCTTTCTTTTCGATTTTGTCATGAACCTCGGTTTTGATTTTTTCCAGGTTCTGAGCGTGTATTTCAAGCTGCAGGCGCTGCTCTTCCTCCATTTCGCTGATGATATCGGAGTTAATCTGTTTGAGGAGTTCGTCGGCCTCTGCCAGTAATTGTTCGATGTTTCTGGATTCCAACTTTTTTGCCATGGCCGTTCCTTTCCGATTTAAAGGCCGGCCTCCTG
>CAZRES010000150.1:2263-6479 GCA_964598885.1 uncultured Desulfobacteraceae bacterium | reverse complement strand
GTGAAAGTGGCCGTTAATTCCGGCACGGCCCCGCCCCAGGCGGACGCGGGGGCGGATCAGATTGTCCACGAGGGGGACAGTGTGACGCTGGACGGCTCGGCGGGCACTTACTCATTGCTGGATACGGATGAAAGCTACCCCCGTTATCAGTGGGAGCAGGTCAGTGGGCCGGATGTTGCCTTGTCTGATCCGACGGCGCGGGCGCCGGAGTTTGAAGCGCCCAAAGTCAGCACCGATTTGACGGTTCTTACCTTTGCGCTGGAGGTGGAGTATGCCGACGGCCATACGGATACGGATACGGTGGATGTTTACATCAAGAAAAAGAACTGCTCCAGCAGCGGCAGCTCCTGTTTTATTTCAACACTCAACGATAATTTTTAACGCGTCATAACCGTCTTCCGGTCGTCATGACGGAAAACGAGAAAATGAACACGGAATAATCCGCGCCGGCGGTTGCTTATGGCGACCTGCCGGCGCGTTGTTTTTTATGCCGCAAACCCATGGCAGGATAGAAAAACCATGGTTTTTATTGGTAGGCTATGATATAATAATCAATTTATGAAACAGAAAAACTGAATTCATTTATGGATGGTGCTTAGGAGCGGCAGATGCTTTGGACCGATGACTTTTTATTTCTCCATTTCCCGAAAACCGCGGGCAAATCCTTGACCCGGGCGCTGGTGCAGACCCTGGGCCGCCCCATGACCTGCCTGGTATCAAAGGGGCAGATAACGGAGCTGGCCGATTGCGACCATGCCGGCCTGACCATTATCGAGGGATGGGCCCATGAAAACATGCGGGCCGCGGGAAAGCGGCTGGCGGAATACGGCAAACCCCTCGACAGTTTCAAGGCGATCATTATGGGCATCCGCAATCCCTATGACCTGATGGTGTCCAATTATTTTTTCATGCGGAAAACATACAAGCACAATCGGGAAAAGGATAACTTCAGAATTGCAATGGAAAATGATTTTGAGGATTACACCCTTAAAGTCGGATTTGCACCCATTGAAAACTGGATGACCATCAACGGAAGCCGGCCGGAAAACCTCAGGCTTATCCGGTTCGAACGTCTTCAGGAGGATTTTGACGCCCTGGCAAATGAATTCGGTTTTCAATCCATTGAGCTGCCGCATATTAATCCGTCGTCCCATGATCATTATTCGGCGTATTTGACTCCCAAGGCAGAGGAAGCCATTTACCGGAAGATGAAATATCTTTTTGATCAGGGTTTTTATAATCGCCAGACCATCACGAGATCAAAACAATCCGACAAAACGCCCGGGCAGGAAACATCTTTTTCCGCTGCCGTGTGCAATATATGCAATTCAACCCGTTTTATTGCCGGTCCCGGGGAAAGACTGGGCGCTTCCGGGATGCCCCCGAAATGCGGCGCCTGCAAATCTCTCGAGCGTCACCGTGCATTGCGAAGCGTTTACCAGGCCTTGGAGCCGCATCTGCCTTTTACGGAAATGTCGGCGCTGCAGTTTTCAAATGATCGTTCCGTGGAATCCAACTGGTTTAAATCCTATGAAATATCGGTCTACAAGGTCGCAAATTCCATTGATATCGAGGCGGTGGACCGCAAGGATGGTCAATATGACGCGGTGATTTGCAACCATGTGCTGGAACACGTAAAAGAAGACGACACGGCACTCGGTGAGCTTATGCGCATTACATCGGAAAGGGGTTTTCTCCAGATATCCGTTCCCGGATCATGTCGTATGAAAAAAACCCGGGATTGGGGATTTCCGGATCCATCCAAACATGGTCATTATCGTCAGTATGGTATGGATTTTGAACTCAAATACCGGAGTGTTTTCGGTGATGATATACGAAAGATCGCGGTTGCGGCGCCGGATCCTGTTACGGGCGCGTCCTGCCTTTTTTTCTTTTTCACCCGCAATGCCGCTGTAGCCGATGTGATTATCCGGCAGTTGGATACCGCAAGTCCACACCTGCAGGACGCGCCGGGATGGGGAGTTGAGAGCTGGGGCGGGGCTGGCGGAGTTGGCAGAAAATAACAATAAGGTCAAATAGATATCCGGATTTTCTGATTAATCAACCATCGCGGCGGTCATGGCATGCACCCATTCTGGCAAATCATCATCCAACCTCTTTTTGAGGTTATAACACCCCGAAAAATCGTGGAAATCGGAGCGGATTACGGCGACAACACCCGTCATCTCCTGGACTGGTGCCGCCAACGCGGAGCCCGGGCGCATGTGATTGATCCCTTTCCCAAGTTCGATCCGGAGGATTTCAAAAGCCGATACGCCGATGCCTTTGTGTTCTATAAGGGCATGAGTCTCAGCGCCCTTCCCATGATCGGCCCCATGGACGCCGTTCTTATCGACGGGGATCACAACTGGTATACGGTATACCATGAACTCAAACTGATCGAGCAGGCCGGCGCGGGTTTCCCCCTGGTATTTGTGCATGACGTGGCCTGGCCCTATGCCCGCCGGGACATGTACTACAACCCGCAGACCATCCCGGAAGCCTGGCGCATGGCGTATGCCCGAAAAGGACTTGATCCCGACAGCATCGATCTGGTGGAAGACGGCGGGCTTAATCCGCATCTGTGCAATGCCCGCTATGCCCACAATATCCGCAACGGGGTTTTGACCGCGGTGGAGGATTTCGTGCGGGAATCGTCCCTGGAACTGGAACTGGTTACCCTTGACATGTTTCACGGCCTGGGAATTCTCTTTCCTTCCGACATGCGGAAACAGCACCCGGCATTCGATCGGTTCATCCAGGACCTGTCTCTGCCGGAAACCGGCCGGGAACTGGTGGACAGCCTGGAAAAAACCCGTCTCAAACAGGTCATCACCATCGAGGAAGACAATCGGAAAATCAAAAGCCTGGAAAATAGCCTGCGTCGGGAAACCGAATCCCATCAACAGAACCGCCGCCAACTGGAGCAGACCCTGGAAACCAAAGGAAAAACGCTGGAAGCTCTGGAAGCCAAAGCCCGGGACGAGGCAAAACGGTTTACGGCGCAAATCGAAGAAAACCGGCTGAAAATCCATGAGCTCGAGCAGAAGCGGCGCGAGGACCGCGAGGCCGCGGAAAAGGAACTCCTGGAGCGAAAGCGCAAAATCAATCATCTTGATCAGCAGGTCCAGGCCCTGGAACAGAAGGTAAAGGCCATGGGCCTTGCCGGGGATCGCCTGAAAAAGGAACGGGACCAGCTTTCCCGGTGGATGGCCCAGATCCAGGAGCAGTTTGCCGCCCTGATGAACACCAACCGCTGGATCGTGGGAAACGCCCTTGTCGGCATGGCCACCCTGGCGGCCCTGCGCAAAAACCGGACCACGGCCGCCGACCATATCCGCCGTGTTCTTCATCAATATGACTTTTTCAAGACCTATGAACAGGCCGCAATGCCGGGATTCCGGACCGCCGGTGACGCGCGGCTTCCGGTATCGACCGCATCGTATCCCCGGCGGCGCTACAACCTGACTGTGGCGGTGATCGCCTGGGATGTGGGGCACAACCCCCTGGGCCGGGCCTATCTGCTGGCGGAAGCCCTGTCGCGGTATTTTCACGTGATGCTGCTGGGCCCTCAATTCAGCCGATACAACACCCGGGTCTGGGCCCCGCTGCGGGACGCCCGGATCCCGGTGCTGCCCTTGCCGGGGGATGATTTTCCCGGGTTTCTGCGCACCCTTGAAAAAGCAGCTCCCCGCATCGAGGCCGATATTGTCGTTTCCTGCAAACCCCGGCTTCCTTCCGTGCAGATGGGACTGATGATCAAGGCATGTAAGAACCGGCCCCTGTTTATCGATATCGACGATTACGAGCTCTCGTTTTTCAAAGAGCGTTCCCGGCTGACCATCAGTGATCTCCAAAGCGGCGCGTTTGCGGACCTGCACATTCCCTTTGAGCAGACCTGGACCCGGTTTGCCGAAAGCCTGATCCCCCTGGCCGACGGATGGCTGGTCTCCAACCTGGCCCTGGCGGAAAAATTCGGCGGCATTATGGTCCCCCATGCCCGGGATGAAGCCCGGTTTGATCCCAACGTGGTTGACCGTCTGGCCCGCCGCCGGGAGCTGGGTATTGATCCGGATGACCGGATCGTCCTGTTTCTGGGGACCCCCCGGCCCCACAAGGGGGTGACAGAGGTGTTAGAGGCCGTAAAAGCCTGCAGGAATCCCCGGTACAAACTCTGCGTCATCGGAACCCCGCCGGATCGGGCCTATGCCCAGGC
>CAZRES010000150.1:0-2163 GCA_964598885.1 uncultured Desulfobacteraceae bacterium | reverse complement strand
CCCGGTACAAACTCTGCGTCATCGGAACCCCGCCGGATCGGGCCTATGCCCAGGCATTGCGGGCAAAAGGCGGCGACAGCCTCATCATGCTTCCGGACCAGCCTTTTGACCGGCTGCCGGAAAACCTGGCCATCGCCGATCTCATCTGCCTGGTCCAGGACCCGGAAAGCGAGATTTCCAAATACCAGCTGCCGGCAAAGGTCATTGACGCCCTGGCCATGGGGATTCCGGTTCTGGCCACGGAAACCGTCCCCCTCAAGCCCCTGGTCGACGCCGGCGTGGTGGTTCCCGTGACATTGGAAAACCTGGCCGCGTCCATTGACCGCATGCTTTCCGACGCGGACGCCCAACAGCGCGCGCAGCTAAAACGGCGGGACCTGTTTTTAAAGCAATACAGCTACACGGCCATTACCGATGCGCTCACGGACCCTTTTTTGAAGGCACTGGAAACCCCCCGGCCTCTTGCCGCCGACGCCCTGGCGTTTACCGACATCCAGCGACGGCTTCCGGAAAAAAAGGCCGCCGACCGGCCGGCTGCGGGTACGGACGCCCTTGATATCGCCGTGTTCTGGAAACAGAACGACACGGGTCTTTACGGCCGGCGTTCCGACATGTTCATTAAATACCTGTCGTTGCGGGAGGACGTGGGTCGCATTGCCGTGTTTGACATGCCCATCAGCATCGAGGCCCTCCGGGAAAAGGCCGCCGGCAACGGCATCAGCCATGACCGCATGATTTATCGGGAAACCCTGCTGCGCAACTGGGGAATACGGGATACAAAAAAGGTCAGCTTCCATACTTTTATTTACGCCACCGGATCGGCCGACCGGGATAAGCAGATCTGGCGATACCCGGCGGAATCCGGGTTTGAGGCCTTTGTGGCCGAGCGTCTGGCGGGATGCGGTATTGATCCGAAAACGGCCGTGTTCTGGTTTTACCCTTATAATCCCCATATTCCGAAGCTGATCCGGCATTTTACGCCGAAACTCAAAGTGGCGGACCTGGTGGACGACCACCGCACCTGGCCGGATTTATCCGAAATCAAGCGGCTCCATCTGACCCTTCATTACCGGGAAGTCCTGAAAACGGCTGATTTGGCCCTGGCCAACTGCGAGACGGTCCGGGATGCCCTGGGAAAATATCATTCCGACATCCGGCTGGTTCCCAACGGGTGCGAAGTAACGCCGCCGCCCCAAGCCCCGGAAGACGAAGCTTTTCATCGGTTTACCGCCCTGGGCGGGCCAAAGATGGTCTATGTGGGCAACCTGGAAAAAGGAAAAATCGACACGGACCTGATCCGGCATATGGCGGAAAACCGGCCGGACTGGCGGATTTGTCTGATCGGTTCCACCCACGCCAATCCCGAGATCATGGAGCTGAATGCCCTGGCCAACGTGCATTTTTTCGGGGTGATCCCGTATCCCGAGGTGCGGGCCTGGATCAGCGCGTGCGACGTTGCCATCCTCCCGCATGTGGATTCGGTCAAGACCCGGTCCATGAATCCTCTGAAACTCTATGTTTACTGCTCCCTGGGCGTGCCGGTGGTGGCCACGGATATCCGGAATCTGGATGCTCTGCGATCCCATGTTTCCGTGGCGTCATCGTATGATGCGTTTATCATTGCGGTAGACCATGCGCTTAAAAAGGGAAAACAGGGGATTCCCGGCGACTTGCGCGAGTGCCTGGCGGAAAATTCCTGGCCGCAGCGGGTGGAGACGGTTATGGCGTATCTGCGGGAGAAAATCTAGCCCATGCATCAGACGTCTTTGGATAACATGGCCCGGTTTCGGCAAACCTGGCTGGCCTGCCGGGAAAAAGAGCCCCTGCTCATCCTGGATCTGGGAAGCATGAATGTCAACGGCTCCTACCGGGAGCTGTTCGACCGGTCCCTCTGGATCTACAAGGGAGTGGACATGTCCCCGGGCGAAAACGTGGATATCGTGCTGCGCAACACCTGGCACTGGAAGGAGATTCCGACGGATTCCGTGGATGTGCTGATTTCCGGCCAGGCCTTTGAGCATATCGCATTTTTCTGGATTACCATGCTCGAGGTGGCCCGGGTATTAAAGCCCGGCGGTATCTGCTGCATCATTGCGCCGTCATCCGGCCCTCAGCACCGGTATCCCGTGGACTGCTGGCGGTTTTTCCCCGACGGCATGGATG
>CAZRES010000149.1:0-6582 GCA_964598885.1 uncultured Desulfobacteraceae bacterium | reverse complement strand
CAACTTTTAACGGACGCAGTTCGCTGTTGATGAGCATGCGGGCGAAGGAAACCACGGTGGCCACAATCATGTCAAAAGCCTCATCGGGCTGTTTTGGGGGCCTTTCGGCCGGATCAAGATAAACCGACATGGCGTCCGGAGCGCACGCATACCGCACTTCGATCACATCACTGACGATGCGGTAAAACCGGTGAAGACGTTCCAGGG
The DNA here is from genome assembly GCA_964598885.1 of uncultured Desulfobacteraceae bacterium. Taxonomy (GTDB): domain Bacteria; phylum Desulfobacterota; class Desulfobacteria; order Desulfobacterales; family Desulfosalsimonadaceae; genus SURF-33. The sequence continues at coordinate 6,375 of CAZRES010000149.1, read as the reverse complement.
CGTCATGCATGCTGCTGCTGACCATCAGCGCGAACCCTAAAGCATGAAAGGTGGTGGGGCGGACATTAAGCGCGGCTTTCAATCCAAAACAGGTGTCGCCGGCAGTTCTCACGGCTTCTTGCCAGAGGAGAGACATGCTTTCCGCGCTGATTCTCGCGTCAGGATCCGTCAGCAGTCTTTTGTCAATCCCGGCGGCTTCCAGCGCGCAATCCGGGTTATGCCCGTATGACGCGATGGTGTTGACCACAACCGTGGCCCAACTGCTGATGGTGGTCTGCTTTTTGAAGGAATAATCCATTTGTCTTTTTCAGGATCCGCCGGTGTTAATGACAACCCTTTGTCAAAAAATGACCTGAAACAAGAACAAGATAGACGTATGCATAGCATATTATCGGATTAGATAGAAAGCATAATTTCAGCGGCAGGGATTCGGTGCCGCGTTCTATGGTTAAAAAAGTCACTGACGGAGGAGGAGATGTCATGGGTTTTGTGAAAACAAACAAAGAGCTTGACGATTATTACGGCCTCGGAGTCCGGAAATTTTTCGGAGCGGAAATGCTCGGAATCCTTTTTGAAACCAAGCCTGAAATCGTTTCCAGGCTCCTGCCGCCGCCGCTGATGTCCGCGGACGCGCCCACAGGTCTTATGTTTATTGCCCATTATCCCCAAACCAACCTCGGCCCCGGTTACAAGGAGGCCGCGCTGTTTTTAAACTGCAAATACGGTAACGAGCAGGGGAGCTATTGTCTTTCCATGCCCATCGACAGCGAAGAGTCCCGGCTTTATAATGGCAGGGATATTTTCGGTTTTCCCAAAAAAATGGCCCAGATTCATCTGGAACGAAATGCCGATGAAGTGACGGGGTGGGTGGTACGCCACGGGATTCGGTTTGTGGAAATCAAGGCGAAACTGACCGACTCGTTTCCCTCGCTGCCCGAAATGGGAGCCAATTTTCTGTTCAAGGCCATGCCCCGCATTGATCTTAAGCCCGGCTTCGACGGCCCGGTCCTGCTTTGCCGGCATAAAACCGATATTGAAATGAAACGCCTTGATATCGGATCGGCCGATCTGTTTTTGAAAGCATCGGCCTTCGACCCCTGGGTCGAACTCGAGAACCCGAAAGTAACGCTGGCATTTTACCTGGTCAGCGATAATACCATGCTGCCGGGAAGCGTGATCACCGAGGTCGATCCGGATGCCTATCTTCCCTATTATTTCAAGATGACCGATTTTTTCAGCGCAAAATAAAAAGGAGGTGCAGAGATGGTCGATTTCGAACCGACCAAAATTCAGAAACAGATCGTGGCTTCGGCCCGTCAGTTCGGCAGGGAGATCATTCATCCGGCGGAGGTTGAACTCGATCGAATGGCGGATCCGAAGGCCGTTTATAAGAGCGATCTTTTCTGGAAGGTCATGGCAAAGGCCTTTGATCTGGGTTTTTCGAAAATGGCATTGCCGGAAGAATTCGGTGGTATGGGCTTAGACGCCCAGACCACCGGAATGGTATGGGAGGAACTGGCGCGATGGGGGCCGGGGTTTGCCACATCCCTGATGCCGGGCAGCATCGTGCCCCAGCTCATCAGTTTTCTGGCGCCCGCCAACCGGAAGCTGATTGATCAATTTGTGATCCCTTTCTGCCAGGACAATACGGGCCGTCATATTTCCGCGTGGTGCAGCAGTGAGCCGGAAATCGGGTCGGACGGGAAAAACTATCATGATCTGCGCATTCACCATCACACATCAGCCCAAAAAAAGGACGACGTTTATATCATAAACGGCGCAAAGTCGGATTTCCCGTCAAACGGGGGGATCGCCGGATCATTTATCGTATTTGCCTGCATTGATTCATCCCTGGGAATCAAGGGTTCCGGCACATTTGTGGTTCCCGGCGACGCGAAAGGTCTGAAAAGGGGCGAGCCGCTGGATAAAATCGGTCTTCGGGTGCTGGATCAGTCCGCGGTATTTTTCGACAATGTCGAGATTCCCGAGGACCACCTGATCTTCCCCTGTGGAAACGATTACCCCATGCTCCACAACGCGATTCTTACCGTGGGCAACCTTGCCGTGGGATATGTTGCCGTGGGGGTCATGCGCGCGGCTTATGAATACGCGCTGGAGCATGCAAAAAAACGCGTGCAGTGGGGCCGGCCGATCGTTGAACATCAGCTCATCGCCAAAAAACTTTTCGACTGTTTTCAGGCAATCGAATCGGCCCGGGCACTGCTCTGGAAGGGATCCTGGCTAAGCGCCAAAGCATTTCCCGGAGACCTTAAGACCAGCATCGCGGCCAAGATTTACGCAACGGAGCAGGCTGTTTTTCATACCGCAGAGATGATGGAAGTCTTCGGAGCCTATGGTTTGTCAAAGGAATATCCGGTGGAAAAATACGCCCGGGACGCCAAACTGCTCAGAATTATGGACGGCACCAATGAAACTCTTTTAATCAAAGCCGCGTCTTTGCTTTAAGTGGAAAAGTTAAGATCTTTTCTTACAGTTAAAGGCACGCGGTAAGCGTCATCCCCGACGGAAGCGCCCATCAGTATAAATGCCGATAAATTATATTTCCGATGCAAAGGAAGACTGCCATGAAAAGCAATGATCACGCGGAAGGCTACCTGTTTTCCAAAGGCTATTCCTATTACATTTTCGGACTGCTCTTTCTTCTGTACATGTTTGATTTTATCGACAGGATGGTGGTTGTTTCATTGTTTCCGTATTTGAAAACCGATTGGGGGCTTTCCGATACCGAGTGCGGACTTCTGGTTTCCGCCGTGTACTGGTCTATCGTAATCTTATCGTTACCCATATCCGTAGTGATTGACCGGTGGAGCCGGAAAAAAAGCATCGGGGTCATGGCGGTGGTGTGGAGCATCGCGACGGTAGCGTGCGCGTTTACGCGGAATTTCTATCAGCTGTTTGCCATGCGCGTTGTCGTGGGGGCAGGGGAGGCCGGGTACGCCCCCGGAGGGACCGCCATGATTGCCGCGCTGTTTCCGGAAAAGAAACGGTCCATGATGGTCGGACTCTGGACCGCGGCCCTGCCGCTGGGAAGCGCCATTGGCATTATGGCCGGAGGCTATATCGCCGTTCATTTCGGCTGGCGGCATGCCTTCGGAATTGTGGCGCTTCCCGGATTTATCGTCGCCATCTTGTTCTTTTTCATCCGGGATTACAAAACCGTTGCCCTTGAAACCAGAATCCAAAACATCGATGGTTCAGATGAAAAAAAGCAAATGGATTTCATCGAAATCGTGCGGCAGTTTACGCATACACCCTCGCTGATTCTGACTTATATCGCTTTTGCCGGAAATATGTTTCTGGTGGCGGCATACATGAGCTGGCTTCCCACCTTTTATTACCGAATGGAGGGACTTCCCATGGAAAAAGCCGGAATAAAAGGGAGTATGGTCATGCTGCTCGGCATCATCGGTTTTCCCCTCGGCGGTTTCCTGGTGGACAGGTGGCGCCAGAAAAAGATTCGCGCCAGACTGCTTTTTCCGGCCCTTTCATCCTTTATAACTGCCATTATGTTTTTTATGGCCTTTTATTATTTGAAAGGGGTCGCGCAATATGGGCTTATCCTGTTGGGCGGCGTCACGGCGGCGATGTTTTCTCCGGCCGCCATTGCCGTGACCCAGGACGTGGTGCATCCCGGGCTGCGGGCTACCTCCTATAGTTTCTGCGTGATCAGCCAGAACCTGCTGGGAAGTTCGCTGGGGCCTTTATTTGCGGGCATGCTTTCGGATAAATATGATATTCACACGGCCTTGCTTATCGTACCGGTTGCCAGCCTGCTGGCGGCTGTACTTTATTTTTTCGCGTCATTTTTCTATCCAGACGATCTGGCCAAGGTCGAAAAACTCGAGATTCAAGCGGACGGATAGTGTTTATTGACGAGACCTGATATTTTTTTGTTGACATGGGGATTTTGATTTTTTATTAAAATGACTATCCGGTCAGTCATTTTATCGGGGAAAAATCCAATGCCGAAACATACGTTTTTTAAAATTGACCCCGCCAAACGGGAGCGTCTGCTGCGCCAGGCGGCTCGCATGTTTGCTGAACGGGGACTTAACCAGACGGACATGGCCGGCCTGGCCGAGCGTGCCGGGATCTCCAAGGGTTCCATCTATACCTATTTCGACAGCAAGGAAGCACTTTATCTTTATGTCTGCCGGGACGGGCTGGAGCGATCCCGCAAGGCCATTTACGGCACCATGGACCCGTCATGGGACATCTATCGCCAGGTAGACCATATCTTTCGGCAGGGAGCCCGTTTTGTCCTGGACCATTCCGAATATCTGATCCTTTATATTAATGTGGCATCCGCAGGCATGGAACGGTTTTCCGAACAGATTTCCCGGGAAGTGGAGCACTACACCGCCGATCATCTCAAGCACCTGCTGCGGCGCGACATGGCCGCGGGCCTCGTCCGGAACGATCTGGATGTGAATATGACCGCGTTTATGATCAACAGCCTCTATATCGTTTTCATCACATCCCTGATTTCCAGCCATTTCAAGATCCGTATGCGCGAATACCTGGAAATCGAGGATGAGGTTGACCAAGGGCGCGTGGACGGGGTAATTGCCCGCACCACGACCATGATTCACCATATGCTCCGGCCTGTTGCCGGAACACAGGAATAATCAGGAGGATGATTATCATGTCCAGCAACACCACCGGCGGTCAGATCATCGCCAAAATGCTCAAAGCCGAAGGCGTGGAAAAATTCTTCGGTATTGTCGACGGTACGTATCTGCAACTGTTCGCCCATTGCGTGGAAGAGGGGATGGAAATGATCACGCCCCGCCACGAAGCAGTGGCCGCCCACATGGCCGGGGCCTATGCCCGGATGTCCGGCAAGTTGGGGGTCTGCATCGCCAGCAACGGTCCGGGCGTGGCCAACATGCTGGCCGGCGTGGCCGTGGAAAACACGGAAGGGAATCGAGTTCTGCTCATCACCAGCTCCCGGCGCACCGGCATCACCTATCCGGACCGGGGCGGGGCCTACCAGTGTTTCGATCAGGTGGGCGTAATCCGCAACATGGCCAAGTGGTCGGCCGCCTGCGCCTATGCCGAACGGATTCCCGAGCTGATGCGAACGGCGTTGCGCAAGTGCTTTGAAGGGAGGCCCGGCGTGGTGCATGTAGACGTGCCGGAAAACCTGATCAACGGGCCGTGCCCGGCCGTGCCTATTTTCCAGCCGGAGCAATACCGCAACACCCATCTTCTGGCTCCTTTGCCGGAACTCGTCGTTCGGGCCGCCGATCTGCTGGCAAACGCCCGGCTGCCCATGATCCATGCGGGCAGCGGTATTATCCATGCCCAGGCCTTTGCGGAATTGCGAGAGGTCGCCGAACTGCTGCATGCGCCGGTGAGCACGTCCTGGTCGGCCCGGGGGGTGTTGGACGAACGTCATTCCCTGGCCTGGCCCATGGTGCATATCGAGGCCAACAACGCCCTGCGCAACAGCGCCGATGTCTGCCTCTGTCTGGGATCGGGCATGGGAGAAACCGACTGGTGGGGAAAAGCCCCTTACTGGGCCAAAATTGCGGACCAGACGTTCATTCAGGTGGATATCGACGAAGAACGCCTGGGCCGAAACCGGCCCGGCAATCTGGTCATCGTTGGCGACGCCCGGCTTTTTCTGCAACTGCTCATGGATGAATTGCGAAAACGATCCAGCGCCATGGATCTGGCGGGCCGCGAAGCCCGGGTGGCTGAACTGGCCGCAAAAATTGCCGAGGATCGGGCCAAGCTGGATGAAATGCTGGATCTTCCCGCCGAACCCATGATTACCTGTCATGTGCCTCATATCTGCCGTCAGGTGTTTGATGATGACGCCGTGGTGGTTTTTGACGGCGGCAATACCGCGGTCTGGGGCAATTTCTACACCGCTTTGTTGACGCCTAATACCCAATTAAGCACGTCGCACATGGGGCATCTGGGCGCCGGCGTGGGCCAGGCCCTGGGCGCGGCCGCGGCCCGGCCGGATAAACAGGTGTACTGCATCATCGGCGACGGGGCCATGGGGTTTAACATGCAGGAAATCGAAACCGCCGTGCGCCACAATCTGAAAGTGATCTACCTGGTGGTGGCCGATAAAGCCTGGGGCATGGTGAAAATCAATCAGATGTTCGCCCTGGATCCGGTCAAGGAGATGTTCTCCACGGCCTTGGGACCGGATCGCACGGGAACCATCAACACGGATCTGGGTGAGATCGCCTGGGACCGGCTGGCCGAATCCATGGGCGCGTTCGGGGCAAGGGCCGATTCGCCGGAAACCCTTCGGTCGGCCCTGGACAAGGCCCTGGCCGCTGACAGATGCGCGGTGATCTATTGTCAGGTCAATGCCGAGGCCCACATGATGGC
>CAZRES010000148.1:0-6677 GCA_964598885.1 uncultured Desulfobacteraceae bacterium | reverse complement strand
CATGTCCATCGGATCCCTCCGAATACGGTCCTGCCGGGCATGGGATAATGGGATTCGCTGTAGGCGCTGGTGGAATACAGTTCATCAAAGATGTTGCTGACGCCGGCGAATACGGCCACATCCTTGTATTGATACGTGACTTTGGCGTCAACAACCAGATAAGCCTCGAGCTTGTCGTACCGGTCGTTGGTCAGGTCGTTTCCGTCATAACGCGACCCCGAATAACTCCCGGACAAGGCGATATCAAGCGGTTGGGCGGGTTGCCAGTTGACGCCCGCCGAAGCCTTATGCCGCGGCACCAGCGGGATGGTGGCGCCGCTTCCGTCGAATTTGGCCTCGGTATAGGTGTAATTGCCCCAGCACCGCAGATCATCCATCAGGTAATAGGTAACATCGGTTTCCACGCCCCGGCGGATGGTCTTGTTTTCATAATTCCGGTTGATGTCGCTGTAATAAATCTCGTCGTCAATGCGGATGTCAAACACCGCAACCGTGATGGTAAAACGCCGGCCGACCCGATGGCGAAAACCCATGTCTAAATGACCGCCCTTCTGAGGTTTCAACCCTTCCTCGCTTTCGGCGAATTCATCCACGTTGGGAATGCGAAAGCTGGTTGCATATCCGGTAAAAACAGAGGTGGCATCGGTCAACGCATAAGTGGCGCCCACGGAAAACACCTGATGATCCCACTGCTTCTTGTCAACATGGCCGTTGACCCATAGCCATTGGTCATCAAACCGTTTTTTCTCGTCTGTGCGGAATCTGCCCTGGAAATGATTGTGCCGCAGGCCGGCATTGAGCATGGTCTGTTCGCCGATGCGCCATTGATTGTTGACAAATATGCCGATGCTTTCGGTTTGGGCGTTTTTTCGGGGGCCGGCCGGGTTTTCCGTGCGGATATATTCGGTTTTTGCGTGATCCATACCGAGTTGAAACATGTGGAGTCGGTCAAAGAGCCGGTAGTCAAGCACATAATTCAGATTGATCAGCCGGGTGTCTTCATCAATGCGGCTTTTCTGGTCGTGTTTGGGAATCAACGGCGAGAAACCGATAATAAACCGGTTATCCCGGAGCCGATAGCCGCGGTTGACCGTCAGAATTCCCCGTTCGTCAAAATCCATCTCCACACCGGCCCGTCCCTTGTATTCAGTGGATTCCCCCCGGTCATCCGGCCGGTCCGTGCGGGTTCGACGGGAGCGGGAGTCAATGTCAGCCGCGCTCACCGGACCCGGCAGTCCGTATTGATCTTCATAGGCCATGCCGGAGACTTTCACCGCCAGCCAATCCGTCATCGCATATCTCGTTTTGACGCCCAAGTCTTTTTTCCGGAAAAAACAATTGTCCCGGTAACCGTCTTCGTCATGATATCCGGCGTTGAAATCAATATCCACATCCTTGAGTCGGCCGGCAATCGCGGCCCGGCCTGTATAGGCGTCATACTGCCCGGCGGAGCCATAGATCGAAGCCGTTGGCGTTTCAGGCGGTCTTCGGGTAATGATGTTGACCACGCCGCCCACAGCGCCGGACCCGTACACCACGGATCCGGCGCCGCGAACGATTTCAATGCGTTCGATCTGTTCCATGGGGATGGAAGAAATCGACGGCCCGGACTGATCCGGCGCGTTAAGGGGCAGATCGTCGACCATCACGATGACGTTGGAAGACGCGGTATCACCCATGCCCCGCAAATCCACCACCGCCTGCCGATCCGTTCCGGATGCCGAGCGGATGCTGGTTCCTGCCTCCCGGGCCAGCACATCCACGATATTTTCCCCGGCTGCCGCCTCGATATCTTCCCGGGTGATGACCGTGACATGCTGCGCGATATTTTCCACGGGTTCGCTGAATTTGCTGGCCGTCACCACGATTTCATCCAGCGAAATATGGATCGGCGCGGGCTTCTCCTGGGCTTCCGCATCCGTCTCAACCGCATAGGCCTGGGATGAAGCAAGAATCCAGGACAGGCATAACAGGATGCCGATTCCGCGAAATAACACGATGGTTGTTTTACTATCGGATCGTATTGATAAAACAGGTGCTGTCATCATCGTCCTGGTCGATTTTGATTTGATCCAGACAAAAATACGCCGGAGTGTTCATACCCCAGTCGCCGACATCGGTGGAGCTTAATGAAAAGGTCAGCTTTTCAACCGTCCCCAGACTGCTGAGATCCACCCATGTCCATTCATTAATGATATCGGTGCCGTCAGCGAGTTTAAATTCAATGGTCCCCGTCTCTTGTCCGGCCATGTCAATCCCCGTGATGGTCACCTTGAACCAGTCTTCTTCGGTAAATTGTTTGGCAAACGCATCCCCATCCCGCATGGAATAATACGTATAATTGGAATTGGTAAGATAAACGCCGTCAAGGCGCTGCCCTTCGGTAAAGGTGATGGTGGGCGGAGTTTCCGCAAATGTGCTTACATATGCCACCGCGTAGATATCGCTTCCTTCGGCGCCGCCGCCGGCAATAGCGTTGTATTGGGCGTCAAATCCTTCAAGGGTGGTGTCGGTCCTGTTGGAATAGGCAAAACCGTCCCAGGATCCGAACTCCGCGTTGTAATTATTGTTGAACATCACCCCCCGGCTCTCAAATCCGCCGGAACCGTCCGAACCGTTCCAGTAATTTTCCGCTTCCAGCGTAAGGTCCTCTAAGTCGACGGTCTTGGCCACAAGGGGAGTGGCGACAGCAAAAACCATTAACAGGCAAAGAATCGTAACCACAAAGTGTTTCATTTTTAACTCCTTTTTAGACTTTAAACTGTTGATGAATTTATTGAATCCCTGAAACGCAAAAAGGGAAACCCTCGGATCAATAACGATTCGAAGATTTCCCTTTTTTATCTTTGAAATCGAACGGAACAGCCTCAGGCCGCGAAAATCTGTCCCATGCACCCAGGCAGGTCTTCTGACTCTTGGATCATCTTACTGGCCGCGTCTTCCCGCGATTTTCCGCAGTGACGTTTTGCGGCGGTCATCCCCAATTACAGCGGCGGGCCCGTCCCCGAATTTAACGGGGTTCCCCTTTAAGCAAAACATCTGCACCTGAATGCGATGATGTATTCTTAAAAAGGACCGGGATGAATGTCAAGGATTTATTTGAATCCGCAGCAGCGTCCGGGCTGCCCCGGAAATTGGGAGATGATAAGGTATGATGTGGACAGCTTTGCTACTGGCGCCGCCGGTAAATTCGCTCAGCTCTTCCGAGAACTCCGGTCCCTTCATGGCGATCATGATGCCGTCTTTTTTAAGAAAGGGAGTTCCAAGTGCAACAAATTGTTTAATCGACATCACTGCCCGGCAGATTATCGCGTCATACGCCTGCCGGAAGGTGTTTATCTCCGCCAGTTTCTCTGCTCTTGTGTGTCTGGCTTCCGCATCAACCAGTCCAAGCTGCCGGATGATATAGTTGACAAAGCTGATCTTCTTGCGCGACCCGTCGATCAGGGTCATTTTCAGCGAAGGCATGAAAATTCTCAGCGGTATCCCCGGCAGCCCGCCGCCGGTTCCTATGTCCAAAACTGAGGCTCCCTCCCGAAGATGATGTGCCGGGATTAAGGAATCAATCAGGTGTTTTTCAATGACTTCCACCGGATCGGTGATGGCCGTCAGGTTTACCTTCTGATTCCACGCGACCAGTTCTGCGGCAAATGTTTGCATCAGCTCAAGCTGTTTCTCCGTGAGCCTGATATCACAAGCCGCCGCGTGCTCTCGCAGTAATTGCATCCATTCCGGAGAATTGATTTGCACGTGTTTCCCTCGTTATTTTTTCATAAATGTTTAAACATCTGATGAAACATCACTTATTGACATTTTTTCATATCAGTGACAATCTGAAAATATAAAAGTTCTAAGATTGATCCGGAAAAAAGGACTTCGGGACATTGCAATGTCATCTAAAAGCACAAAAAATAGAGATCTGGCGGCAACCATTACGCACCGGATTAATAGTTATATATCAGGATCACCTGAGGCAAGACGGTCCATAAAAGCCGTCTATCTCTTTGGCTCGGTTTTGTATAAAGAAAGGTTCCGGCATAATTCCGATATCGACCTGGCTTTTTTACTTGACCGCAGCCTTTACCATAAAGATCCCTTCATGTATTCCAGCCCTGCTTACATGGCCGCCACCGAAGTGGGTTTGATGCTGAATCGACAAACAGATGTCATTATTTTGAATTCCGCTTCCATTGAAACCGCCTATTATGCGATAACAACCGGAACAGTGATCTATGATGCAAACCATGACAACCGGGTCGAATATGAAGCATACCTGAAAGGATTGTACTTTGATTTCAGGCCCTTTTTAAAGACTTTGAGAAGCCATGGCCCCAGTCTTAATGTATCATAACCAATAGGGAGAACCATGCCCTTGAAATTGATATCAAAAAAAATCAAAACCATTGAAACGCGCCTTCTCAATCTCAAAAATTTGGCTGGAAAATTGAACTCTCTTGAGGAATATATCTCATCCCAGAACAATATTGATATCGCTGAGCGTAACTTACAGGTGGCCATTGAATCGTGTCTTGATATTGGAAAAATCATAATTACGAATAAAAGCTTGAGAGAGCCGTCGGATAATAAAGGAATATTTGCGGTACTTGCCGAAGCAGACATTATAACAAAGGAAAGCTTACGATTTCTGATGCCCATGGCCGGCACCAGAAATATTCTTGTGCATGGATACGATCGCGTTGACGATGCATTGATTTATGGCATATTAAAAAAGCACCTGAATAATTTCGAAGAGTTTCTAAACCAAATCAGGAAAAATGTCTTCTAAGACTGAAAAACTTGGGGTCTTTAATAATGGAAATGGCTAAATTATCAAGAGCATCCATTATGGCTTTGATCAAAGCTTTTCGTGGTCGCGGAAAAGGCGGTTCAGTCAAAAGACTTCTACGGGACCGGAAAAATGACAGGGTAAAGGAATGAACAAAAGAATCTCAGACACCGGCGGGGCAGGCTTTCTCGGATCCCATTTAAGTAAACGAATGCTTGCGGACGGGCAGGAAATGGTGTAATGGCCTCAAAGAAAATCACCTATAAAGATCCGATAGATTCAATAGAAATCTTGATTGATCCCCTGACGGAATATTTTCATTCAAAAGAGGAGATCATCGCTGCCTATATTTTCGGCTCTTACGCCATCGGCAGGCCGAATCCGCAAAGTGATCTGGATATCGCGATTCTTGCGCCGCCATTTAAAAACCGTACAGAAAGTTTTTATGCCCGTGCGCGATATCAGACGGAAATTTCAAAGCTCCTCCGGAAAGAAGTTGATGTTGTCCTGCTGCAAGAGGCCGGGGAGTCGCTCTCTTATCAAATCCTTAAACACGGCCGGCTTGTATATGAAAAAGACATGAGTGCGCATCGTTTCTTTGTTGCCAGGCGGATGGTCCAGTGCCTTGATTTCCAATATTACGAGCAGATTATGCAAAAGGGCATGATTGCCGCCATGAAAAGAAAGCGTTATGGTCAATAAATCGGTTGTATATAAAAAAATTTCTCATGTACGCCATAATCTGTCACGGCTGAGAGACAAAAACGGCATTCGTCTGGAGACCCTGAAAACGGATCTGGATGCCCAGGATATCATACTTCATAATCTCCAGCTTGCCATTCAGGGATGCGTCGACATTGGCGCCCATATTCTGGCTGACCAAGGATGGGGAGTTGCCGGCAGCGTCAATGAAACGTTTTATATTTTACAGGACATGAACGTAATTCCACCTGAACTTATGGAAAAAATGGTAGCAATGGTCGGGTTCAGAAACATTCTGGTCCATGAATATGAAGCGGTCAATCTTGAAATCGTTCACAACATCATCGGAAACCGCTTAACCGATATCGAAGAGTTTTTACTGGCGGTTGTTCAACATTTTAATCTGTGATATCAACGAATAATATTTCTATTTTAAGAGATTTACTGGAGAGCAATTGAACAAAAGAATTTTAATCACCGGCGGGGCGGGCTTTCTCGGGTCCCATCTGTGTGAACGATTGCTGGCGGACGGGCATGAAGTGTTGTGCGTCGATAATTTCTATACCAGCCGCAAGCAGAATATCGCGCATCTCATCGATCATCCCTATTTTGAATTGATGCGGCATGACGTCACCTTTCCGCTGTATGTGGAGGTTGATGAAATTTATAACCTGGCCTGCCCGGCCAGCCCGATTCATTATCAGCGCGATCCCGTGCAAACCACCAAAACCAGCGTGCACGGCGCCATTAACATGCTGGGCCTTGCCAAACGGGTAAAAGCAAAAATTTTGCAGGCCTCCACTTCCGAGGTATACGGCGATCCGGAAGTCCATCCGCAGCCGGAAAGCTATTGGGGAAAAGTCAACCCAATCGGTATCCGCTCATGCTACGATGAAGGGAAACGCTGCGCGGAAACACTGTTTTTTGATTACTTCCGGCAGCACAAGCTTAATATCAAGGTTGTGCGCATTTTCAATACCTATGGTCCGCGGATGCATCCCCGGGACGGCCGGGTGGTCAGCAATTTTATTATTCAGGCGTTAAAAGGCGAAAAAATTACGATTTACGGCGACGGCAGCCAGACCCGCAGTTTCTGTTATGTTGATGATATGATCGAAGCACTGATTCGCATGATGAATTCAGATGATGATTTCACCGGCCCCGTCAATGCCGGCAATCCCCAGGAATT
>CAZRES010000147.1:0-6734 GCA_964598885.1 uncultured Desulfobacteraceae bacterium | reverse complement strand
GGGCCAGTTTCTTGACGGTCGGCGCGATGATATCGGCCACCAGGCAGGCCACCAGATTGATCTCGTCGCTGTCGGTCACGGCCAGCAAGATGTCGGATTCCCTGATTCCGGCCTCTTCCAGCAGCACCGGACTGCTGCCGGATCCCACCACCGCTTCCACATCGACCTTTTCCGTCACCCGGGCCAGGGCCGCCGGATCTTTATCAATGACCACCACATCTTTATTTTCATGTGCCAGGCGGCTGGCAATATGCAGCCCCACCTGCCCGGCGCCTACAATAATAATTTTCATGGATTTTCCTTTTTTTTCAGCCGGTGCATCAACCGCGTGTATCGCTGCTGGGTTTTATCGTTTTTGACGGCAATGGCAAGGGCTTTTTTCGTGCCCACCAGCACCACCAGACGGCGTCCCCGGGTGACGGCGGTATAGATCAGGTTCCGCTGGAGCATCATGTAATGCTGAATCAGCACGGGCACGATGACCACCGGATATTCGGACCCCTGGGATTTGTGCACGGACACGGCATACGCTGAAACCACCTCATCCATATCATTGAAATCATAGGTGACAAACCGGCCGTCATAATTGACGATGACTTCCCGGGTTTCCCGGTTGATGCGGGAAATGCGGCCGATATCGCCGTTAAACACCCCTTTGTCGTAGTTGTTTCGGATCTGCATGACCTTGTCGCTGTTGCGATACGCCACATTTCCGATGACCAGTTCCTCGCCTTTGGGATTCAAGGCCTTCTGCAGTTCGACATTGAGATTGGCCGTTCCCACGATCCCCCGATGCATGGGGGAGAGCACCTGGATGTCGGCGGCAGGATGAAATCCGAATTTTTCCGGAATGCGCCGGGCCGCCAGTTCGAGGATGATCTCCAGCACCCGCTCGGGCGCTTCCTGTTCAATGACATAAAAATCCGACTCCGCACCGTCGGGCGAGGGCTCGGGCAGCCAGCCCTGGTTGATGCGATGCGCATTGACGATGATCCGGCTCTGGCGGGCCTGGCGAAAAATCTCATTGAGCCGCACCACCGGCACCAGGTCTGATGCCATCACGTCGTTGAGCACCTGTCCCGCACCCACCGACGGCAGCTGATTGACGTCTCCCACCAGAATCAGGGTGGCGCCGGTTGGCACGGCCCGCAGCAGATGATACATCAGGATGCAGTCGATCATGGAGGCTTCATCCACCACCAGCAGATCGCAGGCCAGAGGGTTGGTCTCGTTTTTCTGAAAGCCCCCCTTCTGGAAGTTGTAGGAGAGCATGCGATGGATGGTGCTGGCCGGATGACCGGTGGCCTCGCTCATCTGCTTGGCGGCGCGTCCCGTGGGGGCCGCCAGCATGACCCGAACCCCCAGCCGGGAAAAAATCTTCAGAACGGCCCGGATAATGGTGGTTTTGCCCGTACCCGGCCCGCCGGTGATGACCATGACCTTGTGCCGGGCCGCCCAGACCACGGCCTGGGCCTGTTTTGCCGCCAATGTAAAGGAAAGTTCCGTCTGAACCCAGGCCACCGCCTTTTCCGCGTCAATCTCCCGGACCGATTTTCCGGTGGCGGCCAGCCGCCGCAGCAACCGGGCGATGCCGGTTTCGCAGACATGAAAATGGGCCAGATACACCATGCGGGGATCCATGCCGGCATCCGGCCCCGGCCGCTTGTCCGCCTCGATCACAATGCGCCCTTCTTCGGCCACACGGGGGATCTGGGCCTCCACCTGCCGGGGGTCCACACCGAGAATTTCCCGGCTTTTTTCCACCAGCATATCCCAGGGACAGCAGACATGGCCCTCATCAGAGAGCTGAAACAACACATAAAGGATCCCGGCCCGGATACGCACGTCGGAATCTTTGGCAAAACCGAGGCGTTCGGCAATGCGGTCGGCGGATAAAAACCCGATGCCCCGGATGTCGGTGGCGAGCTGGTAGGGGTTGGTCGTGACCACTTCGATGGCGTTGTCGCCGTATTGCTTGAAGATCTTTACCGCGAACCCGGCGCTGACCTGGTGGGATTGGAGAAACATCATGACCGAGCGGATTTCCCGCTGCTCGGCCCAGGCGGTCCGGATCATTTCCACGCGACCGGCGCCGATGCCGGGGATCTCCGTTAGTCTCTCGATATTTTCTTCAATAATATCGAGGGTTTTTTTCCCAAAACGCTCTACGATCCGTTCGGCGGTCTTGGGACCGATCCCCTTGATCAGGCCGGATCCCAGATATTTTTTGATTCCCTGGACCGTGGCCGGGGCCGTGGTCCGGAAATTCTCAATTTCAAACTGCTCGCCGTACCGGGGATGGATCTTCCAGCGGCCCTGAAGTTCCATGACTTCTCCGGGCACCGGTTCCATCAGGCTTCCCACAACGGTGACGGTCCGGCGTCCGCCCCGGATTTTGAGCTGGGCAATGGTATACCCGTTTTCCGGATTGGCATAGGTAATGCGCTCAATCTGGCCGGACAGATCCACCCGCAGGGACGGGGTATTGTCGGATGGCGACTCGGGACGGTTCATGACAGGAGGCGGTCCTCCCCTTGATCCGCGCGTGCCCTTTAAACCGGCGGCGCGCACGGTTTTAATGATTGGAATGTCCGGATCCGACCGTTGGTATTACGGTGTTTCCGTTGCCCGGGAATCGGTTTCACCATCGCCTTCGGCTTCGCCGATCGGTTCCATCAGACGCTCATCAGCTGCCGGCATGGATATCGGGGTAGACCCGGCTCCGGCAGCCGCGGGAATCGGCGCATTCAGCATTTCAGAGGCCGGCTGATAATAAATGGAATCCGGGTGCTCGCTTACCAGCCGTTCCAGAGCCGCCGCCTGCTGGTCGTCTCTGTCCTGTTTTTGATAAATCCGGGCCAGATTGAACAAGGCGTGATCCTTCCCAACCGCATCAGGATCGGACAACACCTGATTGAAATGTTGTTCCGCCGCGTCCACGTCGCCCTTGGCCTCATAGGCATACGCCAGCCCATTGTGGATCAGACCGGCAAACAGATCCTGCCCCTCAAAAGCGTTCAATGCCTTTAGATAGGCATCAACGGCCTCGTCATATTGTTTCATCTCAAAACTGACATCCCCGTATTTAATCAGCGCGGCCCTGCCGGCGCTGGTAGAGCCGTATTGATCGATAAGAGCCTTCAAATCTGCTTTGACGTTCTCGTAAGCGGCGAAACCTTCCTTGCCCTGCCTGGCCGCCTGGTACTTGAGAACGGCCTTGCCCAACATGGCCGCGGCCCGGTCTTCGGCTTTGTGACGGAAATACACCACGCCGGAGATGACCAGAACCGCGAGCACCACGGCGATCACGGCCATGATGATCTGTTGCTGATAGGTTTTTGCAAAATCCATGGCTTTTCCGACAAACACCATGAACGGGTCCGGTTCTTCAAGCAGTTCCTTGCGGGATTTTTCCTCAGCCATTTATTTTCTCCTTATGATCAGGGGCGGATATCCGTTTCGTCCCTGTTTAAAAACACATCCTTGCCGTTTTTTCAAATCATTTTCCTGATGCGTTCCCAGACGTCATCCGGAATAACCGCGCCCATGACCCGGCAGACCTCCCGGCCGCAGGCCGAGGCGATCTCCCCGCTTTTTTCAATGCTCAACCCCGCTGCCAGGCCGTACAAAAACCCCGAAGCCCATAGATCTCCGGCGCCGGTGGAGTCCACCGCGTCTTCACAGACCAGTGGCGCAATGGTGATATTTTGTCCCTGATGGGCCACCCGGCTTCCCCGGGGTCCCAGCTTGAGCACGGCCAGACAAACGCCTTCGGCCAGGGCTTCCAGCGCCCGGGGCTCGTCGGCATGTCCGGTATAGGCCCGGGCCTCATCCTCATTGGCAATTAAAATATCAACATAGCCCGCCACCATTTCTTTTAAAAACGGCCCGGCCTGCTCCACCACGTTGAAACTGGCCAGGTCAAGGCTCACCAGGGCGCCGGCGCTTTTGGCCGATGTCAGGACCGCTTCCAGCAGATCCGGATTAAACACCAGATATCCTTCCACGTGCACCAGAGCCGCGTCCGCGAAAATACCGGGCGTAATCTCTTCGGGCAGCATTTCCGAAGCCGCGCCCAGACAGGTAAACATGGAGCGCTGGGTATCGGGCGTAATCACCGAGAGTACGCATCCCGTGGGCAGGTCGGAATCAAAAAGCACCGCGTCCACATTGCTTTCCATCAGTCCCCGGGTGAAAAGTCCACCCATTTCATCCTTGCCCAGCTTTCCCACAAACCGGGCGCTGCCGCCCAGCCGGGCCACGCCCAGGGCCGTATTGCATGCCGATCCGCCCGGCACGACCGAGGGTCTGGATGACGTTTGGCTCAAAAGGCCTCCCAAAAACTCGCGGTCCACCAGGTTCATGCCGCCCTTGGCCACTCCCAGGGCTTCCATAAAATCATCGGATTCCCTGGCCAGCAGATCCACCAGGGCCGATCCCACGCCCACGATGGTTTTCCGGTTGTCTCTAATATCCAGCACGCCCATGTATGTTACCAGACCAGCATCTGGTGCATCCATCCGGTTTCTCCGTCGGCGTGCTGAATCTGCATCCATTCCCCCTTGCGCTCCAGGACCTTGAACGGGACGCCCTTTTCCGCCCGGAACAGAATATGCTCATTGGTGCTCGGCCCGGACCGGATATTGACCCGGTCCCGCTTGACCATCACGGTGTCGATGTTATCCACCAGGGATTTGCTGATCCAGGCCTTGGTTCCCTCAAAGTCCTTAAAATAATACCATGATCCGGTTTTATCCTTGTCAAGGACTTCAATGGGCGTGTATTGCTCGGCCTGCCACAGCACGTCATACTGGGTGCCCGGACCGGACCGGATGTTGGCCACACTCGCGGAAATCGCCAGCCGTTCGGCATACGCCGCGCCGGCCGCCGCCAGAATCGCGCACACGATCACTGCCTGCAGGAACTTCGTAACATTCATCTCATCCCTCTTACACATTTACCATATTAATAATCATTTATCGAATCCGCCAACCGGGGCGTATGATTTATTCGCCCCGGCTGGCACTTACTTTTATCAAAATCGATGATCCATTTTCGTTAGTACAAAATCAGGCGGCCGCCTTTAATTGGGTTACCGCCGCCTCCAGACCGTCGATGGACAGCTCATACATGGGAAATATCGCCCCGATGGCCCCGATGGTCCGGGTATAGGGCCACATCCGCTCGGGCACCGGGTTGAGCCACACACTGTGAGGAAACGTATCGGCCAGAAACTTCAGCCGGTTGATGCTTGATTGGCCGCTGCGCTCATGAGCGTAGATGGAGCCGTCCCTGCTCATGAGCTCATAGGGCGCCATGCTGGCGTCGCCCACCAGGATCAGCCGGGTCTCCGGATCCATGCGGCCGAAATCGGTTACCCGTTTGGGCTTTTTATACCGCGACGGATCCTCCCACAGGGTATCGTAGATGGTATTATGAAAAAAATAGGTTTTCAATTCCTTAAACTGGGACCGGGCATAGGAAAAAAGCGTCTGGACAACCGGCACGTGAGGTTCCATGGACCAACCGCCGTTGTCGATGGCCAGGATCACCGACAGCCGGTCCCGCAGATCCCGGTCAAAAACGATCTCGATTTCCCCGGCGTTTTTCATGGTCTGGTAGATGGTTTTATCCACGTTGATCTGATCCCGGGGCCCCACCGGCACCATGTTGCGCAGCCGCTTGAGGGCTTCGCCCATGAGCGCGTGGGTCAACGGGCCGGATTTGGAATAATCCCGGTATCTTCTCTCATTGGCCACCTTGACCGCGGACCGGTTCCCGGATACGCCGCCCACCCGCATGCCGCCGGGATGATGCCCCGAATGGCCCACCGGCGAGGTGCCGCCGGTGCCGATCCATTTATTGCCGCCGTCATGGCGCTCGGTCTGTTCTTTGAGGCGCTCCTTGAAATAATCCAGGAGTTCATCAGGCGTCAGCTTGCTGATCTCGGCCTCATCCACGCCCAGGGCGTCGGCAATGCTTTGGGGGTCCTTGAGCCATTCCTCCAGCAGGGCCTTTGCCGCCTCATCCAGCTCCAGGCCTTCCAGATCCGGCATTTCCGCGCCTTCAAACTGGTGGGCGAACACCTGATCATAAAGATCAAAATACCGCTCGCTTTTCACCAGAATGGCCCGGGAGGCCGTGTAAAAATCCCCCAGAGAGGAAATCAGCCCCTTGTTCAAGGCCCGCTGCAGGGTCAGAAAGGACGTGGGCGACACCGGAATGCCCGCGTCCTTTAATTTATAGAAAAACTCAACAAACATGGGTTAAAACATCCGGCGGCGGCTGACGATATTGCCGGCTACGGTATAATCCTGACTTTTTTTGAACAAAATTCCCAGAAACGGCACATCGCCTTTGGCCAATTGGGCCGGCCGGAAATCCGGGTCCATCTTCAGGGCCCGGACCCAGTTGATCAGCTCCCGGGTGGCGGGCCGTTTTTCCACGGAGTCGATCTCCCGCAGTTTATAAAACATTTTCAAGGCGTTTTCCATCAATTCCGTGTTTAAATCCGGAAAATGCACATAAATAATTTCCCGCATCATTTTCGGGTCCGGAAACGCGATATGATGGAAATTGCACCGGCCCAGAAACGGATCCGACAGGTCCTTTTTGGCATTGGAGGTAATGACGATCACCGGCCGGTGTTTGGCCCGGATGGTCTTGTCGATCTCGATGATGTCGAATTCCATCTGGTCCAGCACATCGAGCATATCATCCTGGAAATCCGTGTC
>CAZRES010000146.1:5528-6769 GCA_964598885.1 uncultured Desulfobacteraceae bacterium | reverse complement strand
ACCGACCCGGACAAGATGAAATCCCTGTCCGCCTATGCCACCTGCATGGATGTGGAAAAATTCGGCGAACAGCTCCAGATGATGGAAAAATCGATTGAAATGTTTCCCGTGGAAATTCCTGAAGGACAGACTCCGCCGGGGGAAGGGCGCTCCATCTTCATGGACGCCTATGCCATGGGGGCGAGATGGCACATGAACCGGTTCGGCTCCACCCAGCGGCAACTGGCGGTGATCTGCGCTAAAAATCATTTCCACGGGTCCTTAAATCCCATGTCCCAGTATCAGATGGACATGACTGTGGAGGAGGTGCTGGCGGATAAGCCCATTGCCTATCCCCTGACCCGGGCCATGTGCGCGCCTGTGGGCGACGGGGCCGCGGCGGCCATTGTCTGCTCGGAGGCATTTCTCAAAAAACTGACCGCGCCGAGGCCGATCAAAATCCGGGCGTCGGTTCACGGATCGGGAACCGACCGCGATTTTGACGGCGAGGATATTGGCGAGCGGCTTTCCAAAAAAGCCTATGAAGTGGCCGGTGTCGGACCCGAAGACATCAGCCTGGCTGAACTGCATGACGCCACGGCCTACGGCGAACTGCACCAGACCGAGGCCATGGGGTTCTGCCCCATGGGCCAGGGCGGGCCGTACGCGGAAACCGGGGCCACCAAACTTGGCGGCAAACAGCCGGTCAACACCAGCGGCGGCTTGGAGTGCCGTGGTCATCCCATTGGAGCCTCGGGTCTGGCCCAGATTTACGAACTCGGCGTGCAGTTGCGCGGCGAGGCCGGGGCCCGGCAGGTGGAAGGGGCCCGGCTGGGGCTGGCGGAAAACGGCGGCGGCAACATCGGCGTGGAAGAGGCGGCCATGTGCATTCATATCCTGGAAAAAGTGTGACGGCTGCAAAGGGACTTCACGCGGTCCGGCTGCCGCGGCCTTGCGGGCCGTCAATCCGCTCGCGGACCGACGGCCCGCGAAGCCTTAAATTTTATTAGGAGAACCCATCACATGCCAAGTGTCTGTATCATCGCGGAACACTATAACGGTAAACTCCGAAAATCCACCCTGCACGCCATGTCCTTTGGAAAGCAGATTGCCGAAACGCTTCAGGCGGAGCTTTGTCTGACGGTCATCGGTCATGACGTGGGAAATATTGCCCAGGACCTCAGCGGTTACGGGGCCTCCCGGATTCTGATGGTCGATGACGCCGGGCTGGCCGATTACACGGCCGAGGCATGGAGCGCGGC
>CAZRES010000146.1:0-5428 GCA_964598885.1 uncultured Desulfobacteraceae bacterium | reverse complement strand
CCCACCGAAGCACGGGTGGTGGTGTCCGGAGGCCGGGGGCTGAACGGCGGGGAAAATTTTGCCTTGATCGAGGCCCTGGCCGATCTGCTGGGCGGGGCCGCCGGGGCCACCCGGGCCGCCGTGGATGCCGGGTGGATGCCCAATGATCTCCAGATCGGCCAGACCGGCAAGATCGTAGCTCCGGAACTTTATGTGGCCGTGGGCCTGTCCGGTTCCATCCAGCACCAGGCGGGCATGAAAAACAGCAAGATTATCGTAGCCGTCAACAAGGACGAGGAAGCGCCCATTTTCCAGATCGCCGATTACGGCCTGGTGGCCGACCTGTTCAAGGCCCTGCCCGAGCTGACCGCGGCCCTGCAAAAGGAAATCGGATAATCCATGAATCCTTTGCTGACCGCCATCTTGTTGGTTATCAGCTTTGGGCTGCTGTCATGGTCTTTGGCCCGGCGGTTTCTGCCGCTTACGGTTATGCAGCCCGACATCCGGTGGGACGCGCCCGTACCCAGGGCAGGGGATGTGGTCAAATACGGTCTGGGCCAGTTCCGTTTCCTTCAGCGGTTTGAATGGTTTCATGGACTGGCCCATATCCTGATTTTCTGGGGCGCTTTGGTGATCACCATCAACACCATCCATGTGATCGGCCGGGGATTTTCGCCGGACTGGCATCTGCCGTTTTTCGGCCATGAGCATCTCGGCCCGGCCTATGCCTTTGTCAAGGACCTGTTTACCCTGGCGGTGATGCTCGGCTGCGGCCTGGCGTTCTACAACCGGGTGTTCAACCGCCCGGCCCGCATGTTTCATACCCCCGAGGCCCTGATCATCCTGGCCTGGATTTTTTCCATGATGGTCATGGACTGGCTTTATAATTCCACGCTGTTTGTCATGGTCCCGGATCATCCGGAACAGCAGACCTCGTTCCTCGGTGTTCTGGGACGGCAGATGCTGACCGCTTCGGGATTGACGGCAACAGACCCCATGACCGCGCAACTGCATGCCGTGGGGTTCTGGGGACATCTGCTGCTGGCCTTTTCCTTTTTGAATTACCTGCCTTATTGCAAACAATTTCATGAAATCACTTCCCTGCCCGCGCTGTTTCTGCGCAGCCGGAAACCCGCCGGGGCACTGGCCCGACAGGATTTCGAGAATGAGGACGCCATTTTCGGCGTGGGAAAGATGGAAGAATTTTCCTGGAAGCGGGGCCTGGACATGTATTCCTGCGCCGAATGCGGCCGATGCCAGGCCAACTGCCCGGCCCATCTCACAGGCAAGCCGTTGTCGCCCATGCGGTTGATCATGGATGAGCGGGAGCATTTAAAAGACAAAACTCCGCTTATGTGGCGGGCGGCCCTGGCCCGTCATCGGGAAGGCAATGAGGCGGCGGCCGTGCTGCTGGAGCAGTGGGACGGACCGATCCTGACCGGCGAAGTGATTGCAGAAGACGTCATCTGGTCCTGCACCACCTGCGGGCACTGCATCACCAACTGTCCCCTGATGATCGAGCATGTGGACCATATCATCGACCTGCGGCGGTATCTGGTTCAGGTGGAAAGCCGGTTTCCCAAAGAACTCCGGCAGACCTTCAAGGGGTTTGAGAATCTGTCCAACCCCTGGGGCCTGGCGTCCAACACCCGGGGGGACTGGATGGCGGCCCTTTCGGAAACCGGGGCGCCGGCCGTGCCGCACCCGGAAAACAAGCCGCGGTTTGACTACCTGTTTTATGTGGGATGCGCCGGGTCCTTTGACGACCGGTACCGGAAAACCACCATGGCCACCGCCCGCCTCTTGCAGGCTGCCGGCGTGGATTTTGTCTGTCTGGGCAATGATGAAATGTGCTGCGGCGAGACGGCCCGCCGGGCCGGCAATGAATATCTGGCCCAGCATCTGATCAATTTCAACCTGGAAATGTTTGACACCATGGGGGTGAAAAAGATCATCACGGCCTGTCCCCACTGCTTCAACACGTTTAAAAACGAATACCCCCAGTTCGGCAAAACCTTTGAGGTCATCCATCACACGGAGATGATCCGGGATCTGATTGGCAAAGGCGCCCTTGGCCCCTTAGGATCCTTTGCCGGGAACGGCCCCGTGGTATTCCATGACCCCTGTTATCTGGGGAGATACAACCGTATTTACGATGCTCCGCGGGAAATCGCCCAATGCGTGCCCGGCGTGCGCCTGGTGGAGGCCGAGCGCCAAAAGCGGATCAGTTTCTGCTGCGGCGGGGGCGGGGCCCGCATGTGGATGGAGGAAAAGATCGGCAGGCGCATCAACGCGGAGCGCTGCGACCAGTTGCGGGCCACCGGCGCCAAAACCATTGCCACGGCCTGCCCCTACTGCATGATCATGCTCGATGACGCGATAAAGGACAAGGGGCTGGCCGATGAAATCAACATCATGGATCTGGCTCAGATGGTGGATGCGGCGATGAGGAAACATTAGTATACAGGAGAACGGATCATGAAAATTTTAGTGGCGGCCAAGCGGGTGACGGACCCGGACATGGTGATCAAGGTCAAGCCGGACGGTTCGGGAATCGAGCTGTCTTCCATGAGCTTTAAGATGAACCCTTTTGATGAAATCGCCATCGAGGAGGCCTTGCGCATCAAGGAAGATAAAGGCGGGGAGGTGGTTGTGGCGGGCATCGGCGGTGACAAGACCCCTACCGAGATCCGATACGGCCTGAGCATGGGGGCTGACCGGGGGATTCACGTCAACACCGGGGTCGACCCGGACTCGGATGCCGTGGCCCGGATTCTGGCCAAACTGGTGGAAATGGAAGCCCCGGATCTGGTCATGCTGGGTAAGCAGGCCATTGACGTGGATGATAACCAGGTGGCTCAGCTTCTGGCCGAATACCTGGGCTGGCCCCAGGCCTGCTTTGCGTCCAGGGTCGACATCGACGGAAACAAGGCCCGGGTGGCCCGGGAAGTGGACGGCGGCATTGAGGTCAAGGAGATCGACCTGCCCGGCATTATCAGCGCCGACCTGCGGCTAAACGAGCCCCGGTACCCGGCCTTGCCGGCCATCATGAAAGCCAAGAAAAAAGAGATTAAAGCGTTCACGCCAGCGGACCTGGGCGTGGATATGGCCCCTAAAGTGGTGATCCGCAACCTGGCGGAGCCGCCCCGGCGCAAGGGCGGACGACTGGTAGCCGACGTCGCCGAACTCGTTCAACTGTTAACGGAAGAAGCCAGGGTGATCTGATGAAAATCCATATGATTTGTTTTTCCCAGACCGGCAATACCCGCAAGGTCGCCAAAGCCATGGAGGCGGTGTTTTCAGATGCCGGCCATGCGGTTCGTCGCATCCCATTCCGCAAAGCCTCCCGGGACGACCTGACGGATGCCGACTTGATCGGCGTTGGGGCGCCCTCTTTTGAAAGCCAGGCGCCGACACCCGTTCGGGAATTCCTTCAGGGCATTTCCTCCATGGACGGCCAGAAAGCCTTTGTTTTTTCTACGTCCGGAGGTGCGCCGGGCCGGGTGTTGTATGATCTGGCCCGGCCTCTGCAGGCAAAGGGCGCGAACGTGGTCGGTGGTTTCTTGTGCCGGGGCACCTGTTTTCATCCGGTTCCCTGTCTGGTAGGGCGTTTTCCCCAGCGGCCGGATGAGCGGGATTTGAAAGCCGCCGAAGATTTTGCCGCTGCGTTGCTTGATCATTTAGATTCCGGTCGATCCGGTCCCATGGCGGGAACCCGGCCGGATGCCCACCGGCATGGTTTCGGATTCTATCCGATCATCGGCGCTGTGTTAAAAGATCCGTTGCTCAGGTTTCTCATGCCCAAGCCGGTTGCCGATCCCCAGGCGTGCAATGAGTGCCGGTGGTGTGCTTCAGAATGCCCCACCAGCAGCATGCGGCTGGATCCTCTGCCGGTGATCGCCAACACCTGTATCCGCTGTTACCGCTGCCTGACCGGATGCCCGGAAGGCGCGTTGTCGGTAAAATGGGGTCTGACAAATATTCTGGTGTGGAGCCTTTACAACACGACTTTTGAGCGGTGGTTCGGCGATATCAAGCCGGGGGAAACGTGTTACTGACCTGAATTGCTTCATTGAAAAGGAGGGAAGGTCATGCCTGAAAAACGTTATTATCAACAGCTTTTCCTGATCGGCGCCATCTGGAACTGGAGCGCTGCCGCGGTTTTTGCCTTTGGATATAAAATTCTTTTCTCCCTGTTTGACATGGCGCTCCCCCTGTATCCCGCCTTTTTCATAATGTTTCTGGGATTGGCATTTGTTTTCGGCATCGGATATTTCTGGGTCTCCAAGGATATACATAAAAATCATGATATCGTCCGAATGGGGATCATCGCAAAAATTTTTGTGTTTGTAGCCCTGATGTGGGCCTGGATCAGCGGTCAGATTCCGCTGATTCTGACCGGCGCCGGGGTGGTGGATCTTGTTTTTGCCGTTCTTTATAGCGAGTTTCTTCTTACCTATAAGAAAACGGGGGCCGGGCAATGAAAAAGAAAACCATTGTGATCACCGGCGCGGCTTCGGGCATCGGCCTTGAGACCGCCCTGTTGTTTGCGAAAAACGGCTGGTATATCGGCCTTTTCGATATCAATCAGGCCGGTCTTGACGATCTGGGGAACAGGATCGGGCCGGAAAGTTGTTTTTCCCGGGTAATGGATGTCTCGGATGGCGACAGTGTGAGAGAAGGAATCCATGCCTTTACCGAAAAGACCAAGGGGAAAATCCATGTGCTGGTCAACAACGCGGGCATATTGAAATTCGGCCTGTTTGAAAATGTTTCTCTCCAGGATCATCTCCGGATCATCGAGGTGAATTTCATGGGCTGCATCAACTGCATTTTTCATTGCCTGAACTATCTGAAGAAAACCCCCGGGGCCCGGATCATCAACATGTCTTCGGCATCTTCCATTTATGGAGTTCCGGATCTGTCGGTTTATTCGGCCACCAAACACGCCCTTTCAGCCATGACCGAGGCCCTGAATATCGAGTTAAAACGGCGGGGCATTCATGTCTGTGACATCCGGCCCCCCTATGTCCGGACTCCGCTACTGGATTCGCCGGAAGAAGTTTACAGCATAAAGACCATGAAAGTTTTATTCGGACCGGAATATGTGGCCAAACGGGTCTGGAAGGCAGCGCATCGGAAAAAACTTCACTGGAACATCGGCGTCACCCCGGTCCTGCTTTTTTTATTCTGGCTCCTGCCCTTTGCCCGGCGGTTTATCGTCAAAATGCTGACCCTTCCGCCGGATAAATGACGGAAAAAATGGATAGTTTCGAAGCCAGTCGGATTCATCGCTTCGGGCCTCTTTCGGGCATGATTTTTTCTGAAATCCGCGAGCTTTCTTAAAATCAACTTCCGACGACGTTATCCAATCCATGAACACTCTCTTTACTGAGGAGGTATCGCCTATGAGAATTCTGGTAACCGGCGCATCCGGGTATATCGGCGG
>CAZRES010000145.1:0-6841 GCA_964598885.1 uncultured Desulfobacteraceae bacterium | reverse complement strand
GCGGCCGGTATGAAGGCGTGGATGAGCGGATTTACGCGCATATCGACGATGAGATTTCCATCGGTGATTATGTGCTTACCGGCGGTGAACCGGCGGCCATGGTGATCATGGACGCAGTGACGCGGCTGTTGCCGGACGCCTTGGGCGGAGAAGATTCGGCGGGAAGCGATTCGTTTTCGGATCATCTTCTGGAGCACGCGCAATACACGCGTCCGCCGGAGTTTGAAGGCGAAGGAGTCCCGGACATACTGCTTTCGGGTAATCATGCCGGGATTGCATCCTGGCGGCTGGAATCTTCGCTGGTCCGAACCTTGCTGAAACGGCCGGATCTGCTGGACGACAAAAAACTTTCCGATAGGGAAAAGGCAATATTGAAAAAATGGTGCAGGGCCGTTGAACACTTTGTATCCGGGTAAACTCTATCTGGCCCTGGTGCACCACCCGGTGAAAAACCGGAATGGCGATATCATCGCTTCGGCGGTGACCAACCTGGATCTCCATGATATCTCCAGGGCCGCTAAAACTTATGGAGTGGCCGGTTTTTACGTGGTCACGCCGTTGGATGACCAGCGGGCGCTGGTGGAAGAACTGGTTTCGCACTGGACAGCGGGTCGGGGAGGGGTTTATAACCCCAAGCGGCGGGAGGCTCTGGAACTGGTAAGGGTTCGTAAGGATTTGTCCGGTGTAATGGATGAGATCCGGATGGAAAGCGGCCGACCGATGAAAGTGGTCGCCACCCGCGCGGCTGAAACCGCGGGACGATTGGAGTTCCCGGAATTCAAGCGTCTGCTGGCTGACGGGGATTATTCCTGGCTTTTGATGCTGGGAACGGCCTGGGGACTGGCGGATACGATTTTTGAAGACGCTGATTACGTGCTGGCCCCGATTCGGGGCAACACGGGCTACAATCACCTGTCGGTGCGGTCGGCGGCGGCCATCGTTCTGGACAGGGTGCTGGGTGGTCAGTAAAAAATTATCACATTGGTAACGATAGCATAATTCATATAAGAATTGAGGTGGCAGAATGGAAAAGATCAGACAATTGGAAAAAGAGCAGCTGCGGCTGGATTATCCCGACTTTTTCCCCGGAGACACCGTAAAGGTGCATGTCCGGATCCGGGAAGGGGAAAAAGAGCGGATTCAGGTGTTCCAGGGCGTGGTCATCAGCCGGCGCAAGGGAACCGTCAATGCCTCGTTTACCGTTCGGAAAACCTCCTACGGCATCGGGGTGGAACGGGTTTTCCCCTTGCATTCGCCTTCGATCGACAAGATCGAGGTCGTCACCCACGGTAAGGTAAGGCGGGCCAAAATCTATTATCTGAGAAATCTCAGAGGTAAAGCGGCACGATTGAAGGAGCGCCGTCGGGACTAAGGGCGCGACAGATGCCCCATGTGAAATCGTCACAATATGCCGGTTGATTTGTGGATATGTGAACAGCGTGCACGCGGCAACGGGTTTCGTCTGATCGCGGGCATTGACGAGGCCGGTCGCGGTCCGCTGGCCGGCCCGGTAGTGGCGGCGGCGGTTATTTTGCCGGATGTAATGCCGGAATGCGGAATCAACGATTCCAAGAAGCTTACCGCCCGCAAGCGGGAATCGGTTTACCACGATATCTACCGGCATGCGGTAGCCATCGGCATCGGCATTATCGATCCGGTGGAAATCGACCGCATCAATATTCTTCGGGCGTCGTTAAAGGCAATGGCTTTTGCGATGTTGAATCTGAATCCGGCGCCGGATTATCTGCTGATTGACGGCCGCTTTCTGATTCCATCCGATCTTCCCCAGGAGGCTGTTGTGGGCGGGGACGGGATCAGCATCTCCATCGCCGCCGCGTCTGTCGTGGCCAAGGTCACCCGGGACCGGCTCATGGGTCGGTATGCCGATGAGTATCCGGAGTTTGATTTTGCCGCTCACAAGGGCTATCCCACCCGGGCGCACCGCGAGGCCATCCGGAGGCATGGATGCTGCCCGATCCACCGCATAAGTTTCAGCGGTGTGCGTGAATTTTTAACCCCGCAACCCGAGGGCGATGATGACACATCAGCGGCAGGAGTTCGGCCGGCGGGGCGAATCCCTGGCCGAACGGCATCTCCGGAAACAGGGATATGACGTGGTCTGCCGGAATTACCGGACCCGCTTCGGAGAAATCGATATGATCGCCCGGGACCGTGACACCATTGTTTTCGTGGAGGTCAAGGCCCGCAGTTCCAACGCCTATGGCAGCGCCAAGGCTGCCATAACGCCGCAAAAACAACGGAAAATGTCGATGCTGGCCCTCTATTATCTGAAAACCACCCGGCAGACAACCGTGCGGGCAAGATTCGACGTGGTGACGGTCAGCACGGTTGACGGGAAACCTGAGGTCGATGTCATCAAAAATGCCTTTGAACTCGCATATGACTGAAGGGTCCACCTTTTGCGGCGGCGTCCTCTATATTGTCGCCACTCCCATCGGAAATCTTTCGGACATTTCCTTTCGCGCCCTTGAAATTTTAAGAAACGTCGATTTTATCGCCGCCGAGGATACCCGCCATACCCGGCGACTTCTGTCCCACCATGATATCAGCAACCAACTCATCTCTTGCCATGAACACAATGAAGCTGAAAGGGTCGAAGGAATCCTTGGAAAACTGTCGTCCGGCATGAATGCAGCTCTGGCAACCGATGCCGGGACCCCTGCCGTATCGGACCCGGGATATCGTCTTGTGGTCGCAGCGGCGGCCGCGGGCATAAAGATCATCCCGATTCCCGGTCCGTCAGCCGCCATGGCGGCTCTTTCCGCGTCCGGGCTGCCGTCGGACGCGTTTTTCTTTGACGGATTTCTGCCCTCCCGGCCTGCGAGGCGGCGGGAGCGGATGAAGGCCATCGCCGATATCCCCGGGACCCTTATTTTTTATGAGTCGGCCAAACGGATCATCGCCACCCTGGCGGATGCCCTTGAGATCTTCGGCGACCGGGACGCGGTGGTCGCCCGGGAGATGACCAAAACCCATGAAGAATTCCTCCGGGGCCGGATATCCGAGATATTGGCCGAATTGGAGGTCCGTCACTCCATAAAGGGTGAAATCACACTGCTCGTGGCGCCGGAGAGCGCTAAAAAAACCACGGATCCGTCCGCCATACGGGAGTTGATTATCGAGGGATTGAAATCCAAAACCGGGGGTGCGGCGTCTTTGGCAAAAGAAATCTCAAAAGCCTGCGACATTTCCCGCCAGACGGTTTATGATATGATTCTTGAAATCAAAAATCAAACCGAAGGAAAAGGAGAAGAAACCCATGGATGATAAACTCGATGCCATATTCTCACCGGAATCCGTGGCCGTAATCGGGGCCTCCTCCACACCGGGCAAGGTGGGGCATGATATCTTTGCCAACATTTTGAGAGGGGATTTCAAAGGCACCCTTTATCCGGTCAATCCCAAGGCCAGGTCCATTCTCAGCGTTCGGTGTTACAAGGATGTCAAGGCCATCCCCGATCCCATTGATCTGGCCATGGTGATTCTTCCCCCGAAACTCGCCCTTGCGGTCGTAGATGACTGCATTGAAAGCAATGTCAAAGGGATCGTGATCGTATCGGCGGGATTCCGGGAGGTCGGGCCTGAAGGCGCGGAAATCGAGGAAAAGATCGCTGATAAGTGCCGCCGGGCCGGGATCCGCCTGGTGGGGCCGAACTGCCTGGGAGTCATTAATCCCAGTCCGGCGGTAGGCCTGAATGCGAGCTTTTCCAGTCGGATGCCGCTGCAGGGAAATATTTCCTTTATTTCCCAGAGCGGGGCGCTTTGCACCGCTGTTCTTGATTTTGCCGCTGACCGGGGATTCGGGTTTTCCAAATTCATTTCCATCGGCAACAAGGCTGACGTGGATGAACTGGATCTTCTCCGTTATTATCACCGGGACCCGGAAACCCGGGTCATCATGATCTATATGGAAGAACTCCGGTTCCGTTCCGGATTTATTGAGGAGGTCAAGGAAATTACTTCCGGGGACCGGCCCACGCCCGTGATTGTGATCAAATCCGGCAAAACCGTCGCCGGGGCCGCTGCCGCGGCATCCCATACCGGATCCCTGGCCGGAACTGAAGCAGTTTACGATGCTATTTTCAATCAATCCGGCATCATCCGTGTGGATACGGTCAACGAGATGTTTGATCTGGCCATTGCCTTTTCCACCCGCAAGATTCCGGTGGGCAACCGCATCGCTATCATTACCAACGCGGGCGGACCGGGCATCATCGCCACGGACATGACGGAGATATCGGGCCTCAAGCTTGCCCAATTCAGCTCGGAAACCGACGCCGTTCTGCGGGAGCATCTGCCGCCCACGGCCAATTTCAAAAATCCGGTGGATGTGATCGGGGACGCGGACCGGGATCGTTATGAATACGCCCTGGATGCCGTGATCAAGGACCCTGGCGTGGACGGGGTCCTGATGATCCTGACGCCCCAGTCCATGACCGATGCCATCGGAACCGCCGAAGCCATTGCCAACATCTACAATTGTTCCATCAAACCCATTGTGTGCAGCTTTATGGGGGTGGTGGACGTTTCCGCCGGCGTCAAGCATCTCCAGGATAACCATGTGCCGGTCTACCGGTTCCCCGAAGATGCGGCACGGGTGATGGGTAAACTGTACGAAGCCACCCAGTGGCTGGGCCGATTGATTCTGCCGGAATATGAATTGGACTTTGATACAAAAAGAGCCGATGCCATCGTCAAGGAGTGTCTGGACAAGGGCAAAATGGTTCTGGGCGAATATGACGGTCATGAACTCCTTCAGTGTTATGGGTTTGATATCCCGGCCATGAAGCTTGCCGGCAGTCTGGAAGAGGCCGGGG
This sequence comes from uncultured Desulfobacteraceae bacterium, assembly GCA_964598885.1. Lineage (GTDB taxonomy): Bacteria > Desulfobacterota > Desulfobacteria > Desulfobacterales > Desulfosalsimonadaceae > SURF-33. The sequence continues at coordinate 2,003 of CAZRES010000145.1, read as the reverse complement.
ATTTTGCGGAAGAGATGGGATTTCCGGTGGTGCTCAAAATTATCTCCCCCCAGATTCTTCATAAAATGGATGTGGGCGGCGTCAAGGTGGGTCTGGATACACGTGAGGAAGTGAGAACCGCGTTTTCCGATATCATGGAAAACGCGGTTCGGTTGAAGCCGGATGCCGACATAAAGGGGATCCTGGTTCAGAAAATGGCCCCGTCGGGCCAGGAGGTCATTCTGGGAGTCAACCGATACCCTGGGTTCGGACATCTGCTCATGTTCGGACTGGGCGGCATCTACGTGGAGTTGTTTAAAAACGTTACTTTCAAACTGGCGCCCATCGGCCGCAACAACGCCCGCCGCATGATCCGCCGGATCAAGGGTTTTGAAATGCTCACCGGCTTTCGGGGAAAACCGCCGGCTGATCTGGAAAAACTGGAAAAGCTGCTGGTGGGGTTGTCGCACATGGTCACCCGCCATCCCCAGATCAAGGAGCTGGACATCAACCCTCTGTTTGTGCATGAGGCCGGAAAAGGCGCCACGGTGGCCGATATCATCATCACCTTCGAACCGGAGGAAAAGGCATAGATCACAGATGGGCGGCGCGTAGGATACATCCGATACCGCAGCCGAATACGCCGGCCAATGGACGGAATTTATCGATGGAGCCGAGACAAGGGAATTGGAACGGCGATGGCCGTTGGCTTTGCGGGAACATCATGGCCTGTCGGTGCTTCCCCGAACGCGCGGGGCGTGAGTTCATCGGCTGCGGGTGTTTTCATAAAACGGCCGAACCGTGTCACCCGGAAATCCTTCTGGAGGAGGCGGACCGTGTTTTGGTGACCTGCTGGGAGCACGGCCATATCGCCTGACTTATTATCAACACTGGTTTCGGCAGATGTCGATGAAAAAGGGGATAAAGGTGGTCAGGTCTTCGATGACGCCGATGTCGGAAGCCCTGAAGATGGCGGCATGGGGATCGGTGTTGATGGATACGATCAGATCGGCGGTTTTCATGCCGGCCAGGTGCTGTTCGGCGCCGGAGATTCCGCAGGCGATATAAAGCTTCGGCGATACCGTCGCTCCGGTGATCCCCACCTGGCGGTTCAAGGGGAGCCATTTTTTGTCGCAGACCGGCCGGGAGCCAGCCACCGCGGATTTGGCGAAAAGACCGGCCAGTTGATGCATCAGATCCAGGTTTTCCTTTTCCCCGATGCCGTTGCCGGCGGCCACGATCACATCGGCGGCTTTCAGGTCCTTGCTCTCGGCCATATCGGACCGATATCCCAGATGCTGCATGTTATGGGATTGGTGGCTTGCCTCGATGGTGGTCACACGACCGGGAGCCAAAGGGATTCCCGGTTCATCGGAATCGGCCGCAAACGCGCCGGACGCGATGGTTAGCACGGTCGTGTCACTTTCGGAGGACCCCATGGCGCAGATTTTTCCATTAAATATTTTCCGGGTAAAACACAACCGGTCATCCTGGATCGTTATCTTTTCCACGCCGGTGATGCAGCCGGCCTCCAGCCGGACGGCTAGAGCCGGCCCGATTTCGGATCCTTCCGCGTCATGGGCCATGCAGAGATAAGACGGATTCAGTTCTCTGAGTGCATCCAGGCCAATATTCATCCAGAAAAAAGCGGGCGGATCGCCGGTGCAACCGCCTTGAAATATAAAAACACCAAGGCCCGTCTCCACGGCGATTGTTTCCGCAGGTCCGCCGAGATCATCCCCGGCCATTGCCAGGCACACCGGCGCGTTCAAATGTGCTCCGATCTTTCTCGCGCATGCGATCAGTTCCCGTGCCGCGGGCGCCAGCGATCCGTTTCGGGGCTGGGTGATAATTAATATGGGACGCACATTACATTCCTTTTATCGTGAAATTTCGGCTCCCGAACGTATTGAGGAAACCGGAAAAATCTTTTACGTCATGATCAACGTCTTGATTAAAACAATAATTCATATTTTGGCTGGAACGTCAATAATGAAAAAAGAACGATCGTTCGGTTTTTTAAT
>CAZRES010000144.1:3878-6873 GCA_964598885.1 uncultured Desulfobacteraceae bacterium | reverse complement strand
GCAGAACACATTTCAATAATATAAAAAATAAATAATGTCAAAACCATTGATGCTTCTTGTTTTTACAATTTACAATAACCACAAAATAACGACAATAAGTAAAGCCTGACCTCCTGTCGGGGTACTGATTGGTAGTTGTAATTTCATAGATTGCGGAAAGTTATGCAGGAAATTTCTGACAAAATATTCAGAACATCACGAACGCAGGGATTGGAGGATATGCGATTTGGCTAAAACAGGTATCTGTCGGACCAACACAATTCTGTATTGCCGCCAGTGGCGAAAGACGGTTGATTTTTATCAACATCTCCTGGGGCAGGACGGGCATCGGCTGTCGGACTGGCTGGTGGAATTTGAGCTGACCAAAACAAGCTTCATCAGTATTGCCGACGCGGGGCGGGCCACCGTGGGCGCCTCCGGCGGGGCAGGGATCACCCTTTCCTGGCAGGTGGAAGATCTGGAGGCATGGCGCCGCCGGCTGGCGGCGCTTCATGTTGTTGCCGGCCCCATTGCACAGCGGTGGGGGACACGGTTTTTCTATTTTCATGATCCCGAAGGGCATCGCCTGGAGGCGTGGGCCTGATGCCGGCCGTGCCCGGCTTGATAACATTACCGGCTGGGGCCGGGGATATCGTAGGTGGTGCAGGAACCGCTGCCGCAGGAGCGGGTCTGAGTGGAACCCTGTGCAGCCTTGCTGCCGCCGCTCATGCTGAAATTAATGGTGCTGATCACCCGCTCCAGATGTTCGGAGCCGCATTTGGAGCAGACCATCTCCATCTGATCCTGGCTGCTTTTGACGATCATTTCAGTCACTTCGTTGCATTTTAAACATTTGAATTCATATATGGGCATGATGCTCTCCTTTTTTTTTGTTATTCATTTATAATTTTTCCGTTCATCTTGTCAAGTGCGCCGGAGAACTCGGGATCAGGTATTTGATAAAATCTTATTGTCACCGTGGCCGCGGAATATTATGCTTTCATGGTATGGTTGGATGATTGTTGAGCACACCGATTTGGATCAAATGAGCAGCAGACTCCAAAATGACCTGGTTTTATCTTTCACTATTGACCGCTTTGGCCGTCGCTTCCCAGGATGCCTGGGTAAAGCGTTGGTTTTCCGGGTATAATCCGTATGAGATGTTTGTTTTTCCTTTGCTTTATGCCCTGCCGCTGACCGCATCGGCGCTTTTTTTCATTTCCACGCCGCCCCTGGACGCAATTTTTTTCTGGAGTTTTATCGCCAGCCTGCCGTTAAACGCTGTCCCGTTTATCCTTTATATGACGGCCATACGAATATCGCCGCTTTCTCTGACGGTGCCGTATCTTGCCTTTACGCCGGTGTTCATGATCGGAACGGGATTTTTGTTTTTAGGGGAAATTCCGGATCGATGGGGCATCTCCGGCATTCTCGCGGTTTGTGTCGGCTCCTACATCCTTAACATCGATATCAGCCGGCATTCGTTTCTGGCGCCGTTTACCGCCATGTTCAGAGAAAAAGGGTCGCTTATCATGCTGCTGGTGGCCTTTATCTTCAGCTTTTCCTCGGTGATCGGAAAGGTGGCCATTATTCATTCATCGGTGATGTTTTTCCAGATGTCGCTTTTTGTGGCGCTGGCCATTTTGCTGTCGGTCCTGTTTTCCCTTTCCGGCAGCATCCGACTCATGCGGGTTTTTGAATTTCCGGGCAGAGGCGTTGTGGCCGGCATGCTGTTGTTTGCCCATATCCTGTTTCATGGTTTTGCCATTTCCATGACCAAAGCGGTCTACATGATTTCCATCAAACGGCTCAGCATTGTGTTCGGCGTGATATACGGCGGGCTGTTTTTCAATGAGGAAAACATTCCCGTGCGCCTGGCCGGGGCTCTGATCATGTTTTCCGGCGCCGCCCTGATTTTGTTTAAGGCAGGATGATAAAGCCAGATGATTCAGCCCGCCGGCGGCAGTCTCTCAAAAACGAACTTGCATTTTAAATAACAGTTTTATATCATTTTAAATAAGCGTTATACGCCAATGTATTCGGTCAAAGGAGGCAATGCCATGACGGAAAAAAAAGATTTTCTGGAAAAACAGAAAGCCCTGATCAAGGAATGGAACAGCCGGATCGATGAGTTGAAAACAAAAGCCAAAAAAACCCAGGTGAACACCAGCGTAAGAATTGAAAACTATACCGATGATCTGCGCGAACGCCTGGAAGAAGTTCGGCTGAAACTCGAAGACGTCCGCCATGCCGCCGATGATAACTGGGAGGAAGTCAAATCCGGCGTGGATAATATCTGGAAAGGCGTCAAAGAAGCATTCGAGAAGGCCAGATCACGCTTCCGTTGAATCCGGGTTCGACCCCCGGCCACATGTTGTTTTATTCGTTGATTGTGTCGTCACGAATCACGTAACGGTGGCCGTTGACGCGGATATAGAGGCGATCGTTTTCCGTTTCAATCCATTCGGAAACGGCAAACAGGGCCCGTTGGTTGAATTTGATGGTATCGTCTCCGTTACGCAGGTATAAGCGATCGTTATCCACGAACAGTTTTTCCGGATCCATATGGATGCGTCTGCCATTGTTTAACTCCAGCATCAGCCGGCGGTTTTCCGTGATTACCCGAACCACGAACAGGGCGGTATCTTCATAGTGAAAATAGACCTTTTCCAGGATGTCGTCTCTGATCTGGGAAACAAAGTAACCGTCCGCATCCCTGGATATGGAGGCGTGAAAATGCCGGATGATCCGTTTGTGCCGAAAGGGACCGTCTTCGTTTTGCCACCGGCCGTCCCCGTCAAGCCAGAATACGGCCTTTTCTTTCGGAATCACGACCACTTCAGGTTGTCCGCCGGGTTGGTCGGCATGTCGCATCATGGAGAGTCCCAGCCGCAAAAATGTGAAAAATATGACAAATGATTTAAACCTCGATTCTCCTGTATGAGAAATTTGTCATAAAATCATATGGACAGCAAGAAGAGATTATGGAGGCAAAATGCGGAAAATTATCGGCGTA
>CAZRES010000144.1:0-3778 GCA_964598885.1 uncultured Desulfobacteraceae bacterium | reverse complement strand
CATATGGACAGCAAGAAGAGATTATGGAGGCAAAATGCGGAAAATTATCGGCGTATTGATCATCATTGCGGCTGGTGCCGTTCTGTGCGGTTGCGCAAAATCAACGGTCGGCGTTTACGGCAATTGCTTGATGCCGTGTCCAGACTCCCCCAATTGCGTTTCTTCCTGCGAAAAGGATGCTGACCATTTTGTGGCGCCTATAGACTATATGGTGCCGCGGCAACAGGCACGCAAAGCGATACTCCGCATCATCCGTGATTTCCCGCGGACCCGGATCATAACCGATCGGGATAATTATATTCATGCGGAATTTCGTTCCGAGATATTCCGGTTTGTCGATGATGTGGAATTTTTTTTTGACGAGGAAAAGCCTGTCATCCATGTCCGTTCCGCATCCCGCATCGGATATTCGGATATGGGCGCTAACCGGAAGCGGGTGGAAAACATCCGGGAACGGTTCAGGCGCTTTTTCCCCGTCACTCCGGATACCGCTATCTCCAGATGACGGCATGCTGATTTACCGGTTTTGGAAGAAAAATGAAGCTGACCGAAAATCGCACCACAGTCGAATTTGTCCATCCCGACCTGATGACGCCGATTACCGCCATTGGGGGAAATTATACCTTTACCAGAATGGAGCGCCTGAAGCTGGGCCAGGACGAAATTCTGTATCTGGTGGGCGTTGGAGTGCTTGATTCCACCTGCTGCGGATATGGGGGATGCGCCTATGCCTATGTGCCCGGCCGCATTGATCAATGGCATATCAAAACCGATGCCGACGGCCGGCCGGTTTCCAACATCCTGCCCATCGCCGATCCGGTCATGCGGGATCGGATCAAAGAGCGGATCATGAAAACAGAATCCGTCCAGCAGGTTAATTTTTTGTAATTCCGGCGGGCCCGCTCAACAAAAAAACAACTACGTCAATCCTCTTCCATTTTCCAGACGACTTCGTAAAGTTCTTTGCGGCGGCTCTGGAGATTGCGGACGCTTCCCTGCTGCCGCAATTCCTTGAGCAGGTCGAGATCCAGGTCCACCATCAGCGTCATCTCCGTGTTGGGCGTTGCTTCGGCGGCAATGGCGTCATGGGGAAAGGCGAAATCCGACGGAGTAAACACCGCGGATTGGGAATACTGAATATCCATGTTTTCAACTTTGGGCAGATTGCCGACGCTGCCGGAAATGGCCACATAGCATTCATTTTCAATGGCCCGGGCCTGGGCGCATCGCCGGATCCGCAGATAGGCGTTCTTGGTGTCCGCCCAATAGGGTACCAGCAGGATGGTCATGCCCTTGTCCGCCAGTCTTCGTGAAAGTTCGGGAAATTCGACGTCATAGCAGATCAAAACGCCGATTTTGCCGATATCGGTGTCAAAAATCCGGAGCCGGTCTCCTCCTTTAAGCCCCCAGTACTGGGCCTCGTCCGGCGTGATATGCAGCTTGTACTGGGCATCCCAGGTCCCGTCTCGGCGGCACACAAAGGAAACATTGTATAAAAAATCGTCTTTGAGCTCCGGAACGCTTCCCGCTACGATATTGATATTATAGGAAAGGGCCATTTTGACAAAAGCGGCGCGGATTTCATCCGTATATTCCGCCAGGGACCGCATGGCCTCGGCCGGATTTTCCTGGTTGAAATTTTTCAGCAGGGGCGCGTTGAGCAGTTCGGGAAACAAAACCAGGTCGGAGTTGTAGCCGGACACCGCGTCTACAAAAAATTCCACCTGGTGGAGGAAATCATCGAGCTTATCAAACAGCCGCATCTGCCACTGGACCACTGAGATGCGCGGATAGGATTTCCGGCCGCCGAACAGCTTCTGGCGTTTTTCATAATAGATGTTGTTCCATTCCATCAATACCCCGTACGCATCGGACTGGGTATCAGCGGGATTATAGTTTTTTAAGATTTTTTTGATGTGAAAATCATTCGACAGTTGAAACGAGAGCACCGGATCATAGATTTCATTGGCTTTCACCTTTTGAATATACGCCGCCGGGGTCATGGAATCGGAATGCTTCCCATAGCCGGGGATACGACCCCCGAAAATAATGCTTTTCAAATTCAATGTTTCGCATAATTCCTTGCGGGCGTCATAGAGCCGCCGGCCCAGGCGCAGGCCGCGATAATCGGGATCGACAAAGACGTCAACGCCATACAGGGCGTCCCCGTTGGGATCATGGCCGGTCATATCGCCGTCGTCCACAAGATCCTCATAAGTATGTCGCTGGTTTTCAAATTCCGCCGCATTGACGCGGATGGTCAGCGCCGCGGCAACCACCCGGCCTTTATCTTCGATGCAGATTTGCCCTTCGGGGAATTCTTTAATCAGTTGATTGAATTCATTTTTTTCCCAGGCCCCTCCCATCCGCGCATAGACACGGTCCATGATCTGCTTGATATGCGGATAATCCGCCCGGGTCAGTCCTCTTAATATCAGTTTGTGTTCCGGCGTTTGGTTATCGGTCATAAACACTCCGTTTGTATTTCTAGATTGGTCGGCTCAACTTTTTTCCAGCACGCCGCGTGCGGCTGCTGTGATTTTATAGCATGGGAGTTGCGCCATAGCAAACGTTGCGCAAAAAATTAATTTCATTACTGAAGTTTTCAAATACCGGCAGGGTGGCGCCGGTGCCTGCCGTATTTTCGGAATCTGAAAAAGGGAGCAAATGAGCGAAAACTGTTGACACCACTTTTCCGGTTTGCTACCAAATTAGTAATACTCTTACTTGATAGAGTTGGCGCGGATACGATAAATGGCCCCATCCGTATCACAACTAATTTATTATTATGTAAGAATTATTAATTTCAGAAATTATTTTTCCCGCCCGCGTCAAGCCGCATCAAACGCGGCAGTCCCGCCAGGGACATTGATGTTATTGTTTCCGACCAAGTCATGGTGATTATTGCTTCCGATGAGGATACGCCTTTAAAACATTGATCAGATTCAAGTTGTTGTCTTGCGGCCTGCCCGGTCTTTTTACTGCGGTCCGAAAAGACGGCTTTTGTTTTATCGATGGCGGGGTTTCCAGTAGTGTGACCGCCTCCATTGTTCAAAATGCCGGAGCTGATTTAGTGTGAACTCGCCGAATCCCATATGCCTTTTATCCTGGATGCCTATAATGCCGCCGGAACAGACACAAGATGTTGAAATGTGGTGCATAAGTATATGGCGGTTAAAGAAAAACAAACAACGGAAAGGAGAAAAAACATGAAAGCGGAGAAGGTAAGATTTTCAGTCAAAAGCGTGCTGTCGATTCTCATGGTCTTGTTTTTGGTCGTATTTGTGGCCGTTGGATGCAACAGCAGCAGCAGCGGAGATTCAAAAGACAACACATCGGAAAATGGGACGGGCGGCAATGGCGGCACGGACGATGATGGAGACACCGGCGACAACGGGGGAACAGGAGATAATGGAGACGCCGGAGACAACGACGGTGCGGGTGACGGCGATGATGACGCGGACTGCAGGATCGTGCTGCTGGAAGACGATTTCAGCGGCTCCCTCACTACCAACTGGACCAGAGGGACCAATACAGCCGTCCATGCAGGCGGGCCGACCGTGGCCATTGACAATCAGGAGGTTCTGTTCTCCCAGAATTATGATTATATTGAAACCAAAAAAGCGTTTACCGGCAATTTCAAGGTTCAGGCGAACCTGAAACGCAATGCGGGCGTTGGCAGCACCCAATGTGCTTCTTATTATGTGGAACTGGTGGGTTTGGACGGCGTTTCCGCCATCATGCGGTTCCGGTATGGGTTGGATGCCATGGAAAGCAT
>CAZRES010000143.1:0-6955 GCA_964598885.1 uncultured Desulfobacteraceae bacterium | reverse complement strand
GAGAAAGCGCTGAAGCGGGCCCGCATGTTTCCGGATGTATACTTTTCCCTGCTCATGGTCGATGTCAACGGTCTCAAAAAGATCAATGATCAATACGGTCATATCAAAGGCGATGAGATGATCCTTGAGGTAGCCGGCATGCTCAAATCCATCTGCCGGGAAACCGATGTGCTGGCGCGTTTCGGTGGAGACGAGTTCGCGCTTTTGCTGCCGTCCACCGACCGAAGGCAGGCCGCTTCTGTCGTCAGGCGCATCCGGGACCAGGAAAAAAATCTGACGCTTGCCTGCAGTGATCCTTCCGGTCGCAAGATCCGTATTCCGATCCGCATCAGTATCGGCGCCGCCGGCTCGGATGAAATTGCGCCGGAAAATGTCTTGTCTCTTGCCGATGACCGGATGTATACCGATAAAAAACAATATTACCGGCAACTCATACAAGATGGGGATGCCGTGGATGCGCCGCCCGCCGGTAACCACTGATCCGCTTTTTCACGTTTCATCTTGACAGGATGCGACGTTCGTTCTAGGAAAAGAAACCATATGGATAAAATCGAAGACATCACGCTGCTGTACCAGATTACCCAGGTGCTCAATCAGGCCACGGATCTTAAGCAATCGCTTTATAACGTCCTGGATCTGCTGTCTAAAACCATGCACATGCACCGCGGGGCCATTACCATCTTAAATCCCGTTTCCGAAGAAATCACCATCGAAGTGGCCCACGGCATGTCCGAAAGCGCCCGGCAAAAAGGCGTTTACAAGCTGGGAGAAGGGGTTACCGGCCAGGTCATCCAGACCGGAACGGCCGTGGCCATCCCCAGAATCAGCCAGGACCAACGGTTTCTCAACCGCACCGCATCCCGAAAAGGCCAGGGCGACCGCGAGTTTTCCTTTATTTGCGTACCCATCAAAAAAGACAAACAAGTCATCGGCGCCTTAAGCGTGGACCGGGAATATGATTCATCCTATCCCCTGGAAAAAGGAGAAAAAATCCTTCATGTCACCGCCGCCATGATCGCCACGCAGGTAATCCATCTGGAGAGAATCCAGCTGGAAAGGGCACAGTTCAAAGCGGAAACCGAGCGGCTGCAGATGGAGCTGGAAAAAACATACCGCATCAAGAATATTATCGGCAACAGCAACAAAATGCGGGAAGTTTATCAGATGATCTCACAGGTGGCCGGCAGCAACGCCACGGTGTTGATCCGGGGAGAAAGCGGAACGGGTAAGGAGTTGGTGGCCAATTCCATTCATTACAATTCCAAACGCTCCAAACATCCGTTTGTAAAAATCAATTGCGCGGCCCTTCCCGCCAATCTGATCGAAAGCGAATTGTTCGGGCATGAAAAAGGGGCGTTTACCGGCGCCCTTCAGCAAAAACCCGGAAAGTTTGAACTGGCGGACGGCGGAACCCTGTTTTTGGATGAAATCGGCTCCATTGAGCCCGAGGTCCAGACAAAACTGCTGCGGGTGCTCCAGGAGCGGGAATTTTCCCGGGTAGGCGGCAACCGGACCATTGACGTGGATGTGCGGATCATTGCCGCCACAAACCGAAATTTGGAACAAGCCGTCACCGAAGGTTTTTTCAGAAGCGATCTCTATTACCGGATCAATGTTTTCCCCATTTACATGCCGCCGCTGCGCGAACGAAAAACCGACATCCTGGTGCTGGCCGATTTTTTTCTGGAAAAATATGCCAGGGAAAATGACAAAAAAATCGTCCGGTTTTCCACGCCGGCCATTGACATGATGATGGCCTACCATTGGCCGGGAAACGTCCGGGAACTGGAAAACTGCATTGAGCGCGCCGTACTGCTGTGCGAGGATCAGGTAATTCACGGATACCATCTTCCCCCCACCCTGCAGACGGGACACGAATCCAATTCTTTTCCCGCGCTGTCACTCGACAGCGCCGTGACCCGCCTGGAAAAGGAAATGATCATCGATGCGCTGAAGCAAACCCGGGGCAATATTTCCCAGGCTGCCAAAATACTGGACACCACCGTCCGGAAGTTTACTTACAAAGCTCTGAAATATCACATCAATCATCGCCAGTATCATTAATGGCGACAGTCACTCCACTTCGCTGACATCGCCCCGCGCCCACCGGCGCCGCTTCAGATGGCATCCGCGCCTTTTTCGCCCGTCCGCACACGAACCGCATGCTCAATCGGACTGACGAAAATTTTGCCGTCGCCGATCTTGCCGGTAAAGGCCGCCTGACGGACGATTTCCACCACCTGGTCCAGGCGGGCGGCGTCAACAATGATTTCAATCTTTATTTTCGGTATAAAATCCACCGCATATTCAGCTCCCCGGTAGATCTCCGTATGGCCTTTCTGGCGGCCATATCCTTTGACTTCATAAACGGTCATGCCGTGAATACCAATATCATTAAGAGCTTCCTTAACATCATCAAGTTTGAAAGGCTTTATAATTGCCTCAACTTTTTTCATTTCCATGTTTTCACCTTTCCGCGGCCATTTCTGCCGCCTTCAGACATTATTCTTGGCAAACACTGCAACGTATCTGCAAATCAATTTAATCAAAAAGACACAAAAAGCACGTCGTGCTCCCGATATTGCGCATCCTCCGGGGTCCTGATGCGGACTCCCAAAATGTGTGGCGGATCCATATGATCATTGTTTGTAAAAAAAATCAACAACTCCATTCCATTGAAATTGACCGGACTTTCAATCATAAAAGATTCCATTGACTTTCCCCGCCGATCCAGTATTTTTGGTTTTACACGCTTTTTATTGGGTTTTTTCTGCAAACCCGGTGGCGACAGCCAAAATTCATCCACATTCTTCAAGCAGATGCGTTACGCTATCACAATAGTAAGGTCCTGGCATGACAAGAAAAAAATATGGCTGCCTCCTGCTGATGGGGATTTTCCTGTTCCCCGCCATTGCTTCGGCTATCTCTTTGCGGGATTATACCATTCCGGAAAGCTATTCCCGGGAAGCGTATGTAAAAGGGGCGTTTAATCTCAAAGACGGCAACCAGGAACAGGCCAGTTATGACGGTTTTTTAATGGGTTGGTACGATATGCGCTACAGTTCCATCCCCTTTGAGTGGGCCTTGCGCGCGGATGCCCGATACGATGTTGAACGCGGGGAAAACAAAGACAACCGGTCCGATTACGGATATGATTTCTTTGCCTCGACCTATTGCGACAAATATCTCGGGGATTCAAAATTTCTCTCCTTTGGTTCCCTTGATGCCGGATACCGCCGGATAACCGGGGCGGAAAGCGCCGACGAACCGTTTGTGGAAATCGGCGTTGGGGTGGGATACGGTAGGCTCTACAATGCCACGGTTCTGGCCAAGGCCATGCGGATCGTGGATGATCTGATCCTCTACGGCGTGATCACCGAAAAATTGTCGGATTACGGCTATCTCGAGCTGGCGCGGGTGATCGACCTGGAGGACGAATTTCAAAGCGGCTACAGTGTCACGGAATATAAAAAATTCTGGTACGAAGCCATGGAGGATGTTCTGCGAAAAGAAGGCGTCCTGCGGGAAGGAAATCTGGGGGCCATTGGAATCGTCCGGATTGAAGATATTCTGGAACAGGAGCGATTCGGCGTTCGCGCCCATGGATGGAAAATCAAGGCCGGCATCAGCTATGTCGCCACCGATTACGAAGACGGTCAAGATAAAGATCCGGCGCTGTCGACTTCTTTTGAACTGGGAATACCCTATTCCTATTTGTTGCAGTTCAATGAAAAATTGACCTATTCCGCCGTTCTCGGCCCCAACGCGGAACATCGCATCACCAACGTCATGTCCATAACCTATGAAATTTCAAACCGCATCGACTGGCAGAACTCCTGGACGTTCCGGGCGGAATTTCCCTCCGAAAGTGATAAAAAAGACAGAACCTCCAACGTATTTACATCCAGTTTCTACTACTATCTGGTCAACCGGATCTGGGCCGAAACCACCGTCACCCTCAGCCATTTAGATGATGGCATCAAGAACAATGATAACGATGACATCGAGACGCGCGTTTTCCTCGGCCTGACGTATCGCCTGCGATAGCAAAAAACAGTGCGATAAGCGCTTCTTAGACCCCTTTATGCTCCCAAAAACGTCTGCCAGATCCAAATGACTTCCTGACGAAGATCCGTAAACCGCTTTTTCGGCAGATGGATCGGTTTTTCCTCAAGTGTCAGACGATGGATGCAATAGCGGAAAATCAGATAGGCGTGCTTAAGAAAATGTGCGGTCCGCTCATCCATGATTCCGGTCAACGCCAGGGTATTGAGCTGACGAACCACATCCGTCCATTCGGTTAATTCCGGATGCCGGCCGGCATTAAGCAGAATCAGATATTGCACGAGAAATTCAATATCCACCACCCCGCCGGGGTCCTGTTTTACATCGAACCGGCCGCCGATATCGACGCCGTGCTCCCGGCGCATTCTTTCGCGCATGCTCCGGACCGCTTCCCTCAGATCCGCCGCATCGCGCGGCATGCGCAGAATGCTATCGCGAAGGGCGGTAAACCGGTTCCCCACGTCAACATCGCCGGCGACAAAGCGCGCCTTTATCAGCGCCTGATGCTCCCAGGGCCAGGCACTGTGGGTCTGGTAATCCTCGAAGGAATCGATGTGACTCACCAGAATACCGGCATTGCCGCTGGGGCGAAGCCGCATGTCAATATCATAAAGCTTGCCCGTGCGGGTCATAGTGGTCAGGAAATGAATGATTCGCTGGCCCAGTCGTGAATAAAACTGGCCGTAGTCCACCGGCGACAATCGCCCCCCCGGGGTGCTTCCCCGGGGTCCGGTATGCAGAAAGACCAGATCCAGGTCCGAGCCATACCCCAATTCCAGTCCGCCGAGCTTGCCATAGGCGATGAGAGCAAATCCGTATTTTTTCTCATGGCAACCTTCGGGAAGCCCATACTTTTCGACCAGCGGGCCCCAGGCCATTTCCAGGGCATGATGCAAAATCACCTCCGCCAGATAGGTCAGGCAATCGCTTACCTTCATAAGGGGCAGATGCCCCGCCACATCGGCTGCCGCAATCCTGAATGTGCTGATCTGCTTGAATATCCGGACCTCATCCATCCGGGACTCAAAATCCTGGGTCCCGAGACGTTCCATCCGTTCCACCAATTCCGCATGAAGGGTCTTTTTGTCTAAAGGAGCGTTAAAGGTACGGGGATCCAACAGTTCATCGAGCAGCAGGGGATGCCGGGAAAGAAAAGAAAGGATCCAGGGGCTGACCTGGGCCAGCTTCACCAGTCGGGTCAAGGCGTCGGGATTTTCCAGCAGCAGCGCCGCGTAACAGGAACGGCGTCGGATGGACCGGACCAGTTCATAAATACGCCGCAATGTGGTGGCCGGGCCACTGCCGGTAAGGGCCTCCCTCAGAATCTGGGGAACCAGGCGCTTGATCCTGTTTTTTCCCTTGGGACTCACATCATCGGCATCCATGAGGGCCTTGTAGTTTTTCAATTCCGAAACTACAGCCTCCGGCCGGCTCACTCCCATTCGGGCCAGTATCCCGGTGCTGATCCCATTTTCCGACCCATTGGTCCCCAATGCATTAAATGCCCGGATATGATCTTCTTCCGGATGGTCCGGCTCATCCGAGGCCAGCAAATGGCTGAAATGACGCTGGACCCTTTTCATATGCATATCCAGCACGTCCGTAAATGTTTGCCACTCCGCATACCCCATGGACAGGGCCAGACGCTGCCGGTCATCTGCCTGTTCGGGAAGCGTGTGGGTCTGCAGATCATCGGTCATCTGGAGGCGGTTTTCCACCAGGCGCAAAAATACATAGGCTTCCGTCAATTCCCGGCTGACGGTTTCGGGAATTCCGTTATCCTTTGCAAGCAGCCGGAGAATGTTCAAAATACTTCGTTTCCGGTAGTGAGGATTCAACCCGCCCCGGATCAACTGAAATACCTGTCCGAAAAATTCGATCTCCCGGATGCCGCCGGAGCCCAGTTTTATGTTTTCCTTCATGCCTTTACGGCTGTTTTCCCGGGCGATTTTCTGCTTCATTTCCCGGAGGGATTCAAATGTGCCGTAATCGAGATATCGCCGATAGACAAAAGGCCGAAGCCGATCGAGCAGCGCCCGGCCCTCGGGGCGGTCGCCGGCCACGATCCTTGCTTTGATCAGTGCATACCGCTCCCATTCGCGACCCTGTTGCTGGTAATAAGACTCCGTGGCATCAAAGCTCATGGCAATGGGACCGGAGTCGCCGAACGGACGCAGGCGGGCATCCACCCGGAAAACAAGGCCGTCGATTTGCCGGTCTCCGATCACCTGGATCAAACGACGGCAGTGCCGTGCGAAAAAATCTTCATTGGAAACCGTGCTTGCGCCGCCGGTCGTTTTGCCGGCTTCGGGAAACGCGAACATCAGGTCGATATCCGATGAAAAATTGAGTTCCCGGCCGCCCAGCTTGCCGACGCCGATAATTACCAGCTGCTGCGGCTGGCCCTTTCTGCCGACGGGGACGCCGTATTGATCCGTCAGCCTTTTGTATATCATGGCCTGGGCGGTATCCAGACAGGCCTCGGCAAGATTTGACAGGTCCCTCATGGTTTCAAAAAGATTCGCCCATCCCACCAAATCCCTGAACGCGATCCTGACCATTTCACGCATCCGTATGCGACGCAAGGCGGTGGAAAGGGCCGCGAGATCTCGACATTCCATGCAGTTTCCGCGAACTCGGTTCACATACTCCCATACCCGATACGAGCGTCGCAGATCCCCGGTTTCCAAAAGATCTGTCAATATGTCGGGGTTCTGGAGGCAAACGCGGAAGACAAAGTCACTGAACACCAGGACGATCTGGCAGGCTTCCACCATTTCCGGCGTATCGGGTGGACAAAGATCTTTCCGACTGACGGCGTCCATGAGAGCATTCCATTTTTCTCCGGCCGCACGCTGAACAACATCGGGGCAGCTGCCCATGGGCATCA
>CAZRES010000142.1:0-6997 GCA_964598885.1 uncultured Desulfobacteraceae bacterium | reverse complement strand
TGTAAAATGTTGACAAAAATAACCGCTGATGCGGCAAACAGAAGCGGGAAAGGAATGGATTTTTGACAACCGGCACTCCCAAACCTTATGTATTGATGATCCTGGATGGATGGGGCATTGCACCGGCAGATTCCGCCAATGCCGTTTCACAAGCCAAAACTCCTTTTCTGGATCAATTGATGGCCACCTGTCCAAACACCCATCTTTTATGCACCGGAGAGGCCGTGGGGCTCCCGGACGGGATTATGGGAAATTCCGAAGTGGGTCATCTGAATATCGGCGCCGGTCGGATCGTCTGCCAGGTGCTGCTCCGCATTGATCGGGCCATCAAAGATGGTTCTATGCAACAAAACGAAGCGCTTTCCGGTATCATGGAGGACGTCCTTCGGAAACAGTCTGCTCTGCATCTGTTGGGGTTGGTCTCCGACGGCGGGGTTCACAGTCAACTCTCCCATTTATACGCACTGGTGGACATGGCCGCTGCCAAGGGCCTTTCCGAGGTTTATATTCATGCGATTCTCGATGGCAGAGACACTCCTCCGGACAGTGGTATGGGGTACGTGGAGCAGTTGCAGAAGTTTTTGAACGCCAAAAAATTTGGACGCATTGCCAGTATTTGCGGCCGATATTATGCCATGGACCGCGATACCCGGTGGGATCGGACAAAGCAGGCGTATCAACTTTACACCCTGGGAGAGGGAATCCCGGAACAAGATCCGGTGCAGGCCGTTCAAAACGCCTATGGACGCGGAGAAACCGATGAGTTTGTCCGGCCCATCGTCATGGTGGACGATGCCGGCCTTCCGGTAGGGCTGGTTGCTGATCGGGACGGCATTATTTCCTTTAATTTCCGACCGGACCGGGTGCGTCAGATTACCCGTGCATTCACGGAATCCGGATTTAATGGATTTAAGCGCGAAAAAACACCGAATCTGACCGAATATGTCACCATGACGGTATATGATGAAACCTTTACGCTGCCGGTGGCCTTTGGCCCGGTGCATCTGAATAATATCCTCGGCCAAGTGATCAGCAACAGGGGCTTGCGCCAGCTTCGAATCGCGGAAACGGAAAAATATGCCCATGTCACGTATTTTTTCAACGGCGGGGAGGAAAAGGCGTTTCCCGGCGAGGATCGCCACCTGGTGCCGTCTCCCAGAGACGTGGCCACATATGATGAAAAACCCGAAATGAGCGCTTATGAAGTGGCCGGAAAAACGGTTTCTTATATTCAAAGCGGCCAGTATCATCTGATTGTCATGAATTTTGCCAATCTGGATATGGTAGGCCATACAGGCGATATGTCGGCCGCCATTGCCGCCTGCGAGGCCGTGGACCGGTGTGTGGAAACGGTGGTGTCTGCTGTGCGGAAGGCCGGCGGAACGGTTTGCGTCACTGCGGATCACGGCAATGCCGAGCAGATGCTGGGAGAAAACCATCAGGTGTTTACGGCCCATTCCATGAATCCCGTTCCGTTTGTTCTGGTATCGGATCATCGGGATATCCGACTGCGTCCCGGTATTCTGGGGGATATCGCTCCCACCCTTCTCGACCTGATGGGCATTGACAAGCCCGCTGAAATGACCGGCGCCTCGCTGATACAAGGATCGGATATTGATGCCGAGGGATAAAAAAACAGATAATGATCAACACGTCCCGCTGCCGTTGGACACCCTGGTTGATTTCGTGACCGGCCGGACGGTGCCCGATATCGGGACCGAATCCCATCGCCAGAAAGTCGAGCGTTTTCTGGTGATCCAACGGGGATATGACAAAAGCGATATTGCCGTGGATGCCGATATCGAAGTGCCGTTTCCAGAGGAAGTATACCGATCCCAGCTCGATCTTGTGGTCTTTGTTGATGGTCGGTCATTTATGGTGATAAAATGCGTTGCCGGAGCATTGGAATCCTGGCAGAGGGAAGTCTTGTCGGCCGCCCGGATCTATCAGGCCGGCCCGATCCTGTATGCGGCAGTGGCCGACGGCGAAACTGCCGTGGTTTATGATTCCCGGACCGGCAAAAAGATCGGAGAAGGTCTGGCGGCCATTCCCGATATCAGCGCGGCCCGAACTGCCGTTTCCGCAGCCGCACCCATTGACATTTCTGAAAAACGGTTGGAAAAAGAACGGATTATTTTCCGCTCTTATGACAGTATGAATATCCATGTTCAGCGCCGTATCACCGCACCGTCATATAATCCGGGTAAATAAATGCCGGGAATTCAACTTATTCTGATCCGTTGGCCCTCCAACGAGGACGCGTCTGCATGAAAAAGGAAAGCATTGAAAAACCGACGCTTGACCTCATATTTGCTATTATGACGGTGATCAGCAATTGTCGCCTTTATCCCCCCGCCAGCACCATTGTCTCCAACACCATGAACCGATTAATCCGTATGACGCGATTAGTTCTCGAGCAAATCGATAAGCTGGAATATGCCGAAGCGGACAAAAATCTGCTCATCCAGGGAGAACCGATCTCTGAAAAAGAACTCGGCAAAAACATCGTGAATGCTTTTCTTCATATGATGCTCGATTACGGTATCCGAAGCATCACGTTTC
The DNA here is from genome assembly GCA_964598885.1 of uncultured Desulfobacteraceae bacterium. Lineage (GTDB taxonomy): Bacteria > Desulfobacterota > Desulfobacteria > Desulfobacterales > Desulfosalsimonadaceae > SURF-33. Next base: position 4,435 of record CAZRES010000142.1, on the reverse strand, counting down.
ATCAGGGCGTCACCGAACAGGAACTTAAGGGATTGGTAAAAATTTTTACGCGGTCGGCCACGGATGTGGAAGCCGATGGCGGGGCGGCGAAAATCGTTTCCGATTGGGAATTCACCAATATCAAAATCGATGAAAAGGTTTATGTGGAACTCGATTCGGAGCGGCGCATGGTGGCTTCCATGAACCTTACGGATGAGGATATTGTCCGTTTCATCGTGGGGGAAGAGGCGTTTTCGGAAGCCGCCCGGGAGCAGGTTGAAAAACTGGTAATGGATGCCGAATGGATCTTACGGGTGTTTCAGGCCGGCATCAAGCAGGTGATGGCGGGCTCCCGCGGTCTTCCCGAAGATATGTCTGATAAACTGGCGGGCATGGTCCATATGCTGAGCCGGATCTCGGGCAAGAGCAAGACGGAAATATCCAAAACCATCCTTGATTCCCTGCCGAATATGGAAAATGAATCGCTTTTGGCGGTGATGACCCAGGACCGCACCAAAATATTCGCTGAAAGCGATTTTAACCGTTTTATTGAAGAAATGGATGATGATGCCTTTTTGAGTCTTCTGCATCGCGTCAAAGATCTGGCCATCGGGATTTCCGAGGAAGAAGATCGATCAGATCAGCAGATCAAAGCCGTAGTCCGGGCATTTCAGTTGATGACGGCTTCTAAAAAAGCTGCCGGGCTTTTCAGTCTGGATCAGCTTCAGACGTTGAAAAAGCAGGTAATTCCGGTCGAGAACCGGATGGTCAATGGAATGGACAGGGCCATTAAAACGTTGCTGGCCAAAGGGAATCTGCCTTCGGTGCTGACCCTGATCGATCGCCTGGGACAACTTTTGCGGAACAAGGATCCAAAAATTCGTTCCAATGCGCTGAAAATGATGCTCAAGGTCGATGAACAAATGGAAGTCGCCGGTCGTCAAGATCAGCGCATCCATGTTTCACGACAACTGACCAAATGGGTGCAGCAAGAAACCATGCTGACCCCGGATTATGAGAAAGTAGCCGAGCAGATGGAAAAAATGGCGCGGCATCTGCTTGAAACCGATAACACCGGTGATGCAGAGCCGATCCTGGATGCGTATTATAAGATCTATACCGGCCAACTCCCCCGGGAAAACGAGATGCGCGCCATTGCCGGAAAACTGCTGCGCAACCTGGCCACGGATGATTTGCTGAACCTGCTGGTCTGCGAAACCCGGGCCGACGGCACTAAAAAACAGGCCGAGGGAATTTCGGCGCTGGGCACGCTGGGCGTCGTGTCCATTGAACGTTTACTGAACCAGCTTCACGATACCCAGAATCGTGTGGAGCGCAACCGGATCATCCAGGCCCTTACCTTTATCGGCAGACCTGCCGCCAAACCCGTTGTGGAGCGTCTTTTACAAAAAGGTCTCTGGTATTATATGCGGAATTTGATTCTGGTGCTGGGACGCACCGGAAGCGAGGCCCACTTGAAGGTGCTCAGCGATATACTGGACAACGACGACCCTCGCCTTCAGCGGGAAGCGGTGTTTGCCATCCAGAATATTGCGGGCAACAAGGCTGGGGAAATATTGATTAAATACCTCTATTCGGTTGACGATGATGTGAAGGGATTGATAGTATTAGGGTTGGGGCTTACAAAACATCAACCCGCGGTGTCTGAATTGATCGCCATGCTGGATGAAAAAACACCCGGGAAAACCCGGAAAATAAGAAATAATCTGCGGGTTAAAATATGTGAGGCTCTTGGTCGCATCGGTGACCCGGCCGCCGTGCCCGCGTTAAAAAAAATCATACGTTCCAAGAGTTTTTTGAACTTCAGGGCCCATGATCCGGCGGTACGGGCCGCTGCCGCCGAGGCTCTTGCCAATCTAAAAAGCACGAAGCTCCACAACGTGGATGCGGCACCATAGGGGAAAATATTATGAATACGCAGGAACGAGTTGAAAAAGAAGCAATGGTGAATGAGCTGGTGAAACAAAATGATACGGAAGCGGCTTGCCGTCTGCTGGTGGAGCTGGTCGCCGTGTATGCAAAAGAGAAAAATTTTAAAAAAGCCGAAGCGCTCTATAATCGGATGTATGAGGTGGATCCTATGGCCCTGATCGAAATTGTGCGGGCCGGAGAAATCATTGAGGAGGAAAAAAGCGGGAACGTGGATCGCGAGCATTTGGAAATCTGGTCGGACTTGTACGCCATATTGAACACGACCGAGGGAAACGCGCTCTATTATTCCATGAAAACAAAAGATTTTGATGCCGGCGATCCCATCATGGAGCAGGGTACGGTCAACAGCCGGCTCTATTTCATCAACAAGGGGGAGGTTAAAACTCTTTATCAGCAGGAGAATCGGGAGCGTTTAATTGGCATGCTGGGACCCGGCCAGATTATCGGCCAGGATACTTTTTTTACTGCCACGGTGTGTACGCTTTCTTTAGTGCCGCTGAGCCGGGTGAAAACTTCCTTTCTGGAAACAGATGTACTCAAAAAGTGGAAAAATGACGTGCCGGCGCTGGAATCAAAGCTGTATGACTATTGTATGAAGCATGATCCTGTCAAAAAGGCTTTAGATGAAAAAAATATTGAGCGTCGCACGGATAAGCGGGAAAAGATGGCGGGCAGAATCAAATTTGCCTTACTGGACCGTTCGGACAACATCATAGGAAGCGCTTATATCGGTGAACTTGCCGATATTTCAGCAGGAGGACTGTCCTTTACCATTAAAAGTTCGAAAAAAGATACCATCCGTATGCTGCTGGGGCGGCGGCTGAAGGTAATATTTAATCTTCCCTTAAAAGACCAGGATCATCCCCAACGGATCGATCAGACCATGACCGTTATCGCCGCGCAACCCCAGGCGTTTGATGATTACTCAATTCATCTTAAATCCGATACCAAATGGTCCCAAAAATTGCTGGCTGCCGTTGCTTTTTAATGTCTTTTTTCAGTTAACATCTTTTCCGCAATGCTTGCAGATTTTCGCGCGTTTTTTGATGATTTCCGCGCAAAACGGGCATTCCCTCGTGAAAAAGCGTTCATGAATTCGGTCCACCGCCTTAAGAGAGGCTTCAGCCAGCAGCTCGTTTCCGAAACGATGATTGTTGATCAGGTCGATGGCGTCGACGCCTGCAATATCCCCTGCCATTTCAGCAGCTTTTATACGAACCCTCGAAGGTTGTGTCGGGTCCAGCAGCAGTTGAACAATGGTTATTTCATCCTTGGTCACATAACATTCCGCCAGAATGGAAAAACCTTTTTTGGTCGATTCCTTGATGGCTTCCTGCTCGGCAAGGACCTGTTCATCGACAATTTGCCCCTTTGCGCCGGCGGAACTGAACACCGGAATGGTGTCGAAATTGGGACTGTTGGGACTTTTAATACACCGGTATGAGGCCCGCTGGGCATAATTTTCCCACAGATTGTCCCAACCGCCGACATAGAGCGGGCATTCATCATTGAAACACATATACATATAAGGTGAGTCCCATCCCAGCCCGTCGCTGAATGTCATCAGCGGCACCTCCCATATGCTCATTTCCTGGTTGCAATGGGGGCAGAAAGGTTTGGGGTTGGCCATGATCTTTTCCAGCACTTGTTCCCTTGTTTCAATTGTCATAAAGTTATTCCTTTTTATTTCAGGATCGACGGCAGGCACTTATTCTTCGGCGTCTTCGTCGAACATATCCAGTTCGTCATCATTTTCTTCGATATCCGGTTTTTCGGATTCTTCATCCACTTCATCGAGCAGATCGTCAATGTCGTCTTCGGTAGAACTTTCGGCGGCAATATTGCGCGGGGCCGTCTCGGATTTTCGCATTTGAATCACATCGTCGAAAACCAGTTCCACGGGCTCTTCCGTATTGTTTCGCTGATAAATTTCCATAACGGAATCGGCGATTCTATCGGCATATTCGGCAATAGGATATAAATTGGGGGTTCTGAGTTTCGCGATAAGCTTGGTTTTCCCCTCGGCAATGGCGGTTTTGATCAGTTGCGCTTCGTAAGTTTCTTCACAGATCAGCGAAAACATATCCTTGTCAAGTTCCGCAAATTCCTGGATGGTTAGATTTCCCGAAGCTTCGTTTTTAAAGATAAGGTATTTTTGTTTCATTTACAATCTCCCGGTCCAATACGTCTTGAGATTTTATCCACCCGGCATCGACAATGGTTCCGTAAAAGCCGACTTTTTACGGTTGCAGCAGTCCCCTGCACGGTTCAATCGATCGGAGTAGTTTCATAACTTCAATAAAAATAAGCGAAAAAGAGCGCGTGTCAACCCACAGTGCCGGCAACATAAATGATAACCCAACAAAAACGCAAGCCCTTTTGACCCGGTGTTGAAAAATAATATTGACCGGCATTTTCCATTTCTGCTATAGGTTTGGCCTATTATCGGGAGGGATGGCCGAGTGGTTTAAGGCGGCGGTCTTGAAAACCGTTGAGCGAAAGC
>CAZRES010000141.1:0-7009 GCA_964598885.1 uncultured Desulfobacteraceae bacterium | reverse complement strand
ATTTTGACGGGAAAACGATTCCCCGGAAACCCGCGCCGGTCGGTGAGGAAGGTGATGACGAAAATCCCGATGATTCTTTTGATAAAACCGGTGAAAACAGCAATCGGGCCGAGGCCGCAGACAACAGCGCCGGCGGCGGGGGAAAAGGCGTTCCGGAAATCGAGGCTGCCGGGGATTTTATCGCCGCCGGCCGGCCTTCGTCCATCAGCGTGGTGGGATCATCGGCTATTTTGGGGGACAATCTCCTGGATCAGGAAGGCCGGAGTCCCAATGCCGCTTTTGTGCTCAACCTCATCGACGCGTTAAACGACCGGACGGATATCGCCGTCATGCGAAGCAAGGTCCAACAGTTCAATCCCCTGGATGAAACCTCGGCGTTTACCAAAAATCTGATCAAAGGATTCAATATCGGCGGACTGCCGGGCCTGGTGGTGCTGTTCGGAATGATCGTGCTGCTGCGACGACGGTCCAAAAAGAAATATATCCAAGCCTTGTTCGAATAAAGGGAAACCCGATGAAATCGAAAAAAGAACTTATCATTCTCATTGTCATCATTATTGTTCTGGGCGCATATCTCTATTTCCAGAAAAACGGCGACCGGATCCACTATGAAATGCCGGTGCTTCCCGCACTGGAGGAAAACGACATCACCGGCCTGGAAGTGATCAGAAAAGAAACGACGGTGGAACTGCGCAAGCGCGATGATACCTGGTATGTGGAGCCGGGCGGGTTCACGGCGGATCAAAGCCGCATCATCCCGATGCTGGACGCCGTCCTGGAACTGAACCTGACGGCCCTGGTATCGGAAAGCGGCAACGATCACCGTTACGACCTGGATGATGAACAGCGGATCCGGGTAAGGGTGTTTTCCCGGGACCGGGAACTCCGGGTGGTCGATATCGGGAAAACCGCCCCATCCCATCAGCATACATTTGTCAGGCTGGCGGGAGACGACCGGGTCTATCACGCCCGGGGCAATTTTCGCTCCCGGTTTGAACGGAGCCGGAGCGATCTCATGGATAAAACCGTGTTGACCGTCAACCGCGACCAGGTGAGACAGATCCACATTGTCCGGCCGCATAACCCCCCGCTGGTGCTGAGTCTTGTCGAAAAGCCCGCCCAGGACCGCAAAGACGAAACCGAAGCCACGGACGCGGTTGCAGAACCTACTTACGTCTGGCAGGATGGCCAGGGCAATCCGGTCTCCGAAACCAAAATCAACAACCTGCTCCAGACGGTATCTGACCTTAAGTGCCGCGAATTCATCGAGGATACCTCTGAAAAATCCGATCCGTCGCCCCTGATCACCGTGACCGTAAATGACGGGATGGAGCATACCTTAAAGATTTTTGAAAAACATGATCCGGAAGATACGGCCTATCCGGCTGTTTCTTCCGAAACCGATCATCCGTTTTTGCTGGCACAGTTTACCGTCGAGGATATTCTAAACTTTTTTGTGGATGAAACCGATCCGGAGGAGGAATCGTGATCAGACACCGTCTGTATTTTCGCGTGCTGCTTCTGCTGACCCTTTCGGCATGGACTGCTCTTACCGTCGTCTCCGGGGCTTCGGCCAGGCCGGTTGCCGTCACGGTGTTTCCCCAGGGCGCCAAAGTGACCGAACAGATCACCGCTGATGTCCTTACCGAGGGCGATCGCGTTTATGCGCGTTTTTGGCTTCCCGTACACGCGATAAAAGATACCCTTTCCGTCCGGATTCCGCCGGAAGCCCGCATGACTCTTCTGGGCGTGACCATGGATCTGGAAACCATCGAGGCCGCAGACCGCGTTGCGGAACTCAAGTCACGACTCAAGGAACTGAACCTGGAAAAATCCCGGATCGATGCCAGAATCAAGGCTCTTAACATAACAATAGCCTACTGGGAGCACCTGAGCAGGAATTTGCCGGAAACCGTTGATTCCGTTGAAAAAATCGGAGAAGCCATCGGTAAGGGGGTCACGGATGCCGCATCAGCCATTCTCCCCTTGCAGCAGTCGCTGGAACCCATTGTGGAGGAGATCGCGAGGGTCCGCAGGGAACTCGACAACCTTACGGGACGGGCTGAAAAACGATGGCAGACCACGGTTTACTTCAACAAAAAATCCGCCGGGGAAATCAGCCTGACGTGCACCTATCATATCCGCAACTGCCAATGGCGTCCGGTCTATACCTTAAACGCCCGGCCGGATAGATCCAACATCGCCTTTTCCTGGTATGCCGAGATTTTTCAAGAAACCGGCGTCAACTGGGAAAACGTGCAGATGACCCTTGCCACGGCTCAAACCCGGCCAAGACCCGACCCGCCGCAACTGCGGCCCTGGATTATTCAGCCCCGGGAAGACATTTCTCCGGTCCGGATGAAATCGGAACGCGCCCTGATGCAGGCCCCGACCGCCGCGGACTCGGTCTCCGCGCAAGAAGAATCCGGTGCCGGGGCTGCACCGGAGCCGGAACGACAGGAAGGGTTTTTATTTGACACCTATGACCTGGGCCGGCAGACCCTCCCTTCGGGGGAGAATCGTCAGGTCGTTGTGCGTTCCAAATCCTGGAACGCCGAATTCCAGTACCTGGTCCGTCCCTATGAGCAGCGGCAGGCATATCTGTTTGCCCGCATCGTCCCAAGTGACGAGGAGTTCCTTCGCCTTCCCGAGGGAAAGGCCACTTTTTTAATCGACGGGGCCATGGTCATGGCCCGACCGTTTTCCCTGTTTGATCCGGAAACCCGACTCTTTTTCGGCACTGATCCCGGAATTGATGTGACATTCGACGTGGTGGAAAAAAAATCCGACGAAAAGGGCCTGTTCGGCGGAAAAAAAGCCTATCGGTGGCAATGGCGGCTTACTCTGGTCAACCGCAAACCCCATGACGTGACCGTTGTGGTGGAAGACGCCCTTCCCCAGATCCGCGACGACCGCATCAAGCTGGACGAAAACGTCATCGGCCCGGCTCCGGAAAAAAAGGCGGACCGCCTCACCTGGACTCTCCGCCTCCCGGCGGGCAAAGAAAAAGTTTTGGAATACGGTTTTGACGTAACCTATCCGGCGGACATGGACCTTTTTTTCGGGGGACGATGATGGAAAAGAAAATGATCGATTCATCGGGCGTCCGCATCGGCATCCTGATCAGCGGATCGGGAACCAATATGGACGCGATTATTGCCGCGTGTGAAGCCGGTCGCATCAACGGTCGTGTGGTGTTTGTGGGATCGGACAATCCCGAGGCCAGAGGTCTGGAAAAGGCGGCAAAAAAAACAATCCCGACCCTTGGAGTCGATTACGCGGATATTATCCGGGATTTCCCCCCTTCAGCCGCCGATCCATGGAACGAGCCGAACCCTTCCGATCGTCTCAAAGATCGCCTTCCGGCCGATTTTGACCTGGCAACGGTCCGCGATCAACAGCGTTTTTATTTGCCGGATACGGACAACAGAAAGGTGAACCGGTTTCTATGTACCCGTGCCGCTGCCGAGGCCGCTCTTCTGACTCAAATGGAGGATTATCCTTTTGACCTGCTGGTGCTGGCGGGATTTATGCGGAACCTCACCCCGTATTTCATCGACCGGGTCAATACCGAACCCGGCAGGCCGCGCATCATGAACATTCATCCGGCCCTGCTGCCGGCGTTTCCCGGCGTGGATGGCTACGGCGACACGTTCCGGTACGGCTGCAAAGTCGGCGGGTGCACGGTTCATTTCATCGACTACGGGGAGGATTCCGGACCCATCATCGGCCAGCGGTCCTTTCCCATCACGGACGATGACACCCTCGACACCGTCCGGGAAAAAGGTCTTGCCCTGGAATGGGAACTCTATCCCGAATGTATCCAATTGTTCGCCCAGAACCGCCTGCATGTGGTGAAAATGACCCACACCCTTGAATCCGGTGTCATTTATCAGCGTAAGATCGTTACAATCGCTAAAATCGATTAAAAGCAGCCGGACGCGGCGGCTTCGAAAATGGTTATGCCGACTCGAATTTCCGGCCATCGGGCCCGGACAAGATGTTTACCCGCAGCCTGGCGTGATATGTTTTCCGGCCATTGTTGACTTATCTGTCCGATCGTCAGGCCTTGAAGGGCTCCGGCCACGGCCCGGGCCTGGCGTTCCGTCCAGTTATCGGCCAACGCGCCGATCAGCAGGGTAATCCCGTCCAGGGCAAGGTCCTGGTTTTCGTCTTCCACGGCCAGCCGCATGGATCCGCTCGTTCGTCCGGTCATCTCATCCAGAAGACGGCCGGAAAGCCGGAAAGCGACCCCGTCTCCGGCTGATACCCGGTTGTCCGGCACATAATCGATGGACCCAATTCCGATGGCAAGCCGCACATCTGTGGGATGCCCGCCGGCCCGGGCCCGAAGATAGGCTCGGAAAAAAAGCGCGGCCCGCAACGACACCATCGGATCGGTCAGCAGAAACTGCCAGCCGTCCCCCCGAAACATGTCCACCTGCCAGGGCATGGCGGATGGAAACATGCGCTTCAGTTCCTCCCCGGCCTGGCGGAGCCGGTAATACGATGCTTCCCGTACGTCAGCCGGAAGGTCGGAAAATCCGATGAAATCACCGGATATGACGGCATGATTTTTTTCCGGATCAACTTTCATGCGGGTTGTTCCATCATTTGTCCATTGGCTTTTTCGGTTTCATCCGCTGTGGCGGACCCGTAAAGAAGAAAAATCATATGTAAGCAGAATAAACGCCCCCACCCCCGCCAGCATAATAACAGCGCCGGCCGGAAATGCGAGCTGCAGGCCGATCAAGTCCATCATGACGCCGGCAAACAATGATCCCAGAAGCATGCCCAGACTGTGGGCGATGGTAATCATTGCCATGACGGCACCCATGGCCGCATTCTGATTGCCGCTGACCACGGCCAGCGCCATCAGCGACGGCATGGCGATTCCCCCGCCGATGCCGAATACCGCGCTGGCCAGAAACAGGCCCCAGAATCCATTGGCAAACCCCATGACGCTGATGCCGCCCGCCGCAATGACGCCGCCGCAGATGACCAGTTTCCGTTTGTCCACACGATCCGCCACCATGCCCATGGGCACATGGATAACCCCGTTGACGGCCACACCCAGCATGACCAGGGTTCCAATAGCCGCGCTGGACAAGCCAAAGGATACCGCGCCGTAGACCGGCAGAAACCCCCAGATGATGCCGATGCATGTCGCATATACCATTCGGAAGATAAAAAGGCGCAGAATCGAAAAATCGAGCATCAACTGATTCCATGGAATCGGCTGAAAACCGGAGAAAACAATTTTTTCCGAACCCACCGGCGGCAGGAAAATAGCGGTCAGGCAGAACGCCGCAAATGCCAGAGCACCCATCCAGGCAAACGCGGCTTGAAGACTGAACAGATCGCTGATGGCCCCACCCAGCAGCGGACCGATGCTGAGTCCCAGAAAAATGGACATGTTGAAAATGCCCATGGCCGTGCCTTCTTTGCCTTCCGGTGTAATATCGCCCACATAGGCCATTGCCACCGGCATGATCATGGCCGATGCCGCTCCCTGGATAAAGCGGAGAAGAACCAGGCTGTGCAAATCTCTGGCCAAAATAAATGCCAGTGAAATAATGAAATAGAAAAAAAGGCCGGCTGTTAAAAACGGTTTTCGCCCTTTTTTGTCCGACCACCGGCCGAACATGGGCAGAAAGAGGGTTCGGCTAATGGAAAAACCCCCGAAAATCAGGGCGATATAAAATCCGCTGGCGCCAAGGTCGTGCGCGTAAACCGGCAACAGCGGCACCACGATGCCGATTCCGGTAACCGCCGCAAAAATGGAAAAGAAAAGAGCGGAAAATATTTTTTTATCGATTTTATCTGGCTTATGAATTTTTTGCATGAATTTAGGACGAAAACTCTTTAAAAACCGTTTTACACGCACCCCGCGGATCCGCCCTGCGGTAGCAACGACCGGCGGTATTACGATTTTGCCGGCGACTTCAGGGTAATCACCGTGGCTCCCCACCCGCCGGACACAGCCGGTGCGTCCATAAAAGAGGCCACATTCGGATTTTTGCGCAATGCCGACTGAACCGTCTGTTTCAGGATTCCTTTTCCTTTTCCGTGAATAATGCGAATGGAAAAAATCTCTTTTTCAAGGCAGGCCAGGATGTATTCATGGACCAGGCCCTTGACTTCCCCTGGCTGAAACGTGTGCAGGTCCAAAATGCCGTCAATGGGGATCTCAATCGGCTCCAAGAGGCTCTCCTTTTTTCAGGTCGGTTCATCAAGATCATGGTCAATTCAACGCTTGATACAGCCGTCCGAATCGTTTACTTTACCCATACACAGAAACGATTATAAGGATATGGATATCAATGCAATGATAATCATGGCAGGGCTCTGCGCGGCGGCCTATCTGCTTGGGGCGGTGCCTTCCGGTCTGATCCTGGTGAAACTGACCACCCGGCTGGATCTGCGCAACGTCGGCTCCGGCAATATCGGCGCAACCAACGCCCGACGGGCCGCAGGATGGCCGATGGGCATCGCCACCCTTTTCTTCGATGTTCTAAAAGGCGCCACCCCCGTCGCGCTCGCCGGATGGGCGGCGGACCCCGGCGGCGTCAATCGGGAGCTGTGGATGGCTGCGGTGGGCTTATCCGCCTTTCTGGGGCATCTGTATCCCATCTACCTGAATTTTAAAACCGGAGGAAAAGGCGTGGCCACGGCCGCCGGATGTTTTGCCGTAATGTCGCCGCCATCGCTTGGCGTTGCGGTTGCGGCGTTTGTTCTGGTCACCGGCGGATCGCGGCGGGTTTCGGCCGGATCGGTAGCGGCGGCGTTGGTATTGCCCGTTGCCGTTGCGTGGTTTGAAGGACCGTATATTATTTTCGGCTGCGCCCTGATCATCTCGGCCCTGGTGATCCGGCGGCACCGGGACAACATCCGGCGCCTTTTGATGGGGATTGAACCCCCTTTGTTCCCTTAACAATAGCTTTCAGACGCCCGGTTGACCCCCGATAAAATTAGGCCAGTACGGCCCACAGCCCCGCCAGCACGCCCG